>BPTO01000015.1 GCA_023705985.1 Candidatus Heimdallarchaeota archaeon | reverse complement strand
TTCTTCTACTTCTTTATATGATTTTATTTTTCCTTGAAAATATATTGAAGGACGTTCTGGATAACTATCAGCTGATTTTCGAAAAATATCTATTAATGTTATGTCAGGAATAGACATTTCATGAGTTATTCCCTCACAATATTTCCATCGTTTTTGCTCCATAAAAATCTGTCCACTACTCTTCTAATTAGGGATTTTCAACTAGGTTACTTATATAATTTTCGAAAAAACCTAAATAAAAATGAAAAAAAGAGCACCTAAACACGTTCTAATATTTTCTTAAACTAGTTTAACAATATATATCCAATATACTGCAAATCCAACGAAAATATGTAATAGATTTTAAAACAAAACCTTTTTCTTTCTGTTTTCCACACTTAACATGATGAAGCTTGTCGTTAGTTCAAAGAGCGAGAGAGATATTATGATAAAATTGCTTGATTATCTCAAGAATAAAGATATAGACTTTTACTTAGATTTTGAAGATCCTTTATCCTTTCAGTTAGAGGAATTTTGGGTGGAATTATGTTTAAGTGATATCGAAATCGATAAAAATGAACAAGCAACTGAGATTCTCAAATAATCAACATATCTGGGATAAGAATGACTAATATTGAAGTATTCTGTGAAAAATGCAAGACGATTGCAAACACAACACAACTTTGGTGTGAAAAATGCAAAGAATTAAACAAAGTACAGCCTATAGAAGCCTGTTCTTATTCGAATTATGAACTTTCAACAATGTGGTCATTAAACGATTTTCTCCCTCAATTCAGTAAAATAATGACTCTTTCTGAAGGTAACACTCCTTGTACAAAAATATCTAGAGATAAACCAATTAAGGATTTGATACTTAAACTAGAGTTCCGTAATCCAACAGGTTCTTTTAGAGATAGAGCAGCTTCAGTAATTGTATCTGATGCATTAAATAAGAAACAAAAGAAAATAGTTGGAGCAAGTACAGGATCGTTTAATATTAGTCTAGCCGCTTATTCCGCAAAAGCTGGAATTAAATCGACCAACATATTACCTCTTAATCTTGATCTTTCAAAAAAAGAACAAATACAATTATACGGAGGAGAAGTTAAAGAGATAGGAGAAACAGTAGAAGAAGCAGTGGAATTTGCTAGTGAATATTCAAGAACTACAAGCAGTTATCTAGCAACTCCTGAGAGTAATATACTAACAATAGAGGGACAGAAAACAATAGCGCTAGAGTTAGTCATCCAAAAGAAAGAAATAAGCTCCATAATAGTTCCAAAGGGTTCAGGAACTTTGATTCTTTCTATCTTCAGAGGATATGAAGATGCAATTAAATCTGGATGGATCGAGGATATTCCAAGTATCTATGCAGTATCTCTAAAAAAGACCCATGTTTCTCACTTCGCTGAATCCCTAGAATCAAAACCTTCTAAATTACATGAGGAAGTGAAAAAAATTCTAGTTCAAACAAAGGGGAAAGATATTGAGATAGATGCAAGTGTAATGATAGATAAGGCAATGAAACTAGCTAAGAATGAAGGATTATTTATTGAACCTGCATCAGCTTCAGTTATAGCTGCAGCTCATCAACTAGTTGAAACAGAACAGATTAATGTTAGCCGAACAGTAGGAATACTTACAGGAACAGGAATAAATGCATTGAATATCTTTGCTTCACAATTAAGAGGACATCAGAAAGCTGTTTGGGGGCTTTCTCAGAGTTCAACAACTAAGTTTGAGATTCTAAACTTCATTGCGAATAATAAAGCGAACTATGGTATCTCGATTTGGAATTCGCTAGGGAAAAGTCCTACTAAGCAGTCCATTTATCAACACTTAAACCAATTAGAAAAAAAAGGGTTGATAAGTGTTATAGAACCAAAAATGAAGCAGAAAAAGTACAAAATAACAAGAAAAGGATTAGAAACAATAGAAAGAATGAGAGCACTAATAGATTATGTCTAATTCTTCAAACAATATCAGAGAAACCTCTTACTAAATATTTATGTAAAACCTCTGAAAACTAAATCAATGCGCTCTTTACCTATAATAAAAATAGACAAAACTTGTATTAAGTGTAATAAATGTGTAGACATATGTCCTAGATACATTTTCTTTCCTTCTAAAAACGAGATAAAACTTAGAAACTTAGAAACATGTAATGATTGTGGTCATTGTATAGCAATTTGTCCTGTTGACGCAATCTATCACAACAGACTAATCAAAGATTCTGTTGAAGCGGAATATCCTTTAGCTAATGAACATTTCAATTACGATCAAACACTAATGCTAATAAGACAGAGGAGATCTATTAGATATTTCTCTGATAAAACACTATCGAAAGAACAAATACTCAGACTTATTCAATTTGGTAGGTATGCTCCAACTGGTCATAATGCACGAAAAGTTAATTATACTATTGTGATGGGTAGAGAAAAAGTTGTAACAATATTATCCGAAGTAATTGAAGCATTCAAGAAGATCAGAGAGCAGGTGACTAAGCCTATTTTGCGGTTTCTTGCGTTGCTTATTGGTAAGAGAAAAAAAGTAGAAAAAGTAAGGAGGAGTCTTTACCGACTTAACAGTCACATTACTTATTGGGAAGCTAAAATAGATAAAGTGTTCCACAATGCTTCTTCTCTGATACTTATACACGCAGATGAAAACATGCCTTCTCCTTTTGAAGATTGCGTAATAGCAGCTGAGAATATAATGTTAGGGGCTCAGAGTATCGAACTGGGGGCAACCTATATTGGTTATCTAGTAAAAGCTTGGGAACACTCCAAAGATGTTAGAGAATTGATTAATTTACCGATAAACCATAGCCTCTATGCAGTTTTAGCTGTTGGAAAACTCAAGCACAATTTCAAAAGAGTTGTGTCACGACCAGAGCCTAAACTGATTTATTGGAATTCAAAAACCTAGCCAGAAACGCTTAATCAACAAAATAAGATAATAAATTTCTGATTCCTTCGAGTACTTCATCTGACATTTTACCCATAAATTCTGTTGTTTTGATTTGAATTCCGCATAGAACCACTTCTTTATTATTATCTGTTAGGATTTTTACTATTTGTTGGAATGGTAGCTGATGAGAGGATATTTGTCTAACAGCTTTATCTATTCTAGAGGTAATTAACAAAGTTCCAGGTTGTGCTCCAAAATCTATAGCATCTATAATTATTACAACTTCGATCGCTGTATTATCAATTATTTCTAGAAGATAGGATGTTATATCTATTTCATCCTCTGAAATTACTTTGTCAGGAAATTTCTCTTTAAGACTCTTTGCTATCAATAATCCAAGACCATCATCGGATCTGTCAACATTCCCAAAGCAAAGAAAAATGAAATTCTCTTGTTCTTTATGAAAAAAAGAGAAAAAAGACAATTAATAGATCTCCATTAATCGTGTTTTACTAGTTTAACCATATGACAAGAACAACTAATACATGGATCATAAGCTCTAGCAATCATTTCTAGATGTAATTCTGTTTCTTCATTATCTTCTTCTACAAGTTTTTCTGCAGCTGTTCTAATGAATTCTTCTACATCATCCAGAAATTGTGCTGTTGGAGTAATAATATCTGCATTTACAATCTTATGATCTTTAATCTCATAAGAATGGTATAGTACCCCTCTTGGAGCTTCTACTGCAGCTGTTCCTATTCCATCTTTGACTTCTGGTACGATAATTTCTGTATCAGGGAGAGCTTTTATTTTCTCTATTAAATCAGGTATTTGTTCAAATGCCCATAAGGCTTCAATAGCTTGAGAAATATTGTTATAGAGAGGATTTACTTTCCATCTATCTGTCTTGTATTTCTCGAACTTTTCTTTAGCTATGCCTGTTAATCTATCACCTATTAGTAATAATCTAGCAAGAGCACCAACGGTGAAAGGTTTGTTGTTATATCGAGAGCGCTTTGCGTAACTATGTGGGACAACTCTTTCATTTGTTAGTTTTTTGTATTCATCTACTGGATATTCTTCTCCAGTAGAAATCAAGATTGAATCACCTTCAAAGCCAAATTTTCCATCAGCTGGATTGCAACACATGAAAACTGTTTCTCTTTCGCAGTAATCTGGAATTTCAAGAGATGCAAGAACATCTATTGTTGATGCTATCATTGGTGCATATTCTTTAGCTTTTTCTGCAAAATCATCTAGTTCCTTGTTAGTAGGTATTCTTCCGAAACCACCGATTTGAGGGTTTTCTCCGTGAATTTTTCTTCCCATGGTAAGTTTCATCAACTCTGTTCCGTATTTCTTAAGTGTGATTGCTTCTACAACTGTCTCTCCATGTGTTGGAAGTAGAGCTATAGCTGAAGGTTTCCTAAAGAAATCTGGTAAAGCTAGGAAATAAACGTGTAAAACATGTGATTCAATAAATTCTGCTAAATGCATCAAATATCTTAAAAGTTTAATTTTTTCAGGAACTTCAAACTTTAGAGCGTTCTCAATTGCTTTAATCGAAACATACCTATGAGAAACTGTGCATATAGCACAAATTCTAGATACAAGTGAGATGCTTTCATGAATTGTTTTACCTCTTACTAAAGCCTCAATCATTCTTGGGCCTTCGAAGATATCTACTATAACACCTTCAACTTTACCATCTTTAACATGAACTTGAATCCCACCGTCACCTTCAACTCTAGATAACACATCAACTCTTATTGTCTTTTCTGTCATTAGTTATCACCATCTAAATTCTTTTCGAGGACATCGCCCCCGAACATTCTAAGTTTTCGTTTAATTTCTTCTTCAGTTAAGCCTATTTCCTTCAGTTTTTCAATCATGGAAGGATAGTTTGAACCTTCGTATGGACCAAAACAACCTACGCAAGAAACTTCTAGAGAAGGACAGATAGCATCACAACCAGCAGCTGTTACTGGACCAAGACAATATTTACCTTTCAATAGGAAACAGTCATTATCTTTGTATTTACACTCTACACAAACAGGGTAAGGATATTTCTGTGGAAATAGTCCAGATATTAATTTTGTATAAATAGGTACGAAGTTTTCTGGGGCTATAGGACAGCCTGGAATCATTATATCGACTTTTATGTATTTACTTATAGGTTCAGCTGCTTGAGGTTGTCCAACTAAATCTAGAAATTCGGGATTTTTACCATCTTTTCCATAAACATATTCCATTCTTTCTTTGAATTCAGTTTCATTTTCACCTAAGTACTGGATACCACCGTAACAAGCGCATGTTCCTAAGGAAACAACAATTTTAGCCTTTTCCCTTATTTCCTTTAATTCATTCTCTTGTTTCGAAGTATTAATACTTCCTTCAACTAAAGCTATATCAACTTCAGGTACTTCTTGATGTGATTGAGCCATGTGGAAGAATTTGATATCAGCACTAGTAAAGAAATCTACTAAATCATCTTCCATATGTAAAATCGCAAGTTGATCTCCAGCGCATCCTGAAAAACCGAAAACACCAACAACTGGTTTCTTTTCTCTTATCCACATTTTAAATCAGCTCCTTAATATGTTGAACATCATAATACGTGAAAACAGGTCCTTCTAGACAAGTATATCTCCCTTCGATTGCACAGTGTCCACAATGTCCTTGACCACATTTCATTCTTCTTTCAAGTGTCATTAGTATCTGATCTTTTGGTACATTCAATTTCAAAAGCTCTTGAATTACGTATTTGTACATGATTGGCGGACCACAGATTATCGCTGTAGTGTTCTCGCTAACCACTCTATCAGATATTTTTGGAAAAAGTGTTGTAACCACACCAATATTGTAAGGCCATTCTCCAGTGTCATCGTTATCAACGGAGAGATGTGTTTCAATTATCTCTCTATGAGCCATTGCAGTGAAGTCTTCTTTGTAAAGCATTTCTCCAGGATTTCTTGCTCCATTCAAGAAGAAAACTTGGTTATATTCTTCTCTCCTATCTTCAACGTAAAGCAGTACTGAACGTAAAGGAATAGCACCCAATCCACCCGTAACTATTATTAGATCTCTTCCTTTTAGACTTTCAAGTTCAAAACCATCTCCATAAGGACCTCTTAAATGAAAAGTGTCACCTTTTTTAAGCTTGAAAAGTGCATCAGTAAAAGTACCTACTTTTCTGATACCAAATTCTATGAAACCTCTTCTCGTTGGAGGGGATGATAATGAAAAAGTAGCTTCTCCAACACCAGGAATAGAAAAGATAACAAATTGACCGGGTCTATACTTGAAATTCTCATTCAACTTCTCCTCTTTGAATCTTACTTTAAAATATCGAGTATCTTTGGTCAGATCCTTAAGAGTCAATATTTCTACTGGATTAGTTTTGTAAGTTTCTATTTTTTTACCATTACTAGCTAATGTCATATTTAACACTCCTCCACTTTTTTGCATACTTCTTCAAGAAGCGCTTCAGAAACAGAGATTACATTTATATCAACTGGACAGTATGCTATACAACGTCCACATCCTACACAGCTGGGTTGTCCATATTTCCCGATATATTCTTTTAATTTGTGAGTAAAATATAATTTCAATCTTGATGTTCTATCTGGTCTAAAATCATGCCCTCCTGCAACCATGGAGAAGTGTGGAAGAGTACAGCTATCTAACATTCTTTCTCTGAAACCTTCTTCTGCATTCATACTAATTTTGTCATTAACATTAAAACAATTACAAGTTGGGCAGACTAAGCTGCATGTTCCACAAGAAAGACATTTTTCTCCAAACTGCTCCCACACATTACTATCATAGTTCAAGTGAATAATATCGGCTAAGTATTTGAAAGAAGGGATTTCTTTCTTAAACATTGTTGATCTATCTTGTTGCCATCTGACATACTCTTGAATTTCTTCTTCCGAAATAGTTTCATTCAATAGGTCTCCTGCATCTATAGCAATACTAAGTCCTTTATCTGAACCCACCCAAACTAAGAAATAATCTTTTAATTCTGTGAAAAACATGTCAAATCCATCTTCAACCATATCAGTTCCTGTTGATTGACATACACAATTCTCATCAGGAAGGCAAGAGTGACCGATTATTATTAGATTTTCTCTTCTTTTTGCGTAGTATGGATCTTTGATGTTACCTAGAAATAATCTATCTAAGATCTTAATAGCATGAATATCACACGGATGTACTCCCAGAACTATTTGTAGCTCATCATCAGGAAAAACATCTGTTTGTCCAAATTTTACAAAACGTAAAGTATTGTAACGAGGTGGAGTGAGAAACTTCTTTGGACTAATAACTGTTCTTTGATAGTCGAAATCTAAATCTGAATGATCATTAATTTCCTCAAAAGAATATTTCTCCTTTTGTTTAACTGGTCCATAAAGTTTCCCTTTGGTCTTTATGAGTTCTACGAATTCTGGAAACTTTTCTTTAGACATCTTATATGTTTTCATTCTGCAGTAGGATTTTCCATCGTATTTATAAGGTATTCTAAAACGTCATCTTATATTATATCACTATATCTAGAACTTCATTCAAACATAAGCGATCTCACTTTCACGAGTAATCCTAGTATACTAATAAATAAGAATAGTTTTAATGAATCTATAAAGTCTGTGGATTCCCAAAATGCACAAATTTGCAATTTAATATATGTATTATCGATACATATTATTTCACTTCTACTTAGACGCAAATGAATTTTTTTTTAATTATTTAACAGTATTTTTGGATATTTGAACTGTTTTAGCACAAGAAAGATTTATAATATATCATATTGCAGAAATATCTATATAAATTGTTAAGATGCTTAAAGCTGCATCAAAAAAACCCATTATAGCCCAATACTTAATTAAACTAAGATACTTCATTAAGCTCTACAACATCTATTACCTTCAAAAGGTGAATATATGAATATAGAAGAAAGTGATGAAAAAACTACTACTAATACCGTTAGTAAGTTAAAATTAGCTTTTTATTGGGCAGCCAGCTGTGGTGGTTGCGAAATTGCTGTTTTAGACATAGATGAGAAAATATTAGATGTTATTGCTATTGCAGACATTCTTTTTTGGCCAGTAGCTCTTGATTTTAAATACAAAGATGTTGAAGAAATGGAAGATAATCATATTGATGTCTGTTTTTTCAATGGATCGATAAGAACATCTGAACATGAACATCTAGCAAATCTTCTCAGAAAGAAATCCAAAACTCTAATCGCCTTTGGAGCATGTGCAGTTAATGGAGGAATCCCAGGATTAGCTAATTTAGCGAGTAAAGATGAAGTTTTTCGTGTTTCTTATCTTGAAAATCCTTCCACATCAAATCCTCAAAAAATTTTACCAAAAACATCTACAGAAGTTGAAGAAGGGATTTTAACTCTACCTGAATTCTATGATGTTGTTAAGAGTCTTGATCAAGTTGTTGAGGTAGATTATTTTCTACCTGGTTGCCCTCCCCATCCTGATTTGATTATGACAGCTATAGGAGCTATTGCTGAGAATAAATTACCCCCAAAAGGGTCTATTATTGGACCACTAAAATCTGTTTGTGATGAATGTAGGTTTGAAAAATCTGAAAAGACAATAAAAGAGATAAAACGAATCTACGAACTTGAAACAATTGAGGAAAAGTGTCTTCTTGAACAAGGAGTTATATGTTTAGGTCCTGCGACACGAGGAGGGTGTAAAGCTCAGTGTTTAGATGCTAATATGCCTTGTACTGGTTGTGGTGGTCCCGCGCCCAATTCACTTGACCAAGGTGCAAGTATGATATCAGCTATTGCTTCAATTCTAGGTCTAGAAGATGAAGAAAACATGAGTGATGAAGAAGTAGAAAAGCTGATTGAACAAGTGGTTGATCCAGTTGGTACTTTTTACAAATATGGCTTACCTACTGCTATAATAAACAAGAAGGTGAAAGAATGAAAACTGTAACAATTAATCCCATTACACGTTTGGAAGGACATGGAAAAATCATTATCTTTTTAGATCCTGAAGGAGATGTTGCGAATGTTTATCTTCAAATACCTGAACTTAGGGGTTTTGAGCGCTTTTCTCAGGGAAGAAGAGCAGAAGATATGCCACAAATTACTTCTAGAATATGTGGAGTTTGTCCTGTAGCACATCATTTTGCATCTACAAAGACACTTGATGCTGCTTTCAATGTTGATCCTACTCCTACAGCTAAAAAACTAAGAGAACTCATGTATTGTGGTTATTTCATTTATGATCACATACTCCATTTCTATTACTTAGGAGGACCGGATTTTGTTGTAGGCCCTACTGCTCCAGCTGCAAAGAGAAATATTATTGGAGTTATAGAAAAAGCTGGTATAGAAATAGGAAAAGAAGTTATCAAACATAGGTCATATGGACAAAGAATAACTGCAATACTTGGTGGTAAGGCAACTCATCCAGTTTGTGGACTTCCAGGTGGAGTTTCTAAATCTCTTTCTAAAGACGAAGCTGATGAAATTAAAAATCTGACGAAATCTTGTATAGATTTTGCACAATTCTCTCTTAAATTATTTGATGACATTGTATTAAAAAATGAAGATTATGTTAATTTAATTCTGAGCGATCCTTATACTTTGAAAACTTATAATATGGGATTAGTTGATGAAAATAACAAAGTAAATTTCTATGATGGATTAATCAGGGTTTCAGATCAATCTGGTAAAGAATTTCTCAAATTTGATGTTAATGATTATTTCAAACATATAGACGAGCACGTTGAAGAATGGAGTTACATTAAATTCCCCTATCTCACAAAAGTAGGTTGGAAAGGATTTGTTGATGGCAAAGAAAGCGGAATTTATAGAGTAGGTCCATTAGGAAGGTTGAATGCTGCAGACGGAATGGCTACTTCGTTAGCTAATGATGAATACAAAAGGATGTATGAAACACTAGGCGGGAGACCTGTCAATTCTACTTTAGCTTTTCATTGGGCTAGATTAATAGAATTACTATATGCTACTGAAAGAGCAATGGAATTAGTCAACGATCCTGAAATAACTTCAAGCGATATCAGAAATCCTGTTGGAGAACCAGGAGAGGGTATAGGCGTTACTGAAGCTGCAAGAGGTACTTTGATTCATCATTATAAACTAGATGAAAAAGGTCTAATCGAAAAAACTAATTTAGTAGTAGCAACCACTAATAATTCTGCTGCAATAAGCATGTCAATACGAGACGCAGCGAAAGGAATTATAAAGAAGGGAGTAGTTAATGACGGCTTATTGAATATGGTTGAAATGGCATTTCGAGCATATGATCCCTGTTTTGCATGTGCAACACATTCTCTTCCAGGAAAAATGCCTTTGAAAATAGAACTATACTCTCATGAACAGAAATTACTTAAAACAATAGAAAGAGGAGATTAGGATTTTGACAGTAGAAACTATCCAAGAATTTGAACCAAACATTATTGGATTTCTCTGCAATTGGTGTTCATATGCTGGTGCTGATTTAGCTGGTACGAGCAGGATGCAATATCCACCAAATGTAAAAATAATTAGAGTAATGTGTTCAGGAAGGATAAATCCCATGTTTGTTGTTAATGCACTTCAACAAGGAGCTGATGGTGTGTTAATAGGTGGATGTCATCCTGGTGATTGCCATTATCAACACGGAAATTATTTTACAAGAAGACGAATAACTATTTTAAAGAATTTACTTGAATTTTTAGGAATCGAACCAGAAAGAGTTCGTATGACTTGGGTATCAGCAGCAGAAGGAAGAAAATTTGCTGAAGTTGTTGAAGAAATAACTGAAGATATTCGGAAAATTGGCCCTATGAAACAAATAAGGAGGGTAAACGAATGGTAAATCAAGAACAACTAGTAGATGCAGTGAAGAAAACTGTTTCTAGAGAAGATGTAAAATACGTTGTGGGGTACGAAAAAGGAACATATGGATGTGAAGTAACTCCTTCTTTTGCTCATTCTTCTGAAGAAGCTGAAAAATTCATTTTTACTCCTTTATGTGTTCACAATTTAGCAATCTATCCAAAGTTAGAAGAGAAACTCCCTTTGGGTAGAGATGAGAAAGAAGATACTCGGAAAATTGGACTTGTAGTTAAAGGATGCGATTCTAGAGCAGTTGTACAAATCATTCAAGAAAAGGGTCTAAAAAGAGAAGATGTTGTTCTAATTGGTATTCCTTGTACAGGCGTGGTAAACCCAAAAAAACTGAAGTCTAGGTATCCAAATTACGCAGAAATTGTTGAAATTGAGGAAAAAGACAGCAGTTTCTCTATCAAATTCAATGAAGAGAATCATACTATTCCAAAAGAAGAATTACTTTTTGATGCTTGTATAAATTGTGAATACCCTAATCCTCCTATTTATGATATTTTAATCGGTGAAGAAATAAAATCAACAAACAAAGAAACTTATGAAAAAGTAAAAGTTGTTGAAAGCAAATCTCAAAAAGAAAAATGGGCTTATTGGGAAGAGCATTTTCAACGATGCATCCGTTGTTATGCTTGTCGTGATGCATGCCCTTTATGCTATTGTAAGGAATGTATGGTTGATCAGCTAGATCCTCGATGGGTTAGACGTTCAGTGAATCTATCGGAAAATACAGCTTGGAATATAATGCGTGCACTACATCTAGCAGGCAGATGTGTTGGTTGTAGTGAATGTGAACGTGTTTGTCCAATGGATATTCCACTCACTGAACTAAATAAGAAACTTGAGAAGAATATTATGGAGATATATGATTACATTCCGGGTATAAGTGAAGAGGCGAAACCATTACTAGGTACGTTTAAACCGGATGATCCCGAGGAATTTATTTTGTGAGGTTAAAAAATGGATAGCTTTGTCTTACTAAAAAAAACACTCCCAACTTTCATTGAAAAACTGTCAGATGAATATGATGTTTTTGCTCCAACGAGAAAAGATAATATTTTTGAATATAAACTAATCTCCAAACCCTCAGATATTAACTTAGACTTTGTTAATTCACGATTACCACCTAAATCTATTCTACTTCAACAAACTGAGACTTTGTTTAAATTTAAACCTGGAAGGAAAGGAAAAATACTACCAAAAGAAATTTCTGAAGATAAAAAAATAATTTTCGCAATTCGTCCTTGTGATGCAAAGAGCTTTAGCATTTTGGATACTGTTTTTGATAGTGATTTTAAGGATCCCTTGTATTTATCTAAAAGAGAAAATAGTGTTCTTATAGGATTGAGTTGTAATAATCCTGGAGTTAATTGTTTTTGTACATCTTTCGGAGACAGTCCCACTTCTTCTAAGTTTGTGGATATCTTATTTACAGATATTGGTGAAAAGTTTTTTGTTGAAACTATAAGTGACAAAGGTAAGAAACTTGTAGAAAAAATAACTGACTTATTCGAAAAAGCTACTGAAGAAGATAAAAACCTTAAGGATTCAGCTGAAAAAGAAGCAATTGACACAATAAAGCGCAATATGAAATTAGAGGGTGTTGTAGAAAAACTAGATGAAATATTTGAAAGTCAATTATGGCATTCAATAGCAATGAAATGTATTGGTTGTGGAACTTGTACTTTCCTTTGTCCAACTTGTCATTGTTTTGATATGCAAGATGAAGCAACCCTAAAAGAAGGTGCTAGAATTCGTGTATGGGATTCGTGTATGTACTCAGAATATACTATGCATGCATCAGGTCACAACCCAAGACCTGCAAGGATGAACAGAGTAAGAAACAGGGTTTATCACAAATTTAGTTACTTTCCAAAAAACAGTGAATATACAGCTTGTACGGGTTGTGGAAGATGTATTGAATTCTGTCCTGTAAATATTGATATCATAGATGTAATTGCTAAAGTTAGGGAGGTTAAAGTATGACAGAGAATCCTTATCAACCTTGGATAGTAACAATCGATGAAATAAGAAATGAAGTAATAGGAGAAAGAGCAATTAAAACATTTAAGTTAGTTTTTCAAGACGAAGAGGTTAAAAAGAATTTCACTTTTTTACCTGGTCAATGTATTATGGTAAGTCTATTTGGCTCAGGAGAATGTTTCTTTGCTATCTCCTCTTCACCTACTCAAAAAGGCTATATTGAAGCTAGTGTAATGAAACTAGGTAAAGTAACATCAGCCTTACATGAATGTGAAGTTGGAGATACATTGGGAGTTCGAGGCCCATATGGAAACCATTTTGATGTTGATGGTTGGAAAAATAAGAACTTACTCTTTATTGGAGGAGGGATAGGTCAAGCTCCACTTCGCGCTCTCATTAATTATGCAATTGATAATAGAGAAAAATACAACAAGCTAGATATTATCTATGGAGCAAGAACTACTGGAGATCTTTGTTATAAGGAAGAATTAGCTGATTTAGAAAAAAGAGAAGATAGTGATGTTCATCTTTCGATAGATGTAGAGGAAGAAGGATGGAATCATTATGTAGGGTTCGTCCCAGATAATTTAACGAGATTTGATCCCTCTCCAGAGAATACTATTGCAATTACTTGCGGTCCGCCAATTATGATTAAATTTGTTATGCAAAACCTATTGAAACTAGGTTTTTCTGAAGATCAGATATTTACAACTTTAGAAATGAGAATGAAATGTGGTATAGGATTCTGCGGAAGATGTAATATAGGAAATCTCTATGTGTGCAAAGATGGTCCTGTTTTTTCGTATAATCAATTAAAAAATCTTCAAGGCGATATGTGAAAAGGATGGATAAAAGTGAATATAGGCGTATACGTTTGTGAATGTGGTATTAATATAGCAGCTACAGTAGATGTAGGCAAAGTAGTAGAAGAAGCTAAATCTCTCCCTAATGTAGTCATTAGTCGACTTAACAAATACACATGCTCAGATCCTGGTCAAGAATCGATAAAAAAAGATATCATAGATTTTAATCTTGATAGAGTAGTTGTTGCTTCATGTTCTCCACGAATGCATGAATCTACTTTTAGATCAGTTGTTGAAGAAACAGGAGTAAATCCATATTGTTTTGAAATGGTTAACATTAGAGAGCATGTTTCTTGGGTTCATTCTAATAAAGAGAAAGCTACTCTGAAAGCAATAGATCTAGTCGCTGGTGCCGTTGCTAGAGCAGCATTTTTAGAACCTTTAGAAAGAAAAGAAGTTGATGTTATTCCCAAAACACTTGTTGTAGGTGGTGGGATAGCCGGTATACAGTCTGCTCTTGAAATTGCAAATAATGGTTTTCAAGTCTATCTTGTCGAAAGCAGTCCTAGTCTAGGTGGGCGAATGGCTCAACTTGATAAAACTTTCCCAACTTTAGATTGTTCCGCTTGTATTTTAACACCAAAGATGGTGGATGTAGCAAGACACCCAAAAATCGAACTACTCACCTACTCTGAAGTTGAAGAGGTAGGTGGTTATATTGGTAATTTTAATGTTAAAGTAAAGAAGAAGCCTAGATATGTTGATATTGAAAAATGTGTAGGTTGCGGGTTGTGCGCAGAAGCTTGTCGATTAAAAGGAAAAGTGTTAAACGAATTTGATGAAAATCTGAGTAAAAGAAGTGCTATCTATGTACCCTTTCCCCAAGCTGTTCCACTGAAATATACAATCGATCCAGAACGCTGTAATATGCTTAAATTTGGAAAATGTGGTAGTGAATTGCTTTGTGTTGCAGCATGCGAAAGAGATGCAATAGATTTCAACCAAGAAGAAGAAATTATTGAGCTAGATGTGGGAACAATTGTAGTAGCAACAGGTTTTGATTCATTTGATCCTTCTACAGAAAAAAAATATGGTTATGGAGAATCTCCAAATGTAATCACTGGAATGGAGTTTGAAAGAATAGCGAATGCAGCTGGCCCTACAGAAGGACATCTTGAAATAAATGGTAAGGAACCTAAGAAAATAGTTTTCATTCAGTGTGTAGGTTCTAGAGATAAAGATGGTAACGAGTACTGTTCTAGAGTTTGCTGTATGTACACAGCAAAACAAGCTCATATGGTTAGAGATAAAATTCCAGATTCTGAAATATTCGTATATTATACTGATATTCGAGCTTTTGGTAAAGGTTTTGAAGAGTTTTACAATCGCGTGCAAAACGAAAATGTAATCTATTTAAGAAGAGAATTAAATGATTTTATACAGATAGTACATAATGGTAGTGCGGTAATGGTTAAAGCTGAAGGTCATCCTGACATAGCAGCTGATCTTGTTGTACTTGCTACAGGACTAGTTCCTAGAGCTGATTCGAAAGATTTTGCAAAAACGCTAAATATTAGTCAAAGTGCAGATGGTTTCTTTTTAGAAGCTCATCCCAAACTTCGACCTTTAGATACTTTTACAGATGGAATATTTATAGCTGGATGTTGTCAAAGTCCTAAAGATATTCCTGATGCAGTAGCTCAAGCAAGCGGTGCTGCAGTAAAAGCAACAATACCTTTAGCACAAGGAAAAGTGGTCATAGAAGCTATTTCTGCGGTGATTAATGAGGATCTGTGCAGTGGGTGTAGGATTTGTGAAAAACTTTGTGCATTTTCAGCTTTGGAATTTGATAGTGAAAATAAAATTATGAAAGTTAATGATGTAGTTTGTAAGGGATGCGGATCATGTGCTGCTGCATGTCCCACTGGAGCAATTTCAATGAACCATTTTAGCAATAAGCAAGTTATTGCACAAATAGGAGGAATCTTGGAGAAGCGAAGGAGTTTGATTGTATGAGAATAGGTGTATATGTTTGTGAATGTGGAATCAACATTTCAGCTACTGTTGATGTTGAAAAGGTTGCTAATAGTGCAAAATCTTTACCAAATGTTGTTATAAGTCGTTATTACAAATATATGTGTTCAGATCCTGGTCAAGAACTAATTAAGAAAGATATTAAAGAATTAAAACTAGATAGAGTTGTTGTCGCTTCATGTTCGCCCAGAATGCATGAACCAACCTTTAGAGTTGTACTTGAAGAAGAAAACCTGAATCCTTACTGTCTTGAGATGGTAAATATAAGAGAACAGGTTTCATGGGTTCATAAAGATAAAGAGAAAGGAACAGCAAAAGCTATATCGCTAGTTAAAGGATCTGTTCTTCGTGCTTCTCTAATGAGACCATTAGAAAAGAAAAAAGTTAGTGTAACTCCTAATGCATTGGTAATAGGAGGAGGAATTGCAGGTATTCAAGCAGCATTAGACATTGGAAACATGGGTTATAAAACCTATTTAGTAGAAAAAACTCCAAGTATTGGAGGGCGAATGGCTCAACTTGATAAAACTTTCCCAACTCTAGATTGTTCTGCTTGTATTTTAACACCAAAAATGGTTGATGTAGCTAAACACCCTAATATTGAACTTATTACGTATGCTGAAGTTACAAATGTTAAAGGATATGTTGGCAATTTCAAGGTTGAAATTAACAAGAAAGCAAAGTCAATTGATGAATCCTTATGTACTGGTTGCGGGGATTGTTGGGAAAATTGTCCAACGCAATACAGAGCTTATCTTGAACCTTTGGAATTTAAAGCAGAATTAAAAAATGGAGAACAAGTAATTCTGGATGAAATAATAAACAAGTATAAAGATGAAAGAGGGGCAATAATGCCTATCCTCGAAGATATCAATGATGAATTCAAATATTTGCCAGAAGAAAGTCTGAAATATGTCGCCGCTCAAATAGATTATCCTTTGAGTACAGTTTACCGAATTGCTACTTTCTACAATGTTTTCAGTTTGGAACCAAGAGGGGAACATCTTATCAATGTCTGTATAGGTACAACTTGCCACGTCAGAGGTGCTCCTAAGATTATAGAAGCAATTAAAAGTGAATTGAAAATTGATGTAGGTGAAACTACAGAAGACATGAAATTTACACTGGAACCTGTCAGATGTCTTGGATGCTGTAGTTTAGCACCTGTTATAACCATAGATGGGGAAGCATTTGGTAATCTTCGACCAGATAAAATAGCTAAGGTGATTAGTAAATATGACTGAAGTAATTCGTTTTCAAATTCTAGAGGATATACAATCAAAAGGACAAGAGATTCTCTACCCAGATAAACCAAGAATTGCAATTAGTATGGCAACTTGTGGTTTAGCAGCTGGTGCTGGTAAAATTTATGAAGTAATAAAGAAAGAAGTAAAGGACCAAAACCTAGATTGGATTATAACTGAAACAGGATGCATAGGTTTTTGTCAGATAGAACCTCTCTTATATTTTCATTTTCCTGGGAAACCCAAATTGTTTTATGGTAATTTAACTGAAAAAAAAGCAAGGGAGTTAATCAAAGCATTAGCTGCTGGTGACATCAAACAAGATTGGATTCTGTGGAAAATTGAAGATGAAGAATCTATTATAAACGAAGAAAAATATCACTTAGGAAAAAATGAGAATCTCAAAGATGTACCATTATACAAAGATTATCCATTTTTCGCTAAACAGCTGAAAATAGCTTTAAGAAACTGCGGTTTTATTGATCCTAATAGTATAGACGAATATGTTGCACGAGGAGGTTACTCATCCTTTTACAAAGTAATAAATAATTTAAAGTCACATGAAGTTATAGAGGAAGTCAAAAAGTCTGGACTTCGAGGGAGAGGTGGTGCTGGTTTTCCCACAGGATTGAAGTGGGAGATGTGTTCTAAAGAAGATTCTCCCATTAAATATATTATTTGTAATGCTGATGAAGGTGATCCTGGTGCTTATATGGATCGAAGTATCTTAGAAGGCGATCCTCATTCAATCCTTGAAGGCATGTTAATTGGAGCGTATGCTATAGGTTCCAATGAGGGAATCATTTATGTTCGAGCCGAATATCCTATTGCTATCGAGAAATTAAGAAATGCAATTAAACAGGCAGAAGGCTTTGGTTTATTAGGTAAAAACATTCTTGATACTGGATTTAATTTTAATATCAAAATAGTTAAAGGTGCGGGAGCATTTGTCTGTGGAGAAGAAACTGCTCTAATAGCATCCTTAGAAGGGAGACCTGTAGACCCAAGAATGAGACCTCCATTTCCTTCACATTCTGGTTTATGGGGTAAACCAACAAATATCAATAATGTCGAAACTTGGGCAAACATTCCACCTATAATTGCAAGAGGAAGCGATTGGTATTCCTCATTAGGAACTGAAAAAAGCAAAGGAACAAAAGTATTCTCCTTAGTAGGAAAGATACAAAATACAGGACTTGTTGAAGTTCCAATGGGTATATCTTTAAGAGAAATCATATATGACATAGGAGGGGGAATTCTAGAAGAGAAGAAATTCAAAGCAATACAAACAGGAGGACCATCTGGTGGTTGTTTACCGGAGGATTCAATAAACCTTCCAGTCGATTATGATAGTCTTTCTGAAGCAGGTTCTATCATGGGTTCTGGTGGTATGATAGTTCTTGATGAAGATACCTGTATAGTTGACCTTGCTAAGTTCTTCTTAGGTTTTACTCGTGAAGAATCTTGTGGAACATGTAATTCATGTCGAGAAGGTTTGGATGCTTCATATGATATACTTAACAGAATAACAGAAGGTAAAGCAGAAATTAGTGATCTTGATCTTTTAGAAGAATTAAGTCATGTAATCATTGATTTTTCATTATGTGGACTTGGTAAAACAGCTCCAAATCCTGTACTAACGACTTTAAGATATTTCAAGGATGAATATATAGCACATATAGAGGAGAAAAAGTGTCCAGCTAAAGTTTGTAGAGCATTAATCCATTACACAATTATCCCAGATAAATGTACTGGGTGTGGAATATGCTTCAAATTATGTCCTGAAGAAGCAATTACAGGAAAGACAAAAGAACCTCACTTTATCAATAGTGAAAAGTGCATAAAATGTGGTATATGTTTAGATAGCTGTAGATTTGATGCAATATCAATTTCAAGTGGTGATTTGTAATGGTAAAATTATCTATAAATGGACAAGAAGTTGAAGTAAAAGAAGGACAAACTATATTGGAAGCTGCTAATTCTATTGGTATTGAAATACCAACACTTTGTTATCATAAAGCATTAAGTCCTTATGGCGCTTGTAGACTCTGTGTAGTTGAGATAAATCATAATGGTAATATTATGTATCATACTTCGTGTCAATTTCCAGTGATGGAAGGTATAGAAGTACAAACAAATACGGAAAGAGTCTTGAAAGGACGTAAAATAATGGTTGAATTAATGCTTGCTCGATGTCCTGAATCTGAGAAGATACAAGAACTTGCAGAACAATTTGGTGTCAAAGAAACTAGATTTAAGAAAAAGGATGAAGATTGCATACTCTGTGGTTTATGTGCTCGTATTTGTCAAGAAAGAATGGGTGTTGGTACTATAGATTTTATCAATAGAGGAATTGAAAGGGATATTAAACCACCTTTTGAAACCCATTCAGAAATATGTAGAGTTTGTGGTGCTTGTGCTTCAGTTTGTCCAACTGGTGCCAGAACGCTCGAATTAAAAGAGCTTTCTTTAAGAGAACCTAATCCAATCTTATCTGAATTTAATGAAGGATTAGCTAAAAGACATCCGATTTATATTCCCTTTCCACAATCTGTTCCGAAGATACCGGTTATAGATCGAGAGAAGTGTATACATTTTCTACTTGATGAATGTGAAACTTGCTCAATTTTTTGTGAAGCAGAAGCAATAAAATATGATCAAGAAGATGAAATTATCGAACTAGATATAGGAGCAATTGTAGTAGCTTCAGGTTTTGATTCATTTGATCCTACTGCAGAGACAAAATATGGTTATGGAGAATTTCCAAACGTAATCACTGGAATGGAATTCGAAAGACTAGTTTCAGCATCTGGTCCAACAGAAGGTCATATTGAAGTTAATGGCAAAGAACCTACGAATATAGTTTTTATTCAATGTGTAGGCTCAAGAGATAAGGATGGAAATGAGTACTGCTCTAGGGTCTGCTGCATGTACACAGCTAAACAAGCTCACATGGTTAGAGATAAGTTTCCAGATTCAGAACTGACTATTTATTTTACGGATGTTCGAGCTTTTGGTAAAGGCTTTGAGGAATTTTACAATCGCGTGCAAGGTGAAAATATAATCTATTTAAGAAGAGAATTAGATGACACTATACAAGTAGTGCAAAATGGTAATGGCGTAGTGGTTAAAGCGGAAGGTCATCCTGACATAGAGGCTGATCTTGTTGTATTAGCTACAGGTCTTATACCAAGAGAAGATTCGAAAGAATTAGCACAGACTTTGAATATCAATCTTAGTGCTGATGGTTTCTTCTTAGAAGCTCACCCCAAACTTAGACCTGTTGATACTTTTACTGATGGAATATTTCTAGCAGGGAGCTGTCAAAGTCCTAAAGATATTCCAGATACCGTAGCTCAAGCTAGTAGTGCTGCTTCTAGAGTTTGTAACATTCTTTCCCAAAAAGAACTTGAGATTGAAGCAACAATAGCGTATGTTGATGAAACACTTTGTCGTGCTTGTGGTTTTTGTGTTGATGCTTGTCCTTACCAAGCTATTGAACTAGTGAGAATACAGTATTTAGGACATACAACAGATGTCGCAAGAGTTAATGAAGCTCTTTGTAAAGGATGTGGAACGTGTGCAGCTGCATGTCTTAATGGAGCTATTCGTCAATTAGGCTATACTGATGGTCAAATATTGACAATAATAAAAGCATTTGGAGAGAATTGAAATGGATGAATTTGAACCAAACATCATAGGATTTCTCTGTAATTGGTGTAGTTATGCAGGAGCAGATCTAGCTGGTACAAGCAGGATACAATATCCTACTAATATTAAGATAATAAGAGTAATGTGTTCAGGAAGAATAGAACCAGTTTTTATACTAGAATCTCTAAAAAAAGGCGCTGATGGTGTACTAATTTCAGGATGCCATTTCGGTGAATGTCACTATAAATCAGGTAATTACAAAGCAAATCGTAGGATTAAACTATTGAAAAAATACCTTAAGGAGATGGGAGTAGATCCAAATAGAGTGCGTTTCGAATTCGTCTCAGCATCTGAAGGTCACAGATTTGCAGATGTTGTAAGAGAATTTGTAGAAGAATTGAAAAAAATAGGTCCCATTTCATTACAAATAACTCCATGACAAATTTAATTCATAAAGCAAGAGCAAGCTTTATGTAAAAGCTTCTTTTTTTCTATTCTGTTATGGAGAAGCTATTAATAACTGGAGCAACTGGTTGTACAGGTTTAGGTGTTCTAAGGTATTTTAGCTATCGAAATGGATATGAATTATATGGTTTAGTTCGTAAAATACCTACACAACCACTTGATGGTGTAACATATGTCACAGGAGATTTTACAGATTATAGTTCTCTTCTAGAAGCATTAAAAGGAAAAGATATAGATACAGTACTACATATAGGAGGAGCTATTAGACAAAAAACAAAGAATAAGGATTTTTATAGAGTAAATGTTGATGGAACAAATAATCTCTTGAAAGCATGCAAAAATGCGAACGTTAAAAATTTCCTGTTTGTGAGCACAACAAGTGTTTATGGTACGAAATTAGAATTCCCAGTAAAAGAAGAACATAAAACGAAATCTATAGGGCACTATTCTAAATCAAAGCTAGCAGCAGAGTTCTTAGTTCAAATTTATTGCGAAGAAAATGGTTTGAATGCAGTCATTCTACGTCCTCCTATAATCTCAGGGAGATACGATAGACACTTCTATCCCATTGTGAAAAATCTAGTAAAAAGAAACATTTTTCCGATTATAGGGAAAGCAGAACATCTCGTTGCATTTGCTCATCCATATGACATTGCTCAAGCAGTTGAATTAACACTGATGGAAAAAACAACAAAAGTTGAGACATATAACGTAGTCTCATTTAACATAACAATTAAAGACTTTATTCGAAGGTTAGAAAAGAAGTTAGTAGGGAAAAACCGTTTCAAAATCCATATTCCTTATCTCATTGCTTATCTAGGAGCATTTTTAATCGAATTAATAGGTTTTGTTACTTTTCCAAAGAGAGAGCCTTTTTTCAACCGAGAATACGCTGTTATGATTGGAAAAGACTGGATCTTTGAGACTTCAAAACTTGAAGCTCTTGGTTATAAGCCTATAATTACTATAGAGCAAATTATCGATGATATAATGAAAGAAGAACCTCTCATACCCCCAAAAACAGAATATTTAGGAGAATTTGAAGAAGTAGCAGAAAGATATAGAACAAAGGAACTTCAAGTTATAAGGGAAGAATAATAGGTTTAATTGCATGAAAAAAAAGTTATGAAGATAAAAACTTAGAAGCGAATCTCTTATTCTATTTATCTCTCAGAAATGTTATCAAATTGATAATAATTGCAGGATCAGAATAAGTGAATATTTGACTTTCTTCCATTGAACCGTCTCTTAAAGAAATAACTAAATTCAGACTACCATCCTCAAACTCTTGTATAGCTGAAACTGTGGAGATTGGGCGTGCATAAACGCTTTTACCTGGAGTTCTTATAAATAATCTTTCCTCAGTTACCCAAATATTCCCGTCTTGCCCAGTTATTGCACCTGTTGTCGATATGATTGAATCTATATAGAGAATCTTCTCTCCTCTTGCTGTACTTTCCATTTCTTCGGTAATTGCTCGATTAACAGGCGTTAGAGCAAAAAGCATATTGATGAACTTGTTGAAGAGTAAGTCTTCAATAGCTATAAACTGAACTCTAGATTCCTTCTCTAATAATATTACCATATTCTTTTCAGTTATTGCTAAGAGAGAAGAAGTAGGTCCTCCTACATTATAGTAATTAGTAATTTTACCCTCGAAGAATCTACTAAAAAGACTATCTTGGGGTTCATCGAATTGTTCAAAGATGTAAATGTAATCTCTAGCATCAAGCTTTTCAGAAAAATTTCCAACAGTGTAAAAGCCATATTCGCGAGTAGGACCAGAAGTATCAAAAATACTTTCAAGGTATTCAGAAAGATCAGTAAATTGCTCCATCCATTGTTGAAAACGTTGTAAAGGGTTGTGTGCAATGAAAACAGCAGGCTTTGAATCTTCATCTTTACCTACAAAACCTTTCTTATACAAATCGTCTAGTACTTCATAGATTTTAGCTTTAGGAACTTTAGATTCATCAGCAATAGTTGGAGCTGTTCCTTCTTTTAATTTGACAATTGCAAGATAAGCTCTAGAAGCATACTCAGAAAAACCTAACATCTTCAATTTATCCACTAATTCAGTCTGTTTACTCATCTTCAATATAATATGAAAAGATACATTTATATAAAGCTATTTATTATTTACTACTAACGTAGTAACTAAAATATATAGGTGAAAATATGGCTCGTAGAGATGTTAAATACTTAAATGGACTGGCAATAGTTTCAATAGTTTTTATAGCAATTACAATAATTCCTATTGGAATATTAGCAGGTTTCGTTTTTAGTAATGGAGGGATTATGACCCAAGAATATTCCGTGGATCCGTATTCATATAATATTTTTCAAATAGAAAATGATGGTCAAATTCTCTTTGCATACATGAAACATGGTGATTCTAATGATTATGATATATACGTACTCTCACTTAATTCTTATTACTTTTGGGATAAGGAAAATGCTAGTACGATAGACGAATTCGAATATCATTCTGACAGTTTCCGCTCTTTTAAGTTTATAGAAGCTGATTATTCAGGTGACTACTTCATAGTTGCTTTCAATAATGCTAATGGTACTCTGGAAATACAGTTGTTTGTATTGACTACACACAAAGCTATAATGATTACAGTGGGTGTTTTAGGTATAATTCTTGCCTTCTTCACAGCTATTATGGTTTTACTAACTTTTGGCTACTTCATTAAATATCTGATCATCTGGCCCATCACTGGATCTGGAAGAACTTATGATTACAGATCTAATGGTTATGATAGAAGAGTTCGAGATAAGCGTGAAAGGACTAGAGACAAATACTACAGATATTCCCCACCATCTGAAAAGACTGTATCTGAAAAAGAAGTTGATGTACCTGGAGCTCCTGCAGCTTCTGTAGCTCCTATAGCTCCCGCTGCAACTTCTAAACCTCGCTCATCCGTTCGTACTCGCCACAGATATGAATCAAAACCTTTACTTCCAGCTATAGAAAACATATCTCCAAATTATGTTAGCGCAAGTGGAAGAAAAGAATATTCTACTAAAAGACCACGATTCTTAAAATGGGTTGAAGAGACATGGGATCAAACTTACTTAGCTGAAAGAGTTCTTTCAGTGATTGCCTTATTCTTCTTCATTCTTGGTCTTACTCAAACTAGTTGGTTCTGTATTGCTGCTATGCCACTAACTTTAGTTGGTATATCAATCATAGTTTTCTTCGCAAATCGTAATCGACGCGACAAAGTGATAAGAATGGTTAAAGGAAACAAAGCTATCTATTTACGTGATATTGCCAGATTAATAAACACTTCAACAGAATTCGTAAGAAGCGATGCTTGGAAAATAATTAATCTTGGACTTGCTCCTTATGCTTTTGATGTCGAAAGAGGAATTCTATTTGATTACACTCAAGTAGATCCTTCTAAGATTAAGAAGAGCAAACCTGTAGTAAAAAGAGAACCAATTCAAGAGGATAAACCAGAAGAAAAACCTATCACAACTGAGCAGAAAGAGAAAGCTCCATCAAAGAAAGATTTTGATGCAGTTGTAGGCCCAAGTGAAGAAATCCTTTGTCCATTCTGTGATGCTAAGAATCCAGCTGATTCAAGCTTCTGCATCAAATGTGGCGCAAGCATGAAACCTGCTAAATAACTCCTTTTTCTTCTTTTTCTTTTTATCTTACGTGCTCTTCTAGACAACTTATTTCATAATTTTTTTTACCCGATGAATCGAAATTATCCAAATTAGGAGTCATAAATGCGTGATCAAAGAAGTGTCCACTTACAGTATAATATCTCCACCAAATGTTTTTCAAAAGATTTGCAAGTATTTCATTTTTAATTAGAGCTTCCTTTCTATCCTTATTCTTCGGTTTTTCAATTTCTTTATATGAATAGTTAAAATCATCTAAATAATCAATGTTGAAGTATTCTTTCACTTTACTATTCATAAGTTGTCCTTTGAGCGAGTTTAACCACACAATATAGTTCTTTTGCTCTGTATCATTCATAAGATCCAATCTTGGTGGAATAAAGACAACACCATATCCCCGAGCTTTTTTGAAATCTTCTGCCCTATATATTGTGTAATCAGTTTTTTTCTGTTTGGAAGCAAAGAAATCTGCTATAGTTCCACTAGAACTTCCAACACAAATATATTGTGTATCTTCCCACTTTGACCTCTGATAAATATGGTCATGTCCAAAAAAACATGCATTAACACCATATTTTCTAAAAAGTGGTGTTAGGCATCTTTGAGCTTTTTCATCTGATCCTTCTCTTGAACTTCCAAAGTATCCCAAAGTAAGAATAGAACTGTGAAGGAAAGCTAAACAAAACTGAGGCCCCTTTTGCTGATGTAACCTTGACCTCCAGTCAGCTAAATCTTTTTCCACCCATCTCCATAGATCACTATCACACCCCATTTTCTCGTTTCCCCATTTATCACCATTTGAATCTATGTAAAGTAAGTGAGCGTTTCCATGGTCAAAGGAATAGTAATGACCTTCTTTCCCATGTTCTCTTGGTGTGTGAACAAAAGCATGGAAATGTCTACTAGTTCTAGTTTTTTTATTGCCTGTCCAATTACCTCTCCAAAAACCCCCTTGATAATAGTCATGATTCCCTATTGCTGGAACAAAGGGGACAGATGAGAATAGGGGAGAACAGCAATTAAATAAATCACTCCAATATTCGTGATAAGAGGCATTTTCAGTAGTATCTCCTGAAGAAACTGCTAAGTCATAACCCTTATTGAAGGAATAATCATTCTGGTTAGAAGTTATATGATCTATTAATTTGACTAATCTCTTATTTTGTCTTGGAAAAAGACCCCAAGCTTTTCCCCTTCTAAACCATGCTCCTTTTCCTCCGTGTAAATCAGAAGTTGCAAGAAAGAAGAAAGGACTTTTTAAATCTCTGTGACCTGTTTTCAACCATTTTAATTCCGTAGAAGCGATTAACTTCTTGTTCTCATCGTAGCATTCTATAACATAATAGTAAAGTGTTTTTTCAGCTAGATTGTTTATGTACCCTACAAATAATTGAGGTTTAAAGGAAATGGGATGTTCTGGAAAGAAAGAGGAATGAAGCATAGGGGTTAACCCTATTTCACACTTATTATGATTAAAAATTCTAATTAGACAAGTACTTTTCAATTTGTAACTTCTTTCTGAACTTTCATCTTTTTCTACAAAAAAATCTAACCTATTCTTTTTAACATATCCATAATCAATATATAACATAAACAATAGCTGAGTTGGATCTTCACTTGGTCGAAGTAAATATGTTTTATTGAATATAATCGGAGCTTTTAAAGGAATGTAGTTTCCTTGTTCTTCCTCTTCAAAATGCTTAAGAACAACAAAAGGGAATTTGGTCAAATCTAATGAAGGGAAATTGTTTTCTTCATATATTTTATCTTCGCTAGCTTCTTCTATTTTTACTCTATAAGAAAGTCTTTTAGTTAATCTAGGTTTTCTTTTTGGTGGAATAATCTTTACTTTTTTCATCCCAAATATTAAAAGGAAAATTTTCCTTATTAATCTTTCTTGTTAATGATAATAAAAAAAAGTAGAGAAAAATAAGAATTAAGTCATCTACTTCTTCTTTTCTAGCTCTTTATCTATTCTTGCTGCTTCGATGACGAACTCTTTGAAGCCTTCAGGTTCTTGACCTTCTTCTACTGTATAAACAAAAGGCTTTCTTTTTCTTTCAACATCCAATTTTCGGGCAATTTTTCCCGCTTCATACTTTTCTCTAACTTGTGAATCCTTACCTATCCAGACATAAATGTCATCCCAAGCATCTAAAACAAAAGTATCTCCCGATTTGAAAGATTTCATTTTAATAGGAACTTCTTTGGTTTCTATTTCACCATCATCTCTCTGAATGATTCTTAGAAGTTTGTAATCAATGTCCACTTTCTTCTCAAAGTGTTTTAAGAAGCCAGGAGTGTCACCTTCTACAACTTCAAAATTTATAATGCTCTTGAATTCTTCTGGTTCGTCGCCTTCTGAAATAGTTTTGATGAGTAATTCCTTATTTCCTTCTTCAACAACCTTTGCTCCCCATACCCCAACAGCTTTATCATCAGCAAAAGATTTTGACCCAATCCAGATCCAGACATTTAATGGTGTAATGACTAGATAAACATCTCCATTGTTGAACTTATAAGGTTCTTGGAGTTTTTTTAACTTTTTACGAATAACTTGATAAACATTCATATTTTACTATATATTTTTACTATCTTAAAAAAATTGTGAATGTACTTATGAGTTATTTTCTCCACTTTTCCCAGATTGAAGGAAAGTGGAAGACAATTTTGAGGACTCTTCCCAACCCAGGAACGTTTAAGGTCGCATAGCATCAAGCAGTAGCTTAGGGAACTTCAAGCTCTGGGATTACACCTCCAACACACAGTGTTAACAGAGGTGAGGGGTTCATCTCCTCACCGGGACTCATTACTGGAGACTACGTTATTGAGAACCTTAGGCACTCACTCCAGCTCCGGGGGTAAGCAGATGACTCTGCTTTGTCTGTAGCCATTGGCTCAAGACAGGGAAGACACGAAAAGAACTGAGTGGAAAGAACTTTCCACTAACTTGGTCTTTAATGGAGTTATATTTTGGTTGCAGAACGTATTTTATCAGTCTTTTAGCTATATTTTTCGCTCCATTCAAGTCTGCATTAAGGTTATACCCACAAGTGTTGCAGATAAATGTAGGTTGGTTAGGACGGATAGTGTGATAGGATCCACAACGAGAACAGTAAGAAGAGGTCCACGATTCACTGATTGCTAGTACCCTGTGCTCCTCCCATCCATGTAGAGAGAGCTTGAATTTGAGTAATTCTACCACCCTCCTGTAGTTCCATTTGTGGATACTTTTACGGGAACGAGGGTGGAAGTTACCTCTGAAGTGGCTCTTACGGATATGAAAGGGGAAACCTACAACCACGTAGAGATCATATCTCTTACCAACAGAGAGTATATATTTTACTAACTTGTTGACATAGTTGTGGTCAGTTAGTTTATATTCAGTTCTTTCTCTCTTTCTGAGTTGTTTTAGTTGGTGGAGAAGACTTTTTCTCTTGTTTACACTCAAACTAGTTTTAGCTAAAATTTTCTGCAGTTCAGTTATTTTTCTTTCTTTTTCCTTTAGTAGTTTTTTTCGTGTCTTATCAGACCAGAATCTGATCTCATGACGATTGATGGTTCCTTTCGGAGTTAACAGTGCACTTACTGCACGTTTGTTGATTCCTAGATCTATCCCCAGCACAGCTGGAGGACGAGAGGAAAAGTACTTATCTGGTACATGAAGCAAGATGAAATGTACCCACCATTCCTTCTTCTTGGGATAGTAGAGCACTTCGAGCGCCTGTATTTTTCCCTGGTGGAGGCTATGTTCATGATAAGGGGAACAGGCTAAAGGTAACCACAATTTCTCGTGTTTGTGAGTTCTGTTCTTCTTTGTATCGAGGGAGTCTCTTATCCCTACCCACCATCGGGCAATAGAGTTGGAAGGAGAACAAGTAAGAATAAATCTTTTACTATGGGCTAGCTGTGTCCGAGGGATTTTTTTTAGTGGAGGATTTTTAGCAGGAGCTGAGTTGCTTGCTTGTTGACCGTGGTAGATGGCTACAGCATTCTCTCTACATTCTTGAAATTCATTCTGGGAGCGGCGAGGAAAGTTCTTTTTCAAATCATGTCTAACTGTAAGTCGATTGGGTAGTTTACTCTTCTTATACGTGGTAAGCGTAAGATGGTCTAGTTTTGCCTTACTCACCTTCTTTTTTCCCTTCTTTTTGTTTACTAGTTGCTCTTCATTGTGATATATTACTTTGAGGTACTGTTTGATTGTTCTCGTATCTCTCCCCGTAATTTGTTCTAGTCTTCTTCTTTTCCGTGTTGTGATTACTTCCGCTTTAATTCTCACTTTTACAGTCGTTCTCACCCCACTTCTCGCCATTCTTGAATCATTATTTCTATTAGATTTTCCTATAAAAAGCTAACTAGAATGTGGGAAAAGTGGGGAAAATCAACCATGCATATTAGTGTTATGAAAATATAAAAGCAAAATAATAAATTTTATAAAATACTTCGTTACAAATCATTTAATGCGTAAGCCAAAGAAGGAATACTACCTAGAATGGGAAGCTGAGAAGATTTTTATTAACTTAAAAAACGGAACTAAGTTAAGAGTTCTCTATTATCCTGCTATCACGAAATCAGAAAATACTCTCAATATCGTTTATAATTCAGGTTTTAATTCATATGTTTATATCTGGCTCGAATCTGTTGAGGAGCTAAGAAAATATCATAACATTTACTTCATCGAAACAAGAGAAAAAGAATTCTGCGAAATGCCAGAAAACAATAAAGATTACAGCGTACCTATACTTTCTGAAGATTTTAAATATGCACTTGATGAATTAGGGCTAGATATTAGCAAGTGCGTTTTTACGGGTTCGTCTATCGGTTCTAATGGAATATTACTCTCCATGGATAAATATCATTTGAAGCCTTTTTTGGCAGTTTTAGCCACACCAATGGCAATAATGGAAAGAACTAATCTTATTGATACGACGCTTTGGATGCCTTTTTATGTTGCTCAACTGCTTAAACCTTTTTTCTACTTAATAATAACAATAATGTTCAGGAATGACAAATCCCAAGTCAAAACTATGAAACATGGTGTCAGCAGAATGCTCAAGAAAAAAAGTATGGCATGGCTTAGATTAAATCCTCTAAGTAAACCTTACGTAATGTCTGAAGAACATACAAGAAACCTTCATTATCCAATTGTTATTGTAAACCCAGGAGCAGACAAAACTCACGATAGCGGTCTAATGTCAAAAATAGAAGCTTTCCTTCCCAAAGCGAAATTTGTGACAGTACCTGTTAATTCTGATACTCATAATAAGCACTTTGCAAAGATTATCTTGGACGAGATTGAAAATCAAAGAAACAAGGAAGAGAATTAAAAAGTAGTTTTTAGATGAATTTTAGATAAATTTTAATATGGTCTAAATATAGCATATTCATGGATATTAATAAAGATAATACTGAACTCCTATGGAAGGTTATTATCTCCAAAATTAAACCATATTTAACAAGTGACGATCTCGTTTTTTTAGACGCAGATAGATATTCTAAGTTGATTATAAGGTTGAGAGATATCAAAGAGTTAAACGAAAATGAACTATCTTATGCTAGAAAAAATAGAGATTTAATCCTCTTAAGAATGGGACTAATTCATACAATTCCTGATATGTCTGATCATGTCTTGGAATTAGCATTACATCAAGTAGCAGTCCGTTTAGCCAAAACATATTATAACACTAATGTTGTCGATTCAATAGAAGAAGCAGAAAAAAAAGTATTAGACTTAGTCCAAAACATCGGACGCGGAGTTGTTTCAATTAGCTTAAATCCTGAAGAAGGAATTATTGATATGCGTAATCAACTTACTAAATATAGCAAAATAACGCTTGATAACGCAAAAGAAATTGAAAAGATATTATCTAAGCTTAAAGATGATCTAATGGAAATAGGTGTTGTTGGTGCGATTCTACATGATATTAGTCAAGTATGTCAACAATTAAGGAAAGCTAGAGAAGAAGAATTACCTATGAAATCTGATATTTTGGATTCATCTTATGATTGGCAAGAAAAAATCATGAAGTGAATAAGATGGGAATTGAAGAGACCAATAACGATGAAAATACACTAAAGGAGATTCCTAAAATCAAACAAAACGGGGAAATATCTGATGGTACTATTGATAACAATGAAGCTAAAAGTAAAAGCGAATCGAAAATATATAAGATATTTCAATTATTTACTTCCAAAATTAAAGAAACAATAAATGTCGAGCTACTTAGATTAGAAATAGAGGAGTGGATTTTAAGTAAGCTCAAAGAAGGTCCAACACTCATTGTGGGTGATAAAATAGCTGGATTTTCTGAAGAAGTAGCTACTCTTGGAAATAAGGTTGTAGTTAGGGATAGTTCTGTAACATATGTCTCACCTAAAGTAGAAATCGGAAACAAAGAAAATCTAGCTCATATAGATATGAAACCTTTCAAGCTTGATAAATTTCTTTCTAGTAGGGATCAGTTTTCTAACATTATTCTTTTCTTTATTCTGAAAAAATTAACAAAAGAAGAAAGGATTGAAATATTAACTCACTGCAAAAGGATATTGTTTAGAGAAGGTCAATTAATAATTGTTGATGAGTTTTATCCTAAAAATGTAATATTATTGCCCCTTGTAGTCCTTTTAGAAGCTTTTAAGAGTTTTTATGCTAAAATAAAAGGGAGAAAAATCATCACTCCTTTGAGAAATCTAGAGAAATTGACTAAACAATTGGAGTTTAAATTTTATGATGTTAAATATGATGGGAATGGAAGAATCAGGTCTCACGTTCTTACAAAAAGGTGGGGAGCCTTAATCAGCTAATTACTATTCATTATTCTAAACAGGATATTTTTCAGCGTTTTTCTTTAATTTTATACGTATAGCTTCTTCTAAATTAACCTCAAGTACATTGGCTAGTGAAAATAAATAGATAGCTACATCTGCTAATTCGTCAGATAAAAGATCTTTTTCCTCTTCTAATTTACTATAAATTTCGTCATCTGATAACCACTGAAATATCTCAAAAAGTTCCCCTGTCTCGATAATCATAGAAAGAGCTAAATTTTTAGGTGTGTGAAATTTTTTCCATTTCCTTTGATCTCTAAACCTTATAATTTCTTGAGTTATCTCTTTAATGTTTGTCATAGAAAAATACGAAAAAGAGAAGTATAAAAACTATTTTCTTTCTAAATAACTTTCATTCTCCAATTATTTGTATCCTCTCTTTTACCTGTTTGAATTCCTATCAACTCTTCATATAGTCTCTTAGTGATAGGTCCAACTTCAAAACCGTTAATTGTATACTCCTTATTCTTAAAGAATAGAGATCCTACTGGAGTTATTGAAGCTGCAGTTCCTGTCCCAAAAGCTTCAGTACAATGACTTTTCTCAATTTGGTCAATTAAGATTTCGATTTCAATTGATTCCTCATTCACAGTATAACCTAGATTTTCTGCTAGATGCATTACTGATTTACGAGTGATCCCTTGAAGAATTGTGCCATCAAGAGGCGGTGTAACAATCTCATTGTTAATCACAAACATAATGTTCATTGCTCCTACTTCTTCGACATAACGTCTCTCTTTGGCATCCAACCACAATACTTGACTATAACCAGCTTCTTTAGCTAATTGAGTTTCATAAAGAGTCGAAGCATAATTACCACCGGTTTTTGCTTCTCCTGTTCCTCCAATAGATGTTCGAACATGTTTATCTGCGACATATATTTTTGTAGGATTGAATCCTGTCGAGAAGTATGGACCTACAGGAGATAAGATGATATAAAAGTAATATTCTTTGCTTGCATGTACTCCTAATGCTTTTTCAGTTGCAATCATGGTAGGTCTAATGTACAATGTTGTCCCTGGTAATTTTGGAACCCACTCTCTATCGATTTTAATTAATTCTACTATGGCTTTGACAAATAAATCCTTGTTAACAGAAGGCATACACATTCTTTCTGCAGATTCATTGAATCTTTCAGCATTTTCATGTGGACGAAAGATATATACAGAACCAGATTCTTGATTAATATACGCCTTCATTCCTTCAAAGATTTCTTGACCATAATGGAGTACCATAGCAGCTGGGTCTAGGCTGAAATTTTGGTAAGGCATAATTTTAGGGTTACCCCATTTTCCATCTTTATATTTCATCAAAAACATATGATCAGTAAATTTTTTCCCAAATTCTAGCTTGTCATCAGGTATCTTTTCTTTTTTTTGGTCCTCAGTACATAATTGTATGTGTATTTCCAGCATATAGTTCATTGAACGCATAATAACTTGTGTTTAAAAGTTTTTGCGAAATATTACTTGAAAATTCAGATTATTTACTTGAACTGTTATTTAGTATGCTCTAATAAATTTTTGAAATGTGCTCTTAACTTGCTTCTTGAAGGCAGTAATCTCAAAGTTCTTCCAATAAAATAGCTACCACCCCGTAAATAAACAGTAAATGGTTTTAATCTTGGAGCCCAGTAGTTTGCTAATTGAAAGAAAATGGCTGCTTTCATTGATTCCATAAAATCATTCTTCTTAATTTTTATCTTATTTTTTGATAGTTCTCTTAGGTAAATATCTATTATTTCATTCAAAGTAATGGGAACTTCTCTTAGACCAACTTTCATTCCATCTATTTTAAAAGGGAGAAGATCGTAAAAATGTAATATTTCTAAAGCAGAGAGATCGGAAGAGCGTCGTGTAGGGAAAGAGTGTAGATCTCG
>BPTO01000014.1 GCA_023705985.1 Candidatus Heimdallarchaeota archaeon | reverse complement strand
ATTGTCTCCTCAGGTTGATATGGATGAGTATAGGCTAACCCTTCAGATCTAGCTAGTGCTTCGTTGATTTTCGGATTATATTTCATTGTGCAAGAACCAAGAGGATAAATCCCCGAGTCAACACAGTAATTCATTTGGGAGAGACGAAGATAATGTCTCATAACTTCACCTTCATGTAATTCAGGGAGTTCAGGTGTCACTTTTCTTTTCATGCTCTCTGGAATGCTGATATCCATGGGTGAAACATCGGTTTTTGGAGGTAAATAGGCTCTTCTTCCTTTTTTGCTTAAATCATAAATTAGTGGTTCTTCATATCTAGCTTGTCTGTACATTTTCATTGCCTCCATTCTTCAACTGCTTTAACATAAGCATCAAGGTCTTTTTTACGCAACAAGTACGAAGTTGTAACGATATAGTCGTAATTTTCTCCGTCAAGCGAATATGGAATACCAGCAAAGATTTTTCTTCCAAGCATAAAGGTAGTAAACTCTTTCTTCTTATCTTTTGGAATCTTTAAATCGACTGTAAAGGTATTAAAGAACTCGCCATTGAAAACTGGTTTAACACCAATCTTCTCGAATTCCGTTTTGAGATAATGTGCGTTATAGTACATTGACTCTCCAGTTTCAGTGATTCCTTGGGGACCAAGAAGTGCAAGATGAAATGCTACACTCATAGAAGTTAAAGCTTGATTGGTGCAGATGTTACTTGTTGCTCTGTGTCTCTTAATGTGTTGTTCTCGTGTTTGTAAAGTGTTCGTAAAAGCCCATTTTCCTTCTTCGGGAGTTAAGCTAATACCGACAAGTCGACCAGGCATTTGTCGAGTCCATTTTCTGTCGAATTTCATAGAAAAGACACCAGTTAGTGGACCACCAAAATTCATCGGTCCGCCACCAACACTTTGGGCATCACCAATTGCTATATCGACATCGTAATCGCCAGGACCTTCCATAAGGCCAAGAGAACTAAGTTCAACACCTGCAACAACCATGATGTTTCTTTCTTTTGCTGCTTCGATTATTGGGTGGATGTTATCTTCAATAACGCCAAAGAAATTAGGATTTTCAAAGTAGATTCCAGCAACATCTTCAGTCATAAGTGCAATAGCTTTGTCAATGTCCATTTTTCCAGTGGTTATGTCATAAGGGACTTCAACCAAAGTTACATTAGAACCTGCAACATAATTTTTTAGAACTTCCAAACGATTGGGGGCAATAGCACCAGTATAAAGGAAGGTAAACTTTTTCTTAGCCAAACGAATGGTCATATTAGCAGCTTCACCAAGAGCAGTAGCCCAATCATACATAGAACAGTTGGTAGTATCCATGCTTAATAATTCGCAGAGCATACTTTGAAATTCAAAAAGAGTATGAAGCGTACCTTGACTTGTCTCCGGTTGATAAGGCGTGTAAGCGCTGTAGAACTCTGTTCTTCTCAACAATTCATCTTGCGCTGCTGGTATGTAAATGTCTAAAACCCCTCCACCTAAAAATGAACTTATTTCTCTTGTTGTTTTATTCTTACTTAGTAAATCCTCTATGTGTTCTTTAACTTCCAATTCACTTGGATAATGTGGGATTTTCAATTTTCCTTTAAATCGTATATCTTCAGGGATATCCGAAAAAAGTTCCTCTATGCTTCCAATACCGAGTTCTTTTAACATCTCCTCGATATCAATAGCACAATTAGCTAGATAAGGGTGAGAATAATCGCTCAAACGAATCCCTCTCTAGTGTACTTCTATCTCTTTTTTGACTATATCTGCGTATTCTTCTGGAGAAATTAAGCCTTCTTCAGATCCTGTTGGTACTAATTTTAGAAGCCATCCCTCTTCATAGGGGTCTTCATGTATAATATTAGCATCATCTTCCAATGGCTCATTTACTTCGACAACTTCACAGTCAAATGGAGCATATGAGTCTTCTACTGTTTTCAAAGCTTCGATAGTAAGGGTTGGTTCACCTTTAGGGAACTTGTCTCCAACTTCTGGAAACTCTACAAATGCAAGTTCTCCCATTTCGACACTAGCGTATCCTGTAATGCCGTAAAGCCAAACATCGCCTTCTTTCTTCATCCACTCGTGTGTAGTAGTATAAAGCCTATCCGTTTTTATAATATATTTATCTACAATATTAATATCATCAGACATTGTATAAACCTCATTTAATTTAGCCTATTATATGGCGATTGTATCTATTTTTATTGTGTTTAAAAGTTTTTGTTCAGAAACTTTCAAGTATTTCTATCAACAGCAATGATTGAAATTAACAAAGTGATTACAACAATCCTACAAATCTAATAATACGTGACAATACCACTGGTTTTCCCGTTGTTCAACTACCATTGTATGCATCGTTACTGCTTTTACATCGGTATACAACTCATCAGTGTCCCAATTAATTAGTTGACCTTTTGCAACACATTGAAGATTGAAATCAATATCTTTAGATATTTTAATTTCAAAATCTTTGAACAAAACAGCTTCAACATCTTTCAAATAAACAAGTTCTGAAAGAAAATCGTAAAGCAACAATGGAAGATCAGGAGATTTTAAAGAAAAATCAAAATTAATATTCGTTGTTAGAGTATCCATTTTAATCATAGCACTCATACAAGCCGAGCCAGCGCCTTTAAAGAGCTCTTCAAGAGTGTCGGCATAAACCTCGAAAGCAAAATCGCCTTTAGATTCTTCCTCAAGATGTTTATACCTGAACATTCTGAACACTTGAAAATTGAGTGAAACAAATAAAAATTAATCTGTTGTGGATAAAAAAATAAAAATTAATCTGTTGTGGTTAAATAAATAAAAAATAAAAGTAAGGATAAAAAATTCTTTTGATATTTACTTACTTTTTGTTTAATATCTTCTTGGAGGTCTTCTCTTCTGATAACAATCTCTGCAATAAACTGGACGTTCACCGTCAGGTTTGAAAGGTACTTCTGTTTCGATTCCACATTCTGCGCATGT
>BPTO01000013.1 GCA_023705985.1 Candidatus Heimdallarchaeota archaeon | reverse complement strand
TACTTTATGCATTTCTCTAGGGGGTCTATCATTATATCCCAATATATTCACCATATTTTTGATTATATAGATATTAATTGTCTAATTTTGAAGCAGACTCTTAATTTCTATATGCATCTTCCCCTATAGCCATATATAAAAATAGTCTTCTTGTACAAGTAATTTTTCTACATAACGCAACTAGTGCTTAATAAATAATTTTACGCTCTTTTAAGTAGGATTCTCTCTATCAAAGATGATACTTATGATGATTCTAATTCCCTGAACACTACTTGAATTATTTTTGTGATGCTAAATTTTGATGAATAGATGTGTTGTAGCGATAATAAATTTCACTAAAATAAGCACTGATAAGATGATTATAGCTATACGCTCTGTGATTAAGGGAATCTGAATTTTAGCGATTATAAGTCCAGCGAAAACCGAAATTAAAACTCCAAGTACAATAGAACTAATAGTGAAAATGCTTAACCATTTGAAACCCTTTTGCATAGTTGCTCGAATTGGGAATGTTATGGAACACATAGTAAATCCGATAATAGTGAGTGCAATGAAAGCTGAATAATCGTTTGAAACAAAGGGAAATTCCCCACCAATGAAAACAGTTGTTAATAACCAAATAGCAATAACCCCTGTTCCTGCTCCAACAAAGGTGGCGAATATTACAACCATTTTTGGAAAATCGAATTTAGTTTTTTCTTGTGTTGTTGTCATTGAAATTACCTTTTAGGGTCTAATTCAAAGTTCTTTAAAATATCTCATGTAGATTTGGTATAAAAACATATTCAGATAAAATGATATTAAATCGATATCAGGACGGAAACTCTTTCATTCTTTTCTCTTGAAGTTTCTTTCCATACTCAATCATTCGTGGATTGTTCCATTCAACACCTGTGATTATGTATATTGTTCCAGCACGACAATAATAGAACTTTATTCTGTCTTTCATTGTTGAATCAATAATACCTGTATAGTTTTCAAAAATTGCGTCAGAAAAATTTCTTCCTTCTTCTATAAAACACAGATCATAAGCTGGATCAGCAATGCTTGCATCCTCAAAATCGATTATGCCTGTTACTTGAAAGCTTTCAGGATTTACTAGAATGTTAGATGTATCAAAATCACCATGAGTAGCTGTTAACGAATAAGTGAAATTCTCTTTATTTACCAAAAAATTGTCAAAAAGATTAGTTAACCACAAGATACTCTTTTTTCCTACTAGCGGGAAGACAATTCGTTCCATCTTTTCTCTGTAATCTAACCATTTTTTCTTATGGTGTTCAGATGAAAGCTCTTGCGAGGGATAGAAATTCTTTTTAAAAACTTCATAAACGGCTCTTGAATGGTATTCTGAAAGAAATTTACCTATTTCATTAGCAATGTTCTTTTTTTCTGAAAATGATGCGTTGTTTAGGCATCTTGAAAGAGAAATTCCAGGAATCTTTTCGTATCCGACAAAAGGGTTATTCGGATCTGATGAAACGTAAAGAGGTTTGGGGATTTGAAAAGAAATGAGTTTTCTAATCGTATCTAGAACTTCTATTTCTCTATGTATTAACCTGTATCCCTTGTCGTTATACAAGCTCTTATCTGGGAAACGGAAAATGAAAGTGTCCTTAACAATAAAAGTGTTGTATGTACCATGATAGAAAAAAACGATTTCTTCATTTCTAATGTTCGGGAAAAACTCTTGAATTAGTTTCTGTACTTTAGATATCTTTATGTCACTTGGATTTGTTTCTTCGTATCCCATAATGAAAAACCTAGCATAGGACTTCTTGAACATTGTTAAAATAATATAAAAATCTTTTTTGATATATAAAAAAATAAAAGTAAGAATAAAAAATTCTTTGATATTTGCTTACTTTTTTGTTTAATATCTTCTTGGAGGCCTTTTCTTCTGATAACAATCTCTGCAATAAACTGGACGATCACCGTCAGGTTTGAAAGGTACTTCTGTTTCGATTCCACATTCTGCGCATGTTACTTTATGCATTTCTCTAGGGGGTCTATCATTATATCCCAATATATTCACCATACTTTTTGAAATACAGGTTCAATCTTCTAAAAATAGAATACTACTTTTAATTGATATACTACTATACTGTTACAAATTATTTAGTAAAAGCTTTTTAAAGATTGTTTTTGGACAAAATTATGTCAAATTCTGGTTTTACACGTTATATGAAAGCAATTTGAAAGGGGACTTTTTTACATTAAGAAGACTGCATGTTAGAATTTTCATTATTTAGTAGCTAAGTTACAGAACTAGAGGGCGCCCTTAGAAAGAAAAACCTTTTATTGACTTGTAGAACGGGTTTTTCATGAGTAAAGCTTACGTCAAGTCTATGTTAATTCGTTTATTTATTTTCTCTGCTATTGTTTGGGGTATAATTGGAATTTCTATTTCTTTAGTTTTCAATGAACCATCAGAGTACAAATATTCAGACTCAGATTGGGATGAATTTAGCTATTCTCCTGAATATAATGTAACTCAATGGAACATCTTGTTGGATAGTCATTCTCATACTTTCTATTCTGATGGGTCTTTAACTCCTAGACAAAACTTACTCTGGCATATTTCTCTTGGTTTCAATGCAATGGTGCTTACGGACCATAATACTTTCGATGGTATAAGTGAAATTATAACGATTGCTAGACAAGAATTCAATGAAACAATCAAGGTTCTTATTGGTGTAGAGTGGACTACTGATAGATGCCATCTTAACTTAATTCTACCTCCAAGCACTGAATCTGAAGATTATGATGAACTTATCACTTTCAAGAGTCATACTTATACCCCAACTGATCAAGAGATTCAGGATATAATTTCATCAACTCACAATCTCGGTGGATTAGTTGTAGTAAACCACATTCCATGGTCTTTGGAATTTTGTAGAAATCACCCAACGAGAGACCAATTTCTTGCTTGGGGTGTTGATTATATCGAAGCTGTTAATGAGGAAATTTATGATGTGGAATCTTATCAATTCTGTTTGGATAATAATCTAGGCGTTATTACTGCAACTGATATGCATGAGCCTGAACCTGTATATTCATGGACAACCTTAAACGTTTCAGAATTTTCTGAAGAAGCAATATTTAATGAATTAAAAGAGAAACGAACTGGTTTTATTTATGATGGTTCTGCAAGCCCTTACGATGTAGAACACAAGTCAAATCCTTTCTATGCAGTGGTTTTCCCAATTTACAAAATCGGTGCGATGTTCAAAGAAATGTATTCAAGCGAAAAGTTTGGTTCACTTCTTGCATCTTTTTTCATATACATATACGGGGGATTTTTATTAATGGAAGGATTAAAAGCACTTACACCAAAGATTAAAATGAAATTGAAAAGAAAAGATGAAATTGAAAAGAAAAGAAAGAATCAAAAATAGGTGGAGTTTGACTCCCTTTATCATTTTATTTATTTCTAATATTTGGTGAAATGTTTTTTTCTGACTAATCACGACGTTTATTATTATAATTGTCAACCACCCATTGAGAATTATGTCAATTGATAACGTACCAATGAAGAAAATTGATGATGTAACGTGGGAAATACCAATTTCATACAAAAAAGGAATGAAAGTACCTGCTAGATTCATATTAACACCCGAACTGAAAAAAGGGTTGGAAATGAGGGTGGTAAATCAGATAACGAATGTAGCAACACTACCAGGAGTGGTGAAACATGCATTGGCACTACCAGATACACATGCTGGATATGGCTTTCCAATTGGTGCTATTGCTGCGATGGATATGGAAGAAGGAGTAATAAGCCCTGGAGGCGTGGGTTTTGATATAAATTGTGGAGTCCGTATGCTTACTACTACTCTCGAGGAGAAGGATGTTCGTCCTCGTATTCGCGAACTTATTGATCTTCTTTTCCGTCGTGTTCCTGCTGGTGTTGGTGTCAAGCTCAAACATGATCCTAAGATGGCTTCTTTATCTCGCTCTTCTTTTAATTCTGTTCTTGATATCGGTGCCCAATGGTGTTTAGAGAATGGTTATGCTCGTGAAGAAGATGTTCGTCATATTGAGAGTCAAGGCAATATGCCTTTTGCTGATTCTTCTAAAGTCAGTGATAAAGCTAAGAATAGAGGTATTAATCAACTTGGCACTTTAGGCTCAGGTAACCACTATTTAGAAATACAAGTGATGAAACCCGGAGATTTGCTTGATAAGGAGATCGGAGAAACTCTTGGATTAAACAAACCTCATCAAGTGACATTGATGATTCACTGTGGATCACGAGGATTAGGACATCAAGTTGCAACTGACTATTTGAGAACCTGTTTAATAGCAATGAACAAGTATAACCTACCTATATTAGATCAAGAGTTAGCTAGTGTGCCAATAGATTCAAAGGAAGGACAAGAGTATTTTGCAGCAATGAGCGCGGCTTCAAATATGGCATTCGCAAATAGACAAGTGATAACTCATCATGTAAGAAAAGTGTTTGAAGAAGTTTTCAATATGGATCAAGACGAATTAGGATTAGATTTGATTTATGATGTGGCACACAATATAGCGAAAATTGAGGACCATGTAGTAGATGGAGAAAAAAGGAAATTACTCGTGCATAGGAAAGGAGCAACAAGAGGATTTGGTCCGGGACATCCTGAAATACCCTCTGAATATCAAAAAATTGGGCAACCAGTAATAATCGGTGGGTCAATGGAAACAGAATCATATTTGTTAACAGGAACTAAGAAAGCAATGGAAGTTTCTTTCGGCTCAACAGCTCATGGTGCTGGGAGAACAATGAGCAGAAGTAGAGCAAGAAGACAAATTAGAGGAGATTTCCTTCAAAATAAAATGAGAGAAAAAGGAATTTATGTTAAAGGAGCTTCTATGCCTGGACTAGCTGAAGAGGCAGGTTTTGCTTATAAAAACATAGATTCTGTAGTAGACGCACTGAAGAAATCATCAATTAGTCACCCTATTGCTAGATTAAGACCTATAGGAAACGTTAAAGGATAAGGTTTCAAAACTTCTTTTCCTTTTCTTTAAAAATCTCTTAAATCGGCAACAGAGGAACTCAATCCCACTTTTTTTGCCCATTTCTGGATAGTTTCTAGAGCTATCTCAAGATTATCAGTTTGGGCTCCTGAAGCAGGTTTGTGTCCTCCACCAGACATTTTTTTAGCTAAGAGATCCACTCTGTATTTTTCAATTTCTTCGTCTGAAAGAGATTTACTTAATCTTAAACTGATTCGAGTTATAGAGGGATAAACAGTCAAATATGCAGTACCTATTGAACCTTGACGCATTATTTCATAAGCAATGAATGTCAAATTATGGTGAACTGGTTTATCTATAATGATTGGAAAATTGGTTATTTCGATTTGATTAGCAATGTCTATTACTTGAGATCTTCCATAACGGAGATTTTTAATACGTTTTAAAATGTCCTTCTTCCATAATCCTTCCCAACCCTCATCAGCTAGGATTTTTATAAGTTTTTGATGATTTTTAACAGTGAAAGTAGTTTTGCAAGCATCTTCAAGCAGCCAAATCCTTTCGTCCCATGTGTATTTTTCTTGATTTTCTTTGAAAACTGTGGGAGGTGGAATTTTGTAACTAGCTGTATCAGTGATTTCTGTTATCTTAGCAAGTTCTAGTAAGTGTTCGGGAAGTTGGGAGTGAAAGGCTTGAGAAAGAAGAAAAGCCGTACTAGGGGCACCAGCAGTGAAATAGCTTGTTTTTGCTTTTATTTCCTTATTTTGATTAGAAATGTGGTGATCTGCAAAAAGTTCTAATTCTTCTGAATTAAAAGGTTCAAGATCTACAATTGTATGCCAGTTTGATTGAGATAAATCTAGTGCTATATCTTTGTCTCTAATAATAGGATAATCTATAGGTAAAAAAAGTAAATCCGTTTTTTCGAAAAGTTTGTAAACAATAGCTGCAGAAACAATACCATCACAACAGTTAAAGTGGAAAGCAACTTTAGGTCTAGAATCAGAAATTAGCGATTTAATGGTATTTTTGTAATGTTTTTTCTGATGAAGAACACTACTGAGACTCGTAGAAGGCATGAACTATGTATCTTAGTAGGTCTTTTTCTTATTTTCGTTTGATATCTTTTTGTAATTTTATGTAAGATTCAGATATCTAAGAAGGTTTGCATGTAAAACGGTGCTTAATGTATCTGTGGTTTCCGATTTTAGAGAAGCTATTTTTTCTATTATTTGTGGAACAAGTTTTGGTGATCCTACGATACGTTCATTATTTATATTGTACTTAACATTGCCATCACTCTCTGTCAAAAGTTGCGATATGTCATTCTCTTCAACTACTTTAATGTGGGTACTTCCGCCAAGTATTGAAGGATTAACACTGAAATAATATCCTCTATCCCTAAATATTCTCAAAACGGTTTCTGGACCACTATACCAATGAATAAGTATCTTATTATTATGAATCTTGTAGGATGATAATATGTCTGAACATTCCCCTTCTGCACCCTTAGTGTGAATATTAACAGGAACTGAATATTTTTCTGCTAAGCTCAAAAAAAACTTCAAGTAATCTTCTTGAAATGGATATAGTTCCGTTTTCTTGATGAAGTGGTGATCTAAACCTATTTCTCCGATGACAATTAGGGAGTTATTTTCTAGAATGTCGGAAAAAGACTTTTTTGTCTCTTCTTTCAATGGTGATTTCGCTTTCCAAGGGTGAATGCCAATACCGGGTATAATTTGTTCATGTTTTTTACTAATTTCTAGAACTTTCAAGGATTCATTGTGAGTGGACGATACTCCAATAACATATTCCAGTCCCAATTTCAGCCATTCTTTCATGTGTTGATCAATATTATTATAGAAATAATTGGAAGGAATATGACAATGAGCATCATGAAATTTCATATTTTAACAAGAAACACATCGTTTATATTTTTTGTTTGTATCAGAGAAATTATGGAAAGAAAATCTATAATTCTTGAAGAGAGAGTAGAAAAACTTGAGCGTGAAGTGGAAAGATTACGTAGATTGATTGAAACCCACGTCAGAGATCATGGTTTCCCACCATTTAAACCCGACATACCTCCTAAGGACCCTTTTAGACCCGGTCACCCAGATGTTGGCCCTCCACGAGAAATTTAGGTTCAAAAAGACAGTGAAACTAATGGGTAAAAAGAGAGACTATCCTGCAATGGTACGAAAGATGATTAAGGGAAGTGATGTAGTAGTCGAAGTAATCGATAGTCGTTTTCCTAGCCTTTCTCGTGCAAAGAAATATGAAAACATGGTGAAAAGAGCAAAAGATAAAACTTTACTCATTGCAATGAATAAAGTAGATTTAGTGCCAAGACAGGTGGTAAGCCAGTGGAAAAAAATATTTATGGATGAAGGAATATCAGTTATTCCAACCTCTGCAAGAGAAAGACTTAGCACTAATGTACTAAAAAAAGCTATAATCAGATCAGTTAAAGGGGAGATTTTCTATATTACATCATGTTTTATTGGATTACCTAACACTGGAAAGAGTTCATTGATAAATATATTAAAAGGGCGTTCTAGTGCTCCTGTAGCTCCAATACCAGGGTTCACAAAAGCATTACAAGTACTGAGAATAACAACTCGTCTTCGTATATTCGATACACCTGGAGTCCTCCCTTCACATCTTTCACTTACAGATAAACTACTACTAGGAACTATTAGACCTGAACAAATCCCAGATACTTTAAGAGCTTCATGGGCACTAGTGAATCGAATAGATACGATTAAACCTAATGCTATAAAAGAAATCTATGATATTGATTATGAAACACCCGTAGAGTTTGTAGAAAAATTTGCTGAAAAAAGGAATAAAAGAAAGAAAGGAGGAGAATTAGACCTAGATACAGCAGCTACTATATTCTTAAGCGAGCATATAAATAAAGGAAAAATACCTGTCTGGGAAGATCCAGACGAATATCTGCGAAAGAAAGAAGAAAGAGAAAGAGAAGAAAGAGAAAGAGAAGAAAGAGAAAGAGAAGAAAGAGAAAGAGAAGAAAGAGAAAAAGAAGATAATTTATCAATTTAAATAGTATCTATTCGAATTTTAAACCTAGTAGATGCATAGTTTCAACTTTGCTAAAATTATATTTGTTAAGAACTGCAATCTGTGGTTTTTCAAGAAGTCGGAATTCTGTAAGTGTATTCTGTTTAATATTTGCATTGTTTTGTATAAATTCCAATCCATGTGTTATCATCGGTTCAGCAATTTTTTCACTGTGTTCAGGATCTATCATTATCTCCAAGTTGTAGGGAGAACCTTCTTTACGCCCTAGATTTACAAATATTGTTCCTACTAGTTTATCTTCATAATAGAAGGCCCATTTACTAGTTTCAATTTTAAGAATAACTTTAGCTATTGGCCTTATCAGTCTGATTAACAGAGGTTTGAAATATTTCGTTTTATTAATTGGACTAAAAATTTGCACATCTTCAGGGGTTGTACGGAGGTCTAAGTTATATCTCTCTTTATTCGTTCTCTTATTGCGTTTGAGATCTTGTATAGTATAACCTTCAGGTAATTCTATTGCAGTAATATCTGATAGTTTTTCTGGTTCTAATTTTTGCCTAGTAATACTGTCATAATGTACGAAACCTAAAGAACTATAGAGCTTGTATGCAGGTTCATTAATGTCTATGACTTCTAAGACGCACATTTTTGCTCCATGTTCCTTCGCATGTTCAATAGCTTTAGTGACGAGTTTTCTAGCTAAACCGCGTCTACGATAATCTGGATGTGTTGCAACCATGGCAATTTCCCAATGATTAAACGCAAATCCTACATTTACTGAGGCTACAATTTTACCTTCTTGATTCTCTATAAGAAAACCATCAAGAACATGCTTATAGTTTTTGTTAAATAACCCCATAAACCTAAGGATTGGTGCCATGGATTTCATTTCATCAAATAAATTCTTCACAGCTAATCCTTTTATCTCAAGTTCTTCTGAGAACACTATTGATAGGAGGTCTATAACCTGTTCGTGATCTTGTTCATAATCCCATGCTCGCAATGTGAATTCTTCATTTTTTACTTTATTAGTTACTGCCCGTGTATTCATTTTTCTCGCCTATGATTTGATGGTAATAACGATTTAATCATCAAATTTCATTTGGCTGAGTATATATAAACGTTTTGATTATCAAATTGTTTTGATGGTTAAATTTATATATCTGAAATCTTTACTTTCTTTAATTAGAACCTAGAACTGGAGATAGTGGGATGAATAAACAAGATAAAATAAAAGTAGATTACAAGAAATTAAAGGAAGCATTGAAAGACCCAGTTATTCGCAAAAAGATAGATGAAACATACAGTATTGAGACAAGATACGCCATAATAATGGCTATCAACAATTTTGGTTCAGCAAATATAAAGAAATTGGCTAAGCTTTTGGGTAAGAACGATGCTACAATCTACCATCATATAAGAGAAATGAAGAAACCTCCATCCTTACTAGAAATCGATGTCGAAATGACAGATTCACACAAAGGTATCTATTATTGTCTTTCCCCGTTAGCAAGTCGGCATTTCGGAGAACCCTCTAAGGAAGATGTGGAAGATAAGATGATGGTTGCTATTGATAAACTATTAGAACAGTCTGATAAGGAGATCTCAAGGATTTATATGGAAATGCTTGCAAATCATCCTGACCTGGGACAGCAATGTGAGAAAGAGAAAAGAAGTTTTGCTTATAATCGTATTCTTGAAAATATTATGCTTAATAATTTAGATAATGCTGAAAAGGCATTTATGCGTGGGGCTAAACCCAAGAATCCAAATTATCCACTAGGAAGTTTAGCCAACTTCCCTCTTGTTATGAAAATATCTAAACCTAGACATACTTTTGAAATCCTAAAATTATTGACAAATTTTCAAGTTGAATTTAATAAGTTGAAAGAGAAAATTGAAAAGGAAATGAACGGCGAAAAAATCCCTGAAGCTGAACGTATCAACATGCATTATCATATAGTAGGCGGAGAAATAGCCGAGTTCGAATTTGAGTAGTGAACAATGAGCATTGATAATAAAAATAAAAGATAAAGAGGAAATTGAGGAGAACTTAGGCTTCTCTCTTCCATCCCCACTTTTTCATATCATAAAAGGGCATTTGTACAACTTCAGCTAGAATTTGTTTCTTACGTATTTGGATTAAAACCTCTGTACTTGGTTTGGAGTATTCAATATCTACAAACCCCATACCGATACCAATATTTCCTATTGTGGGGGAACGTCCTCCATTAACCATATGTCCGATTTTTTCACCGCTCTTATTCAGTATATCGTACCCAGCACGTGGGATACCCTTTTCTTTGAGCTTAATACATACATGCATAATTTTGACGCCTTCTTGTTTAGCTTTTGTTACGGCGGCTTTACCAAAGAAAAATGGTTCCTTATCAATTTTACAGAATGCTGGAAACCCAAAGGCAGCTTCATAGGGATTAACATCTTCATGAATGTCCTCACCATATAAAGGTAAACCAGCTTCCAAACGTAGAATATCTCGAGCACCAAGACCACAAAGAGCAATACCGACTTCCTTGCCTGCTTCAAGAATAGCGTTCCAAACTTTAATACCTTTTTCAGGGTTTGCAAGATCAGAATCAAAGATTACTACCTCAAAACCATTCTCACCTGTGTAGCCTGTTCCTGTGAATAAACATTTGCAACCCGCTACTTCAGCTTCAACCATCCTCCATCTACCAGTATTAGGAACGCCTAAATTATCTAGAATGACTTTATAATTGGGTCCTTGAACAGCGAACATAGTGGTTTCTAGTGTCCAATCTTTGAATTCAAGAGGTTCACCCGTCATCTCTTTAAAGATTTCAACAAACTGACCTATCCAAGCTAAAACTTTTGTAGTTTGAGAACCTGCATTACAGACATTGAAAAAGTCTTCTGCGTTTATTTTACCAATAATTGTGTCATCACGATAACCACCGTTTTCATTAAGATAATAAGTGTAACCACATTTCATGTCAGACATGGCAGCAATATCTCGAGGGGTTAGAAGTTCCAAAAGTTTGGATGCATATTTACCTTTCAAGGAATAACGACCCATGTCTGTTACTTCAACTATGGATACATTCTCTCTTGTAGCCATAATTTCTTCATCAATACCTGTGTAAGAAACGGGTAAGTAGTAACCAGCAAAATCAGTCATACGGGCACCTGCTTCCTCATGTACCTTCCACATCGGAGTCTTTGTTAACTCTGTCATTTTAATAACCACATGATTTTTTTTCTTACCAGATATAAAGATTATCTAATCTGCTTATTGGATGAGATATTCTTTTTTTTCTATCTTAATAAAATGAGTAAAATATTTGAACTTTTTTCGAGAAGATTTGATTCTCACGAAGCATGTATCACCCAATTATGTTTTAGTTATTAGAAAAAGGTGGTAATTTGACCACAAAATCTTTTTAATATAAGGATGCATGATTGAGAATATGCAACCTCCAGTTGAGCCATTTAAAATTAAAGTTGTTGAACCTGTCAATCTACCTTCTGAAAAAAGAAGAAAAGAAGCAATAAGAGAAGCAGGATATAATACATTTTTGCTGTTATCTGAAGACGTTTATATTGATATTTTAACAGATTCTGGTACATCTGCTATGTCTGATAATCAATGGGCAGGCATGATGCTTGGAGATGAAGCATATGCAGGCAGTAAGAATTTCTATAATCTAGAAAAAGCAGTACAAGATATTCTCGGATATAAATACGTTGTTCCAACTCATCAAGGAAGAGCTGCTGAACATCTAATGTCAAGATATCTTATAAAACCAGGGCAAATTGTTCCTAGAAATATGTATTTTACAACTTCAAAACTACATGTTGAGATAGCTGGTGGAAAGATGATTGATACAGTAATAGATGAAGCCCATGATCCTGAAAATTTACACCCTTTCAAAGGCAATATAGATTTTGAGAAGTTGCAAGGTTACATAGATGAATATGGACTCGATAAGATAGCTTTTGTTAATGTGGAAATGAATGTCAACATGGCTGGTGGTCAACCTATCTCTATGGAAAACCTTCGAAAGTTAAGAGAATTTTGTAATGACTATAAAATCAAGGTAATATATGATATCACACGTTCTTGTGAAAATGCTTATTTTATAAGAGAAAGGGAAAAAGGTTATGAAGATACACCAATAATTGACATTTTAAATGAAATGATGAGTTATTCTGATGGATGTATTCATAGTTCGAAGAAAGATTGTCTAGTAAATATAGGCGGTTTCATCGCAACGAATGATAAAGAGATATTTGAAGCAACACGAAGTTCAGTAGTTATATATGAAGGTCTTCATACTTATGGTGGTATGGCAGGACGCGACATGGAGGCTCTTGCAAGAGGATTAAGGGAAGGTACACAATATGAATATCTAAAGTATAGAATAAATCAAGTTCGCTACTTAGGAGAATTGCTTATGCAGGCTAATGTCCCAATTGTGAAACCTATTGGTGGCCATGCAATTTTTATTAATGCATTAGAATTCCTACCTCATCTACAAAGAGAACAATGGCCCGGACAAACATTATCAGCAGCGATATATGAAGATTCTGCGGTTAGGACTATGGAAAGAGGTGCTGTTTCAATAGGTAGAGATTCAAAAACTGGTGAGAATATCTTCCCTGCATTAGAATTGGTTAGACTAACGATTCCTAGAAGGGTTTATACAAATACTCACATGGAGTATGTTGCAAATTCAGTAATAAATCTATATGAAAAAAGAGATACAATTGCAGGATTAAAAATGATTTATGAACCAGAGTATTTGAGATTTTTCCAAGCAAGATTTGAGAAATTATCTCTCTAAAAGTACATCCATTCATATTTTGATAATTAATAGATAAAAGGATAGAAAATGCGTAAAGTGCTGTAAAAACTTTTGAAAAGCTAGTAACTAAACTTGTATCTTTTACTTTTACCACCATGACTGTCTATGAAAACCTTTTCTCCATCAGGACCATCTAAAAATTCTATTTTTTGACCTGGTGATGCAAAGGGGAGTTCTTTAGGCGCAGTGAATTTGTAACCTTCATCGTGTTTGTAAATCTGTAAAGCTTCTACAGGATTATCCGCACCAGGAGCTATGAGAACAAGTCTAGGACCTATTTGACTAAATAATGATGTTCCCCAATCTGAATCATAGAAACCAACAATATCTTTCATATTTTGAATAGTTTCATCTGGTTTTGGTTGAAATTCTTCTTTCTTTTTAGTAAGATGACCAAAAATACGTACTATACTCTCAAGCAAGATTCTAGCAGGACCATCCACTGCATTTGTAAGCACTACTATGATTATTTTATCCTCTTGGATGAGTCCAGATTGTGTTATAAAACCTGGATAACCTCCACCATGTCCAACGATCTTTAATTCAAGCAAATTTGCAACGTTGAAACCTAATCCCCAATCTGCAAGCTTTGATTTAAATTGTATCCGTTGCATTTCACGTTTAATATAATCAGGGAATAAAGATTCGTTACCAAAGATATGAGCTCTATAGAATTTAATCAAGTCTTCAACAGTACTGCTCAATCCAGTTGCAGAATTCATTACATTTGCAGAAACATGTTCAAAAATTTCTCTCTCTTGTTTGGGGAGTTTTCTTTTATACCCAGTTGCGTGTTTAGTAAGATTTGTCTCATCCATGTCAATAATTGTATTTTTCATCTCCAATGGAATGAGAATTTCCTTTTGGATGTATTCTGAATAATTTTGACCAGCAACAGCTTCTATAATCTGTCCTAGTAGAGTATAACCGAAATTCGAATATTTCAGAATCTCACTTGTTTCAAAGAAGCTTATCCCTTCTTTCACTTGGGCTTTTATCTCTTCAATTCCTGGAAATTTGTATGTATTCCAATGGCAGTGTTTCCGTCACGTGACATACCACTTGAGTGAGTAAGTAAATGTCGAATTCGAACTTGTCCCATATTTTTGTCTTTATCTGAAGTAAACCATGGGAGATACTTTGAAACTTTGTCATCTATTGACAGTTTGTCTTCATGATAAAGTCTCATTATTGCTGTTGCTGAAAACAATTTTGAATGTGATGCTATTCTAAATAAGTGTTGATCTGTAAGTTTGATTTTATCTTTTATGTTTGCATATCCATATTCTTTTCTGAAAATAATTTCATCTTCAACAAAAATTCCTACTGAAACACCAGGAATCTCTTTAAAATAAGTTTGATAATCAAGCCACTTGTCAATGAGATGCAGAGCTTGTTTGAACATCAATTTTTTTTTCATAGTTTGAAAACTATACACTAATTAAAAATGGTTATTGTCTTCGTAAGAAACCTAATAAATATTTTGCATATAACTAGGAATAAGTAAAAACTTATGAAGAGATTCTTTGATACATAATGCGAGGTACCAAAGATGATGTCAGCTAAATCATTAACTGTCAAAAAGATAACTATCTTGGGTACAACAGGTTCAGGAAAAACAACATTCCTAGAGACTCTTTTTGGAGATATCGAAAAGAATGATGTTGCTAGACAAGTATTCAAGGAAGTCAGTAATAATCTAGATTTTACTCCATTAAAGTATAATGATTTTACAAACAGTACAACAACTATCTCTCTAAACGTTGTTAATTCAGTTATTGTTTTGACGCGTTTTAATAAAGTAATAGTGAAGAAATACAAAGATTTTGAATCAATAGATTATGAATCAATCGATGAAGCATTCAATGTTGTATTTAATGATCCTGCTGGTCAAGAGCGCTTTGATTTCATGCAAGATATTGCTATTAAAGGTGCAGATTTAGTAGTAATCATGGTAGATGGAACAAATATTGCCTCCATAGAGAAAATTAGTCATTTCCTTAGTATGGTAAGTCAGGAAGAACAGAGGAAAAACAGAAAAATTCCTGTAATCGTGTTTGTTAATAAATCAGATTTGAAGGAAAAAGGGATATTTCTAGGACAAGAGGTAGCTGAAAGAATCGTTTTTTCTTCAGTTATTGATAGAGAAATAGTCTTTTATGAAACATCAAATCTTGATGCACGATGCTATGAAATACCCTTTACAATAATTTTTAATTATCTTTCAATGCAGGCTTATGCTTAAGTCTCTTTAAGATGTTTTCTTTTATTATACGCAATTATTGAGATGAATTCATATACAATATTTGCTGCTAAAAGAGCAGTTATCTCTGATAGGTCAAATGCTGGTAGAACTTCAACAATATCAAATCCTACAAAATTCAAATCTTTTAGTCCTCTCACTAATCTCGTTGCTTCTCCACTCGTAGCTCCTCCAACCTCAGGAGTCCCTGTTCCTGGAGCATAAGCAGGGTCAACAAAATCTATATCAAAAGTAAGGAAAACCTTTGCATCTCCTACCCTATTGATTATTTTTTGAATCAAGTCATTAATATCAATTTTGTGCATTTCTTCCATTGTTATAACTTCAAACCCCATAGATTTTGGTATTTCCAGATGATTTTCGGAAAATGTAGAACCTCGCAAACCAACTTGAATTGAATGGTCAATAAGGAGAAGATTTTCATCAACTGCTCTTGAAAAAGGTGTTCCATGGTTATATGGGCGCCCAAAATATTCATCTGATGTATCACTGTGTGCATCAAAATGCACTAAAGCAACTGGACCATGTTTTTTTGCTATTGCTCTGAGTTCTGGTAAGGTTATTGCATGGTCGCCTCCTAGCAGTATAGGAATGATGCCTGCTTCAATTACTGGAAAAAGACCTTCTTCTATTTTTGTATAACTATCTTCAATATATCCTGGTACAACAGGTAAATCACCATAATCTATTCCAGAAACATACTCAAATGGACTAATGTTCAAAATAGGATTATACCCTCGCAGTAAAGAAGATACTCTTCTTATAGCAGCAGGTCCATCTCTTTGTCCTGTTCGAAACGATGCTCCCTGATCAGCGGGAACACCTATTATTGCAAAATCTATACCTTCTAATGTTTTTAAGTGAGGTAAACGCATAAATGTCTTAATCCCTAGGAATCTCGGGGATTTCAAGGGATCAACTGGTTTGTATTTATTCAATATTATCACTAAAGTCTGTGTATCTTGTGATTTGGTGTAATAATCTAATTAAAGGTTTGCACAAATAAAAGGAAAAAATACTTTTGAAGAAGAAAAAAGGAGCCTAGTTGTCGACTAATCCCATTTTATCTAACACATAAGAGTAGATAAAAGCTATTTCTTTCATGGATTCGTATCGACCAGAAGCGCCACCATGCCCAGCTCCCATATTCGTCTTAAGTACTAATTCATTTTTGTCTGTTTTTAAAGCTCGAAGTTTTGCTGTAAATTTTGCAGGTTCCCAGAAAGCTACTCTTGGATCATTAAGTCCTGTGGTGACTAAGGTGTGTGGATAATTTATAGTTTTTATATTATCATAAGGAGAATAAGATAACATATAATCAAAGAAATCTTTTTCTCTAGGATCACCCCATTCTTCCCATTCACCTGCTGTAAGTGGTATACTAGCATCCAACATACTATTAACTACATCTACAAAAGGTACTTCCGCTACAACTAAATGACAGAGATCAGGTCTCATCGTCATCACTGCCCCCACTAATAAGCCACCTGCACTTGCTCCTTGTATTATAAATTTGTCTTTAGTTGTTATTCCCTCTTTTAACAGGTATTCTGCACAATCAATGAAATCGAAAAATGTGTTTTTCTTTTTCAAAAATTTACCATCATCATACCATTGTCTCCCAAGCTCACCTCCACCCCTTACATGTGCTATAACGTATACTATCCCTCGTTCTATCAAACTGACTCGCGAAGGACTGAAGTAAGTATCCATAGGATATCCATAAGATCCATATCCATACAACAATGTTGGAGCAGGTGTAACTATGTGTCTTTTATGAACAATAGAAATAGGAATTTTGGTACCATCCCGTGCAATAGCATATTTTCTTTCTGTGACATAATCTTCTTTATTATAATTTTTAATTTCATCTTGCTTCTTTAATTTCAATTTTCTTTCTTTTAAAGAATAGTCATAGATTGATTTAGGAGTAATTAAGGATGTATAAACAAATCTGAAAATATTAGATGAATACTCAAGGTTATCACCAAACCACGCACCATAAACTGTTTCAGGCATCTCTATGTCGTGATTTCTTTCATCATTTCTATCGTAGAAAATCTCGAATTTATCCAATCCTTCTTCTCTTTTTGAAATTACAGAAAAGTCTTCAAAAGTCTCAATCCAATCGATTTTGACATCTTTGTTGTGAGCAATTATTTCTTCCCAATTTTCCTTACTAAGTTTATCGATAAAAGTACGCATAAGTTTGAAATTTGGTGACTCATCTTTGTTTGTGATGATATAGAAATAACCATCTTTATGATTTATAATATATTCATGTTTTTCTTCCCTCAGTAGAAAAACTACAAATTTTCCAAGAGGGTTTTTGAGGTCAAGAAAATGATATTCGCTGCTCAAATTTGAATTGGAACTCAATAGTAAGAATTTTTGATCTTTAGTTTTTCTTATAGAAACATTCCGCTTAACATCTTTCTCCTCAAAAATTAGTATATCTTCTGAAGGATTAGTACCTAATGTATGTCGTTTTAATGCATATGGTCGTTGTGCTTTGTCTCTTATAGTATAATAAAGTGTTTTATCGTCTGTCCATTCAAAATTCCAACCAACATTTTCAAGTTTTTCATCAAAGATTTCTCCTGTTGTCAAATCCTTAAAGTAGACAACTAATTTCTCATAACCTGTATCATCAATTGAGTATGCTAGTATATTCTGATTATGACTTATCTTAGAGGTATACAATTTAAAATATTCATGCCCTTTAGCCATTTCATTTAAATCAAGTAGAATTTCTTCTTTATTATCTAAGTTTTTGTATTTTCTACAATGTATGCTATATTCTTTACCTTTTTCAGTTCGTGAATTGTAGTAATAATCCTTGAATTTGTAAGGAACTGTCTCATCATCTTCCTTAATACGATTTTTCATTTCATTGAATAGTTTAGTAGTAAACGCGCCCAAATGCTTGGTTTTTTCTTTTGTGTAATCATTTTCAGCTTTTAAGTAATCTATTACTTCGTGATTTTCTTTATAACGCAACCAAAAATAATCATCTTTTAACTCTATTCCGTGAATTTTTGTGATTTTTTCCTCTCTTTTTGCAACTGGAGGTTTTATATTTTCACTCATAATCAGCTAATGAGAAAAATGAGTAATAAACATTATTCTACGCTATAGATAAAAAACATTTAACGAAAAGTAAAGTGAGTTTGATCTTGTAATAGAATGCTGGCAAAAAGCTCTGGAAACCAATCCAAATTTCCATGAAGCAAAAAGATTATTGAATGCAGCCCATAAATCTAAAGAAGAAGCTTGAAAAGTTTTCTATTTTTATTTCGCTAAAAGATAACAAAAAAAGAGAAAAAACAACCTTATGGCTGTATTATTTGTAATTATTTTCGTAATAATCGTCTTGAAACCATTTCTAAGGCCATAGTGACAGGATAAATTGTTTCATTCACTGCTGGTGCATAACAAAGATCTGCTTCTAATAGTTCTTGGAAGGTCATCTTTTTCTGTAGAGCCATTGCAACAATATTCAAGTTATCAGAAATTGAATCAGGTCCAATAGCTTGAGCACCAAGTATTATTCCTGTTTCTTTTTCTACAAGAATTTTGAAGTAGAGTTCTTTAGCATCCGGCATGTATGTAGGTTTACCATGTGTTTTTATTTTCACACTTAACACATCAAATCCTACATCTTCTGCTGCTTTCTTGATAAGTCCTACAGAACCAACACGAAGGTCAATATATGGTACGATAAAGTTGTTCAATGTCCCAGGGAACTTCGCTTTTCCAGGTTTACCTAGTGTCATAGCTGCTACTCTTGCCATTCTAACACAACAAGTTGCTAAAGCAGAGTGTACCTTCTGATTGGAAACAAGATGTGTTGTCTCTGCACAGTCACCTACTGCCAGAATATCTGGATCAGAAGTATAAAGCTCTTCATCAGTTGCAATAGCTCCTGTTTCACCAATTTTAATGCCTGCTTCTTGCGCTAAAGTAACTTCTGCTCTGATTCCTGTGGCAGCAACAACGAAGTCACATTCAAAATCTCCTTGGTCGGTAGTAATTTTTATTGCCATACCATTTTCATCTAGTACAACTTCCTGTATGCCAATACCCGAGATAATTTTGAGTTTTGGTAGTTTTTCTTCAAGAAGTTTAACAGTTTCAGCAGCATAATCAGGATCAATTAGAAGACGCATAATTCGAGAACGAGCCAATACAACCGTTTCAATACCTCTATGAGCAAGTTCAGTAGCGACTTCAAGTCCAATAGCTGATGCGCCTAATACGACAACTTTGGAAGCCGTAGCAGCAGCTTTACGGATTGTTTCTGAATCCTCTATCCATTTAAGAGCATAAATGTTCTTACCATCAGCTCCAGGTATAGGTGGATATTTGGCTATTGAACCAGTACAGATAACTAGTTTATCATATTCAACTTCAAATAATTCTTCATTCTCAAGATTTTTAACTGAAACCTTCTTGTCTTCACGATTGATTTTCATTGCTTTGTGGCGACGTAAAAAGTTAATATTCATCCTTTTATAATTCATAGATTCTTTGAGTGGAGTTTCATCCTCCAGCAAACCACCAATAGCATATGGCATAGCACAAGGATGATAAGCATCATAGTGTTTAGGATCAATAACAGTGATCTCACATTTTCTGTCCCATGCTCGAAGAGTTGTTGCTGTAGTCCATCCAGAAGAACCGTGTCCTATAATAACTACTTTCATGATTTTGTATTTTAGTCTAATCTTTATATATCTTGTGACAAATCATTGTAATTTCGAGATTCCTTTGAAAATTGTTTAAAGTTGTACAAAGTGCGTTAACTCGTATTAATCATTTGTTGCTGTTTTGGGAATTTATTTAGTATTCCTTTGACTAAAATATCTTTCCTCTGAATATGGTTTTCATTATCCACACATGTTTTAGTTAATAAAATTCATTTCAAAAAAACTAATTGAAAATGAAACACCCTATTTTCCTTTTTCATTTCTTATTAGTAACTTATCTCTAACTAGGGATAATTGTTCATTAATCTCAGATAACAGATAACGAATTTCTAGAGGTTTTTTTTCAATTTTGAAATTCTGCTTAATATAACTTGGGGAATCTAACATTCTCAATAATCCGAGAATTTCCTCTAGCAACTCATTTGGATAATAAACGCCGATTATTTTTCCTTCAGGTTTTCGATTTCCTCCTTGTCCTGCTGTTTCTATTGCTAGAGACGATAAACCATATATCCTGTCAAAAAATCCTCTCCGAATAAATAGATTTGTAATCGTTCTAAAGGGAATAACAACTTTGGATTTAGTAATAATACCTTTAGTAATAATGATCTCTGTATCATATACATTATAAGAAATTGATTTGATATACTTTCCAGTAAATAATATTGCAACACCTAAAGAAAAAATAACCGCAGGCATAAGTACAATTGTAATTACCAATTCCATACTAAAATTAAATCCGTTTTGTGCGATAAGAACTATAAAAGTAATCAGTGTTGTAATTAATATCAAACTTGCAATAAGGAGGATTATTACATTAAATTTCTTTGTTGTTTCTTCTGCAGGGTTAAACTGGTGAATAGAGGAACCTTTGTAAAATCTGTGAGTTTCATTAATAGAATCTTCATTCCCAATTGTTTTGATTTCCAATAAGGACTTCAAAATACTTTTTCCTGCTGGAGTAAGTCTATAAAACCCATCATCATGTTTTTCTACTAATCCAACTAGCTGACGAAGATGAAAATTTAGTTTTCCAGTAGTTAGATTCAGCTCTTTGAGAAGTTCAGTATACGTAAGATGGGAGTTTACTTCAAGTAAATTAATAATATTTCTGCGTATTTCATGAGATATTGCTTTAATTATCCATTCTGTTTCGTATTTTTCTTCTGTATTAGATACTAATGTCATTTTGTCAACTCTTTTCTGTTGATTGATGCGAATTATATTAAACTTTTTGAAGAACATTCTATTAAACTCTTCAGTTTTAGTGTTTTGCTACAAATCGCTTGAAATGTCTCTATTCATATTAATCTATGTAGCTCCTATCTAAAACTCCTTTGACAAATTTTCTTTTCAAAATCGTTTATTAATACTCCAAACACATTCATCACGATACAAAATGGATAAACACGAACTAACACAATCAGAAATTGGACAATCAACAATACTAGAATCATTCAAACCTGATTCTAGATTAATGAAGATATATTTTGTGCAATTTTATTTACTATTAATTCTCATAGTTGGAGGTATAGGTTCAATTATCACAATAATATGGTTTTTTGATGATACTCTTGACAAAGATATAGCAATAATCATAAGTATAGTTGTAGGTACAGTAATATTATCAATTGCTCTCATTGGTAGTGTGCTTATACCTTTCTATATTAATTCAATTAACTATACACTAACAACACATGAAGTAATAGTCAGTAAAGGAATAATAACAAGAAGCAAAAAAGTAGTTAACTTCCGCAACATTACGAATTTCAATCAAAAGATAGGTCCTTTTGATCGCTTAATAGGGGGCGATAATTTTGGGACTATAGCAATAGAAACAGCAGGGATGAGTGGTCAGAAAGCTCGTCCTGAGCAAAAGCTGGAAGGTGTTGTACCAGTAAGAGAATTAACATCTCGATTGCGTGCAATATTGATGAAAATGAAAGGTCAAGCAGCTGTTACAGCAGATATGGAAACTGCCCCCGCACTTGAAGAAGAAGAATTGTTAAAACAAATATTAGATACACTAAAAGATATTTCAAGTAAAATCTAAAGGATGATTAGAATTTTGAGTTTAGGAATTGTTTTCCTAAACTTGCTTTTTACTTTGATTTAGTCTTTAGCCTTTTTTCCACTGAAAACAGAATTGAAATGATATCTGTTTATCTTTTTACAGCCACAAATTATTGTTTTTCCTTGTCTAGGTGTTAGAAATCTTCCCAAGAGCAAACTTTTTGACAACTTAATTTCTGTTTAGATTAGAAGTTGAAAACAGGCGATCTTATGGATTATCGTAATAAAATGGAAGAGATTATGGATGGCAAATGTCGCTTAATAGAAGAAGAAAGATTAAGAATGGATAACATACCAGAAAATATTCCAGCTCTTCCGAAAGGTGATGAAGCTTTAAAACCCTCAACAAAAGCAGGTTGGGAGACTGAAGCTATTATTAGAGCAATGATTTCAAATCTTCATAATGGTAGAGATTGGAAAACTCTATACATTTATGGTGGTTCTGGAAAAGTAGCAAGAGATTGGAAATCCTTTTTTGAAACAATTGACCTTCTAAAAACTCTTGAACCAAATGAAACCCTTTTCTTGCAATCTGGCGTTCCTTATGGTAAAATGCAGACAACTCGGTGGGCACCTAGGTGTGTAATAACTAATAGTGTTATTGTACCACATTGGTCTCCAAATTTTGAGGAATTTGTTGCTGCTGGTTTGTCAGTTTATGGACAAATGACTGCCGGTTCTTTCATCTTTATAGGTCTGCAAGGGATTATTCAAGGAACTTATGAAACGATCTCTGCAGCAATTAAAACAGCGGAAGGAAAACCTGCTTATCAAAAGCTTTCGAATTTTGAAAAGAAACTAATTGTTAGTGCTGGGTTGGGATTAATGAGCGGTGCTCAACCTTTATCAATTAAAATGTGTGGGAAAATTGGTTTAATAGCAGAAGTAAACCCCACTCTTATTGATCGTATGTACAATACAGGTAGAGATCAAGGAGTACCATACTTGGATTATAAAACAGATTCAATAGAAGAAGCTGTAAAAATTGCAAAAGAAGCAGCTGAAAAAGATGAAATCATTTCTATTGGGGTACTTTGTAATGCTGTAGAGCTTCTAAGCTATCTTATTGAAAATAATATCACTCCTCATGTTCTTACAGACCAAACCTCCGCACATGATCTTCTCAATGGTTATTATCCAGCAGGCTTAACTTATGATGAATCTGATATCCTAAGAACTGAAAGCCCTGAACAGTATCTAGAAAAATCTAGAAAAACAGTAGTCAAACATGTTAGCCTTATGACAGAACTTCATAAAAGAGGTGCAGAGACATTTGATTATGGTAATAATATTAGACAACAAGCATATGAACTTGGAGTAAAAGATGCTTTTAACTATTCAGGATTTGTTTTGGAATATGTTAGACCATTATTTTGTGAAGGAAAGGGACCGTTCCGGTGGATGGCATTAAGTAATGACCCCTCAGATATAAGGATTACAGACAAATATGCGAAGAAATTATTCTATGATGATGAACAACTTGTTAATTGGTTAGAGTTGGCTGATAAGTTTATACCATTTGAAAAAGGTCTTCCTGCTAGAGTTTTCTGGGCAGGGTTCATTGGACGTGCAGCTTTTGGTATGCTAATGAATAAACTAGTAACGGATGGGATACTCAAAGCTCCAGTTGTAATCGGAAGAGATCATCTAGATGGTGGATCTGTTGCTTCTCCTAATAGGGAAACAGAAGGAATGAAAGATGGGAGTGATGCAATAGGTGATTATCCAGTGATTAACCTTCTAGGGAATGCTCTTTCTGGTGCAACATGGGTAAGTTATCATGGCGGTGGTGGAGTAGGTGTAGGTTATAGCCTACATGCTGGACAAGTTATACTTGCTGATGGGACACATATTTCCCAAGAGAAACTATTCCGCGTTCTCACTTGGGATCCTTTAAGTGCAATATTACGCCTTTCTGCAGCTGGTTACGAAAAAGCAATTGAGGTTGGTGAGAAACATAATCTTGTGATTCCTGGAAAAAACAGCACAAAGGAATTTGATTATAAGAAACTTTATCAACATATCATTGATTTGGTTAAAGAACGAACTGGTGTTGAACTATTCCCACAAATGGAAAAATATGAAATGGATTTGATGTGATAAAATTAACATAGAAAAATTGTGAGAATGAGAGCTATGAGCGCTGAAATAAAAAAAATTCTAGAAGAAATAAAAAAACAAGGAAGAGAAGTTCTAACATATGAAGAATCTCGCAAAATAATCGATCTGGCAGGTTTACCATTGAATAAAATGGCTCTAGCAACAAATACTGAAGAAAGCATAGAAAAAGCGAGAGAAGTGGGGTATCCTATCGCTTTGAAAATTGTTTCCGAAGATGTAATTCACAAATCTGATGCTGGTGGGGTAAAAGTAGGAATTAAATCTGATGAAGAACTCAAGAAATCTTATGAAGAAATGATGGTTAATATCAAGAAACACTATCCATCTGCAAAAGTTGAAGGTGTCAGTATTGAAGAAATGGTAGAAGGGACAGAAGTGCTTATAGGAAGTATGACAGACAGTCAATTTGGAAAAATGATAGCTCTAGGAATTGGGGGAATATTTACTGAGATTTACAAAGATGTAACATTTAGATTGATACCTATAACAAAAGAAGATGTAAAAGAAATGATGAATGAAATTAAAGGAAAAAAACTCTTTGAAGGTTTTAGAGGTCTTCCTCAAGTAAAAAAGGAAGAGCTGACTAACCTAATGCTAAAAATCTCAAAACTAATAGAAGAAAACCCAATAATAAAAGAAATGGATCTTAATCCTGTTGTTGCAACAGAAAAAGGACTTATAACAATAGATGCAAGAATAATTCTAGAATAAAGGAAATGGAAGTGAAAAAAAATGTCAAAAGTTAAGGCAAGTCATATACTGGTGAAAAAAAAATCAGAAGCAGATAATATTCTGAAAGAAATGGAAAAAGGAGCAGACTTTGCAGAATTAGCAAAAAAATATTCTTTGTGTCCTTCAGGTAAAAAGGGTGGAAGTTTAGGCTTCTTCACAAGAGGAAAAATGGTAAAAGAATTCGAGAAAGCAGCTTTCTCCTTGGCCAAAGGGGAAATGTCGGGAACAGTTAAAACAGAATTTGGTTATCATATTATAAAACGAACAGGTTAACCTCTTCTTTTTCTCTTTTTTGCTAGTGCACAATGTTTAAATTAAAGAAAATCCAAGTGTGTATAGTAACCGCACATAGGTGAAATATAATGAGTGTTAATGTAGACGAGAATGTTCAGAGACAAGTGAGAGAAATTTTTCAACACATGGAAAAAACAGTAACAATTAAACTGTTTATTGATAAAGAAAAGTGTTTGACTTGTCATGAAACAAAGGCTATTCTTGAAATGTTAAAAGAATTAGCTCCTAAAGATAAAATAGAAATTATTGAATTCATAAAGGAAGATAATCCTCCAGAAATTGAAGAATACGGTGTAAAATATTACCCTTCTACTTTTATTGAAGGAGAAGCTAAAGGAAAAGTACTGTTTACTGGAATACCTTCAGGTTATGAATTCGGCACGATAGTGGAAGGTATACTAGATATATCAAACGGGAAAATATCACTGAAGAAAGAGAACCTAGAGAAAATTGCGAAAATCGATAGACCAATGAATATCAAAGTATTCGTTACACCAACATGTCCATATTGTCCTGTAGCTGTCCGTGTTGCCCATAAAATTGCTATGGCTAATCCTAATGTTGTTGGGGAAATGGTTGAAGCTACCGAATTTTCAGCTTTATCTCAGAAATTCAATGTGATGGGTGTCCCTAAAACTGTTATAGATGATGGCAAAGTTACCTTTGAAGGCGGTGTCCCTGAAGACATGTTTATTTCAAAAGTAATGGAAGCTTTTAATAAAAACTAGACTTCCTTTTTCTATCCTTTCTTTTTATTTCTTATCTAATATTCTTCGCTTTCTTCTTCTGGTTCTTTCTCAAATTGTCCCTTTTCATCTATTAATTTCTTCATGTTTTTCTCAACAATGTCTATAACTGTCTTACTTTGCATTTCTACTGCTTTAGCTTTCTCTTTAACTTCATCTTCTTTTAAAATCGTTTTGTATATTTTTTCTTCAGGGACTTCTGCTAGAGAAATGACATAATCTTTCATCATAACTAGTCTACTTGCCATCCCTTTGTATGATATATGATCTTCTATTTGTTCAATTAGTGAATCAAAAGCTTGTAATTCCAGAATGTATTGGTGCAATGTTGTTGCATCACCTTCATATTTAGCGATGACTTCATCTACTTTATCTTGATACTCTTTTTCCTTTACATCGCCTGCTATTTCATCTTTCTCTCTTTTTTTATCAGCTCTTGCTTTTCTTCCCCAGAATAAGACGTGGACGCTTCCATAGAAATATAGAAACAAAGGCATAGCAAAATTCATCAGTAGAACGGGTAAAAAGCATATGATAGGGATAGCTGCAATTGTTCCTAAACTTTGAATTGTCTGATCAAAAAGAGGTTGTATTGCATCATGGAATTTGGTGACGGTTTTATCTAATATTAAGATAATAGCTGAATACATCAGAACGACAGGAATTGAAATTAAAATCGACTTTAACAAAGGTCCAATCATATTGAACGTTGTTTGCATAGAGACCTCTTCATTGTACGAATAGATACACTCTGTTATAGTTATTAAAGCTATTAAGAACGCTAAAGGAACTTCAAAAATTACAAAAATCAGCGATTCTATTCCAAAAAATGCGATTAACAGTGAGCTAAACCCTGCCCCAATAATTAACGCAAAAATACTCTGGTGCAAGTTTTTTGTCATCCTATCATATGGCATAATTAAGTAATGTTTGCGATTTTTAAAAAAGGTTTGGATAATTCTTGGAGAATCTTACTTAAATTGTTCTCAAAGAATTATTAATGATTTAAATGGTATCGAATCAAGTGTTGTAATCTCTTTCCAATGATCACCGATTCCTATTAATGTCATTATCTGGCTTGGGGTTCCTCCTGATCTTCTTACCAAGCTTATTAATGCTCTTTGTGTGGATCCAGAGCGTATAACGTCATCGACTATTATCACTTTTTCACCGTTTCTGATGAATTTATCAGGTAAATATAGCGTGTCCATTCTCCCTGAACCATGCGAATGTACATCTTCATAATGAACTTTTGTTGTTCCTACAAGTTTTTTCTTCCTTGCATAAACGCAATCAACATTCAAGAGTTGACCTAAAATCATACCAATGGGAATTCCATCTACTTCAGCTGTGATAACTTTATCAACATCTCTGCTTATGATTCCTTTGCGTAATGCAATAAACAATATTGTAGTAAGACTCTTTGAATCATTTAACAAATGACTACTATTAACAGAAATATCTTCAGAGTCATTTGTTATAATTGTAATGCGTTTGTTAATTAATGTTTGAATTGTTAAGCCTAAGTCTTTGTTTTGAATGAGCACATTTAGAAGTTTTTCTTTTAACTTCGATTTTGGTAAAGCTTTACCATTTATATACCGTGATAAGTTCGCTATCGAAACATCAACATCTTTTTTCAACAGGTAATTTTTCAACTTCTCTAAAGTATCAAAACGTTTGAATGCTATTTGTAAAAGATTAATTGTCATTAACTTTTCTTGGGAATCAACATAGCTGTCTACAGTCATCATATGTTCATTATGAACCTTAAGTAAAAAATTTTGGTATGTCACAACATCATTCTTTAATGAAATGTTAAGTAACTATGATAATACTTTCTTGATGCTTCTTCTATCACTATTTTCGCTAATGAATCAAAAATAAAACGTAATAATTTGCAATATACTGCAAACTCTTTTCTTTACTCTTCTTAATCGTAATTGTTTTTAAATCACCGTGAGTTGAAAATACCCTTTCTTATGATTGTATTCGCAAACTTTATTAATTAAACATTTTTCAATTGGTTAGAGCAAACTTAGTTCGAATTTACAATATACTGCAAAGAGGTTCCGCGCTATAATGTATTCTGGAAAAGCAAAGGATGTTCAGATTTATGAAAATAACAAAGTTAAGCTAATTTTTCGCGATTCTATTTCTGCTTTTGATGGAGAAAAGAAAGATTTTCTTCAGGGAAAAGGAGAAGTTAATTGTAGAATGTCAGCAAAGCTTTTTGAGATTCTTAACGAATATGGTATTCATACTCATTATCATTCCATGATAGATAATAACACACTAATCTGCGATAAAGTTGAGATAATTCCGGTTGAAGTCATTTGTAGAAATGTTACTGCAGGTAGTTTTTGTAGGAGATATGGAGTAGCAAAAGGACTAGATCTTTTACCACCGGTCATTGAGTTCTTCTATAAAGATGATGAGTTGCATGATCCTCTAGTTACTCAAGAAGTTGCTATACAACTTGAATGGATGACCAAAAAAGAGGCAATGCTTATGAGAGCAGTAACAAGAGCTGTAAACAATATTTTGGTTGAACTCTTTGATATGATTTCACTTCAACTTGTTGATTTTAAACTAGAATTTGGGAGAACTCACGATGGGCGGATTATTGTTGCTGATGAAATTTCTGGGGATTCCATGCGGTTGTGGGATAAAGAAACTGGTGAAGTAAAAGATAAAGATCGTTATCGAAAAGACATGGGTGATGTTGTTCAACATTATAATGATGTCTACGACAATTTATCCAAATTGTCAAAGTTACCTGAATTATCTTTATCAACAAAAGCTCAGGTTATTGTCAAGTTGAAACAAACTGTATTAGATCCTGCTGGTGAAGTAACTCTGAGGTCATTAAATAGGATGAATTATCAAGAAATAGACAATATAAAATTGGGAAAACATGTTTTTGTTAACTGCTTAACTGCTCCTTCTTCCGAATTATTGAAGGATTTAAGTGATATGAGCGAAAAACTCTTCTCGAATCCGTTAATTGAAGATTATTCCATAGATTTGTGGTTTGAAGAGGAAAGATAGCAAAATGAAAATAGGTATTACTAAGTTTCCAGGAACAAATAATGAACAAGATGTTACACGTGTTTTAAATTTTCTTAATGTTGAAAATGAGTTATTATATCCGAGGGATTATAAGAAGCTGAAAGATTATGATGCTTTGATTCTTGCTGGTGGATTCTCTTACGGTGATTACTTACGTGCAGGAGTGGTAGCTGCAAGAACAAATCTAATTGATGAACTTCATGATTTTATAATTTCTGAAAAGTTCGTTCTTGGCATTTGTAATGGCTTTCAGATGTTATGTGAAGCTAATTATCTACCAGGTGTTCTTACTACAAACACTTCAACAAAATTTATCTCAAAATGGGTTGATATTAAAGTTAATAAAACTAATTCTCCTCTCCTCAAAGGGTTAGAATCAAAGGTTATGCGAATTCCTATTGCTCATTATGAGGGTAATTATTACAATACCGAAGAATCAATCAAACAACTAAATGATGATTCTCAAATTGCTTTTCAGTACTGTAATGAAAAAAAAGAAGTTGATTCTTTGAGCAACCCAAACGGTTCCATTGCAAATATTGCAGGGATAGTGAATAATAAGGGAAATGTTTTAGGAGTGATGCCTCATCCTGAAAGGGCGAGTTTCTCCTATTTAGGTTCAATTGATGGACGTTCAATTTTCGAAAATTTGATCGAGGAATTAAGATGTTAACACCAGAAGAGTATGGAGAAGTTTTGACAACAATTGGTAGGGAACCTAATAAAGCTGAATTAGCGATTCTGGAAGCAATGTGGAGTGAACATTGCTCCTACAAATCCTCTAAACGCTGGTTTCATCTATTTAATATCAAAGCACCATATCTCTTTTTAGGAATAGGTGAAGGAGCAGGACTTGTTGATATCGGCGACGGTTTACTAATTGGTTTGGGACTCGAGAGTCATAACCATCCATCAGCTATAAGTCCATTTGATGGAGCAACAACAGGTGTGGGGGGAATTATAAGAGATATTCTATCTCAAGGTTGTAAACCAATAGCTCTACTAGATTCTATCAGATTTGGAGATTTAGATTCTCATCGCTCAAGAAATCTATTCGAAAATGTGGTTAGAGGAATTTCTTTCTATGGGAATTGTTGTGGGATTCCTACAGTAGGTGGAGAAGTCGAATTCAGTTTAGCTTATGAGAGTAATTGTTTAGTTAATGTAATGTGTGTAGGTCTGATTGAAAAAGAAAAAGTTGTTAGAAGCATTGCTTCAAAACCAGGAAGTTTCCTAATTTTATATGGTGCAAGAACAGGAAAAGATGGAATCCATGGTGTTTCCTTTGCTTCAAAGGATTTATCCGACACAAGTGATAAAGATCGACCTGCTGTACAAATTGGAGACCCTTTGATGGAAAAAGTGGTTATAGATGCAACTCTTGAATTAGTGGAAAAAGGTCTACTAGATGGACTTCAAGATTTAGGCGGGGGTGGATTAAGTTGTGCAGTTTCGGAAATGACTGAAAAGGGTAACACAGGCGCAATTATAAGAATTGAAGATGTACCTCTTAGAGAAAAAGAGATGGAATCATGGGAGATACTGGTTTCTGAATCTCAAGAGCGAATGTTAGCAGAGATCGGAAGAGCGTCGTGTAGGGAAAGAGTGTAGATCTCGGTGGTC
>BPTO01000012.1 GCA_023705985.1 Candidatus Heimdallarchaeota archaeon | reverse complement strand
GATAAGGCCACGTGACTGGAGTTCAGACGTGTGCTCTTCCGATCTTAGAAGAAATGGAATGGGTATAGGAGATGGAAAACGAATGAACAAAAACATGGTGATTAGTAGTACATTGATGGTTGTCTTTTTAGGTGCTGGAATGCTTACAGGTTATTTTATTCCAAAAAATAATCAAGAATATGATACACTTCTGTTAGACTTTCAAGAATTGAATGAAAGATATGGTGATCTTTTAGGAGATTACAATAATTTAGAAGCGAATTTTACCGAATTACAAGTAAAGTATGATATACTAATTAAAAGAAATATTACTCTGGATGAACTCTTCAATAAACTACTGCTAGATTATAATTTATTAAATGAAACCTACTTTGCATTGTTGGGAAATTATAGTGTAATGATAGAAGTTTATGAAACATTAGTTATTGAACATAATGAGTTACAAGAAGATTATGACGTTTTAGTAGAAGCTTATAATACTTTATTATTTAACTATAATATAGTGATAGTTGAGTACAATTTATTATTAGAAGAACACGTTATATTAGAAGGTGACTATAATCTATTACTAGCGGAACATGACGCTCTTGTAATTACTTACAATGTTTTGTTTGCAGACTACAATGTGTTGTTAATAGCTTTTAGTGTTTTGGAAACTGAACTTAGTGCTTTACATGAAGATTATGATATTTTGATGATAAATCATAATACTTTGGTATTAGTTCATGAAGAATTACAAACAAATTATAATGCTCTTCAAGTTGAATATGCTGCCCTTTTAACAAGTTACAATACACTACTTAGTGAATATGAAGATTTGGATGGCCTTTATTCTACAATATTAATAAATTATAATTTGTTGATTATAGCCTACGATGATTTAGTGATAGAAAATAATGACCTGCAAGAAGAATATAATGCTATGGTAACAGCTTACAATAATTTAGAAGTAAGTTATAACGAATTACTAAGTAATTATAATACGTTGTTAGTAGAGCATAGTACACTACAAAATAATCATGAAATGTTAATAGCAGAATTTGATACTCTTACAATAATCTATAACGAATTGTTAACAGAATATAGTATATTGACAGAAACTTTAATTACATTACAAAACGACTTTAATAATCTTTTAATAGATTACGATGTCTTATTAGTAACTTATAATCAACTTGATACTATGTATTCTCAACTTGAATTAGATTATTTACTATTGGAAAACGAATATAATGTTTTAGTACAACAATGGGATACACTAGCAACTTGGATTAGAGGTATGATTTTACCTGCTCAATATATGGTTTTTGCTGAAGCTGTTAGAAGATATTACTTTGAAGACTACTATCTTGATTTGGCAATAGATGTTTCAACTTTCTGGTATCAAGCAACAAGATTCTGTCGAGATATTGTTTTACATGATTCTCAATATTATGTAGGAACACCTTATACGAGTTATTGGTTTCCAGAAGTATCTAATGCTCTCGCTGATTGTTTAAGGTATGGTAATAATACAGAGGGTTTGGTTTTTGATATTATGTGGGATGTTTTTAGTCCGTGGCTTCCTAATTGGCATGGACAACTTTTGACGGGAAGTTCTCTAAATAAAATTGATACAATAGTTGATTGGTGTATTGATGAAATTGACTATGAATATGATACAGATGTAACAACTAGACAAGAATCTTCTCTTTGGGACTATTTTAAGTTTCCAGTTGAAACGGCTTTCAGAACAATGGGCGATTGTGAAGATCAAGCGATACTTTGTGCAGCTTATTTAGAGTCTTGTGGATTTGAAACTGCTTTAGCCATGTTCCACGATGCTGAGTATCCTGGAGGTCTTTATCATGGAACTTTGTTGGTGCATATTGAAGATACATCTAGTTTCAACTTTTGGTACTCAGCTCCCTTGTGGAATCTTGGAAGTGTAGATCCTTACGGAGGTTATACTTGGTGTTGGATTGATACAACTTGGGATGTTCCTTTTGGTTCAAAACCAGGATGGATGCAATATTATATAACTAATGGAATGACCGATGAGGATATTAGTATAGCAATTTGTGACCTAAATGGAGCAATTAGTTAATAATCTTTTTTTTCTTTAGTCTCGATTTTGTATGTCACATATAAAATTTGACCGGGGTTCCAATCCGGGCTGAGAAATCTTACCACGTACTTTTATTCTTGTGTGGTAAGATAATGGAACCAAGCTGGTGCCAGCCACTGCGGAGAGTTGGGGGTTCCAACCTCCTATGTTTGGAGGTTACCTAAATATAGAAAAATCCTCCGGGAGTTGGAGGGGATCTTTGTTTTATTTTTCTAATTTCTATGTTAACATAGAACTAGTTTTTTTCAGGGAGTTATGTATAACATATCACTTGACAAAAAAGGATGTTTATATGTCACTAGAAAAAATATGCGAAAAAATACCCAGGTATTACATCTTACCGAGGGTTTGTTTTTATGGGTTCGGTAAGATTGTTTTCTCTTTTAATTGAAGAATTTCGAAACTTCTCTCTGGCCAGCTAATACTTTTAATTAATAGAGATCTACCTATCTTATGGACAAAAACGACATGGTTTTTTATGGTGGGACCTCTGCTGTTGGTTTGATTTTCTATTTATTAGCAGTTTATTTATATCATCAAAGGTGGGATTATGTGTTAGGAGGAGTTATTGTTACTTATCTCATATTTGTTTTTTTACCGTGGAACGCTCGCAAATATAAAAGAGCTAGAAAAGACCCATCAAGGGAATTTTGAAAGAAGCGGTAGACAACTATTAAAAACAGCTAATTCTTAGAGTTGCTACTTTCAATATGGAGAGAAGAACTATGACAGATAATCTAGATGAACGTTTAAGGAGTTTGGAGGAAAAGGTAGAAACTATCGCACAACTACTTGAAGAACTAAGTAAAATCCAGAGCATCACACAGGATCAAATAATGATGTTAGCTAATCAGTGTGGATCTCATTATAATTTATTTGCTATTCTTATTAAAATAGGAATTATAGATCAAAGAAAATATAAAGAGGAATATGAACAATTTCTATTTCTATTTAAAGAATCTGAAGGGTTTCTGAAAAACGTAGGAAGAAAAACGGGTTTAGGTCTTTGAGCTAGGTTCTTGAGAACCCAATGTTTTTTCAACTAGAAGGTCCCATTCTTTTATCTTTTTTTTGTATCGTCCAGGTTCTTTCTTATTTTTCTTTGTGTTAGAGAGAGTTTATCTAAATCAGTTGTCATTATAAACACAAGGGGAAAGAGGAAATATAAATCTTACCACGTACTTTTATTTTTGTGTGGTAAGATAATAGCCCATTCAGGGGGTTTTGTCGACAATTGTTAAATAAGATAAGATTTCCTTTTAGTAGATAATGGAAGTGTAAAAATGGATAGGGATAAGGAAATGAATGAATTCAGGGTTATAGTTTTAGATGTTGTAGGTGATATGAAAAAGGTATTAGCAAAGGTAGACTTACAGACCAATATCATCAATATACAGATGGAAATATTTACAATTCTGATTGGTAGTAAAATGATGGATATTCCTGGGAAAGAAAAAGAAACAGAGAGAATCAATTTTCTGTTTGAAGAAGCTAAAACGCATTGGCATAAACTCAAACAAATTGATCCAGAAGCATTTTAACTAGATTAATAATTTAGTTGTTCAGCCATTGCCCAACTGCATTCAGAAATCGCTCAACAGTGGGTATCATTCTTTTATGAGATTTATCTAATTCTTCCCTTGCTTGACTGTTTTCTAATAGGGCAGCCTTTAGTTTCTCAGTAAATTCTTGTGAACGCTTAATCTGTTCAGGAGAGGGAGTACGCTCTTGGAGAGCTGTTTCTAACTTCTTTAGTCTTTCGTCATGATTTGCTATTTTTTCATTAATAGATTCAACACTCATAATACCCTGTTATTTTTAGTAAATAAAAATCTTACCACGTACTTTTATTTTTGTGTGGTAAGATAATAGTCAATTCTGGGAGTTCTGTCAACAAATAAAAGCTATGGTGTGAATTAATATGATTCTCAAATAAGACTATTAACTTAATGATTCAGATAAGTTTAAATTATTCAAAGATAGTACATTTTAATTATTGATTCATAGGAGGTTTTGTTTTGAATTCCGAAGAGGTTGAATCATATGTTACTTTCATTTCAGAAATTAAAATTGAAAACTTCAGAAGTATTCGTGATGCTAGTATAGAATGCAAGCCACTTAATTTATATATTGGTGAAAATGGAACAGGAAAATCCTCTGTTTTAGATGTTATTGGTTTTATTCTTCAGTCAGATACAAGTCTTCGTATTACTGGTAATTTAGCTGATTGGGGAACAATGTCTAGAGTAGTTCACAATAAAGATATACAGAATGAGATTTTTATTCAATTTGCCTTTAATAACCCTTGTTTCTTTTATACAGAAAGTAGAAGAATATATCCAATAGATAAAGATCTATATTATCAGATTAGAGTTAAGCCAATCCAGCTTTTTGATAGAGAAACCCAATATAGATTTAAGATTGAAGGTAAATTCAGGAGTAAAGAAGGAACTAAAAATGATGATGCAAATTTACAATGGGTTAACAACTGTACATTAATTGGAGATCAGAAGGTTAAAGACATAGAAGATGTTTCAGTTAACTCAGAAGTTTATTCATATTTAACCAATGTTGCAAATATAATTGGATCTGAGGATTTTAAAGATTATCATATCAAACTTCCCTCAATAGGGAGTTGGAGTGGATTTTGGGGAGGTTCTATTAATGTAAACATGGAAGGTATATTAGAAAGAAAAGAAGATGAACTCATTTTTAACATGAGAACTTATAGACCTAAATGTCATTTAATTCCTGCTAATCGATTGTTTACACAGTGGTCATATTATTTCCAGGAGAATCCTCCTGATTATATAAGACTAAATGATGGTGGAAATTCTATAGCTCAGTTCTTTCTTTATTATCCAAAAGAAGAATATGAACGTCATTGGAATAGAATCCAAAAATGGTTGAAAGAATTTAATCTTGATAATTTCAGAGTAATATTGAATCCTGGTAAAAAGATTCTGATGGAACTTAAGGATACTCAAGCTGATTCGATGATCGAAATAAAAGCAGTTGGATCAGGAATGAATCAGATTATGGGATTAATTATCTCTTGTGTATTAGCAAAAAAAGGTGAAATTTTACTAATTGAGGAACCAGAAATTCATCTACATCCTAAATATCAGGCTAAAGTAATGAATCTGATCATTGAAACTGTTGGAAGAGGTGTGCAAGTTTTCATCACTACTCACTCTGAATATCTTCTATTGAGACTTCAGCGTAAAATTGCTGAAGGTGATTTTACTTCAGAAAATGTTAGTATTTATGAATTTGAAAGAATTGAAGGGGAATCTAGTACTAAAGAGATTAAATTAGATGAAAAAGGATATTTTGCTGAAGGACTTCCAACATTTCTTGAACATTCAAAGGAGGAATTTAATGCTATAGAAAAATTCCTTAATGAATGAGGTTGCTTATTTGAAGAAAGTAATTTTAGATGTTAATATTGTTCGTGCTGTTTTATTAGCAGAACCTAAAACAGCAAATGTATACAATTGTATTCTTGATAAAGAAAATGATTTTCGTGTAGTAATTTGTGATACAATAGAGAAAGCATATCTAGATCATCTAGAAAAGATGTCGACAGGATATAACCAGTATTATCAGCACTTTAAATTTAGTCTAATGAGACAAAAGCATATTATAGATATCAAGGCTTTAGAAGCTCCTTATAATTTCAGTCACGATGATGATCAAGGAATTATTGATTGTGCTCATACCACGCAAAGCGATATCATTGTATCTACTGATGGAAATTTTAAAACTTTTAAGCATGAACTATATAATTACGAATGTTTGAAACCAAGAGAATTTTTGGAAAAATACTGTCCTGAATATTGTATTTCTAGATAACTGTGATGTTTCTGCTTTACCTGATGTAAAAGCTGCTGCTAGCTACTCTGACTAGCTATTAGAACTAGCTAACACTTTGGTAGTTATACCTGAATTCACTCATATTTCAATTTTCCTTACTACAACAATGATTATGGTGACATTACTCTTGTGTATATCTAGAAGGAGAAAATAAATATGGATTACTGCAGAAAGGGAGTAAAATGGTAAAAAAATAGAAGAAAAATACCAAAATATTACATCTCAGAAAGTGTTTTATATAATTCTGAGAATAAATAATTTGGTACTATTTATCTCTAATAATTAGTATACAGAAAGTTATAAGGAGGCAAAGTTTAAAATGAATAATAAGAAAATCTTAACTTGTTTTAAAATATTAATCTTCATAGCGGTCCTTCTATCCTCGATTCTTGTTGTGGATTCTCTAGCAACCCAAAATGAGAATAATGGACTCATCAATGTTTATGGAGCCTTAGCCACAATTGAGATATATGGAAATGATGATTTTGATCCAACAATTTGGAATAAAGATGATAAATCTGATGGTACTTCATGTTGTCCTTGGATTCTTGACGGTTACGAATTTAAGGATGTTAGGTTTGGAATTATAATAGGGGGTGTTGATGACTACTTTATCATAAGAAATTGTTCTTTCAAAAACACAGAAGACGATGGTATTAGATTGTCTAGCACCAATGGTATAATCTGTAATAATTCCTTTGAAGGCTGTGGAATAGGTATTGGTCTGTCATCAACCAGTAACAATAGAATCTGTGACAATACTTTTGAAGGCTGTGGAATAGGGATTAACCTAAAAGGTGTTGAAGAAAGCAATTACATCTGCGATAACTATTTTCTAAACAATAATATTGGCATCGCAGCATCAGAAACAAGCCATATTAATATATACTCAAATCTTATGGTATCTAATAATTGTTCAATATATTTCTCTCAGTCTGTAAAACACTCTACAATATCCTACAACACAATTATTTGTAGTACTTTTGATGGATTACGTCTAGAAAATTCTAGTTGGAATGATATATCAAGAAACAATTTTCAAAATAATACAGAATATGGTGTGAAACTAATTGACTCATCATGCAACGAAATTACTCAAAATAACTTTTACTTCAACAATCTATATGGGAAACCTCAGGGATATGATGACCTTAATATAACTTCTTGGTCGAGAAACTATTGGAATGATTTACTAACCGCTGATACTTATATAATTGATGGTCCTGGTGGAAACAAGGATTATACTCCAAGTGAGGAAATAATCGACATTGGAACAATCGATTGCCAATGTACATGTGTCATGTGTGATTGTCCAGCACCTGGACTTATATTTTCAATCTTTTCTATAACTATGCTAGCTTTATGTACATATATTAGAAGGAAGAAGTCTATTTAATTTTCTATACTAAAATTACTTTTTTTCTTTTTTTTTTCTAGGATTGAGTTCTAGCATTTTTAGCTAGTATTCTTAATTTAGAAGCGAAAATAAACTAAGGTTAAAATCGTTCTTTTCCCTCAAACTCTTAAAAACAGAAAAATAGCCGTTTTAGAGAGTAAGAGAGACTATAATTGCTATTATTGCGATTATTATTGCCCCCCAAGATGCATATAGCTCCAGAATAGCTGTTATGCGTTCTTTTACTTTCCTTATTTCTTCTGCTAAAGAATTAATAAGTTTCGAATTTGTGTTTCTATAATGATCATATTTTTCAATTCCATATTTATCATTAAGCCAGTTGTAAAATTCTGTAATTTTAGTAAAACCTTTTTTTAGTTTCTTTTTTTGTTTATTTAGCTTGAAAATATTCATTACTGTTGTTTCTATGGCTAAATCTAGAGTAGTTTCGTCATTTCTTAAGATTAATTTTTCATAAACTAATGCAAGTCTCTTAAAAAAGGGATTTTCTCCTTCTGTGGAATGTATCTGGAGAATATTGTCTAATTCTTTTTTTGTTAAAATATCAGTGAACATATGAGAAATAGAAGAAAACATTCTTTACTTAAAAAAGCTCATTTTGCTTAGAAATGGTAAAAAAAGATAAAGAAAATACCAAAACAATACATCTCAGAAAGTGTTTTATATCAACTATTATTGCGTCTAACAATTATTGGGAATGAGAATAAGAAGAAGTTTAGAGGTTATTAAATGATAATCGAAGAAATGGAATGGGTATAGGAGATGGAAAACGAATGAACAAAAACTTGGTGATTGGAAGTACAATGATGGTTGTCTTTTTAGGTGCGGGAATGCTTACTGGTTATTTTATTCCAAAAAATAATCAAGAACAGCAAGAAGAATATGACACACTTCTGTCAGACTTCCAAGAATTGAATGACGAATATAGTAATCTTTTAGGAGATTACAATAACTTAGAAGCGAATTTTACTGAATTACAAAAAAAGTATAATATACTAATTGAGGATAATGCCACTTTAACTGAAGAATATAATGAACTATTAAGTGCTTATACTTTATTGAATGAAACCTACTTTTTATTACTAGAAGAATTTGATATTTTGACAGATGAACTTAGTACTCTACAAGTAGATTATGATGACTTATTAGAAGTCTATAATCAATTAGATACTTTATATTCTCTACTTGAATTAAATTATTCGTTATTAGAAACGAAATATAATATTTTATCTCAACAATGGGATACACTAGCAACCTGGATTAGAGGAATGACTTTACCTGCTCAATACATGGTTTTTGCTGAAGCTGTTAGAAGATATTACTTTGAGGACCACTATGTTCAAGATAGATGGAGTACAGGAAATGTTTCAGGTTATTATTATGAAGTTTCAAGATTTATGCGAGATGTTGTTTTACATGATTCTCAAATAGCTGGTATGTTGGAAGGCTCTTGGTTTCCAGAAGTTTCTAATGCTCTTACTGATTGTTTAATATATGGTAACAGTACGGAACAATTAGCTTTCAATTGTTTTTATTGGGCTTTTTGGCCATGGCTTCCAAATTGGAATGGATATGGATTATCTGGAAACGAATTAAATGATATTGATACAATAGTTGATTGGTGTATTAACGAAATTGACTACGAATACGATACAGATATAACATGGGGACAAGAATCTTATTATTGGGACTATATTAAATTTCCAGTTGAAACAGCTTTCAGAACAATGGGCGATTGTGAAGATCAAGCGTTACTTTGTGCAGCTTATTTAGAATCTTGTGGATTTGAAACTATGTTGGCTGGATTTCACGATGCCGAGTATCCTGGAGGTCTTTATCACAGAGTATTGTTAGTAGAAATTACTGATAAAGACGCTTTCTTTTGGAAACACCCTTTTGGTATCTTATGGGGATTTTCTTTTGCAAGTGAGAATTGGTGGTGTTTTATTGATACTACTTGGGATGTTCCTTTTGGTTCAAGGCCTGGATGGATGCAACACTATGTGAACTACGGTTTTTATACTGAAGATGTAACATTTGCTGTGTGTGATATAGATGGAGTAATTACGCTTTAATCTTTTTCTTTATTTAGTCTCAAAGTTGTATGTCACATAAAAAGGCTGTTTTATATTACATAAAACACTCAAAAAAAGGATGTATGTATGTCACTAGAAAAAAGTTATGTGAGCTGAACCAGGTTCAATAGAAAACTTACCACGTAAATTATTTTCTGTGTGGTAAGAAACTGCTGGTGCCAGCCACAGCGGCGGGAAAAACAGTTAGAGAAGGGGGTAAATAATCTTTACTCCCTTTGAAAAATGTGAGTGCCAAATTGGCAACGTCTGAAACGTTTAAAGAAAGCAGTTAGAGACTGTCCATTGTGGTTGGTTATTAGAGTGGCTAGAACTAAAGGAAATAACAGTACTCAAAGTGAGTACTGTTTTCCAAATTTGGAACCAAATTGGAGCCAAACCAAAAACATTTTACTTTATTGTACTGGGTACTGGTTTCTAAAAGTTACTTTTAACATTTTTAATAAGAAAATAAGTACTTGCTGCAATGGTCCTTCACGAGATTTTTGTGGATATCGGAGAATACAGCTTTAGAAAAGTGCTTATTTTACCTCAAACTCTTAAGAATACTGAAAACAGCAAGTTTAGAGAAAAAAAGAACCCCATACTTCTATTCTAAGATGTTTTTTTGACACTGGGTAATTTATACATGCAGGTATTTTGAGCTTGATAGATTCGTTCTTTTGTGCTACCTTTTCAAGACGATTATAATCTTTATACAACTGACATAAATTAGCAGCTCTTAAAATTCTCCAGGTATCTTGATCATCTTTCATTTCTTCTTAACCATTCCTAACAACTCTTGAAAACCTAAATCCCCCCGACATTTCTCTCTTGGAGAATCAAGTAGACTTATTTTTTTTTGATAAGGTCGAGTGTTGATCATCCAAAAAACTTTGAGACCAGGGTGATCTGATCCAAAACAAAATCTTGTTTCACTGCTGCTCTTTTAGTTGTGAGGAGCTTGACATTGAAGATAAGTGCAGCTGTTGCATTAGAAGTATAAGTAATGGGACCAACAAAGAGAGCAAGGTCGAAAGCCTTGTTGTTGGTCTTTCCCTCTTGGAGGAACCATTTATCATTAACCTGTTTAAAAAAAGAGAATGGGGTTCGCCTGTGGGGAGATCAACAGGTGAAATAATGAATAAAACGCAGCGTAATAAAAATTTAACTAAAACCGAAAGCTTTGTATGTACATTTGTACGTACACATGATGTGGGAATGATAGGAAGGCATTTGATCTAGCTTTTGCAATGAGATCAAGAAGCTTAGTTGACCCATTATATTCATTTAATTTCTTCCATTATAGAGTTTAGAGTTTCTGTAAGTGTTTTAACTTCTTCTTCTGTATTGTAAAGGTGAGTTGATACTCTTACAATTGTGTTCTGATCAATATCTTTCATAAACAAATGAGAACATAAAGCTCCACTTCTGACTACAACATTTTTCAAATCTTCTAGAATTATTGCTATGTCGTGGGGTTCTAAAATTTCGCTACTAAATGATACTATTGGTCCTTTTTCCACTCCATCTGTGTCTAATAATTTTATATGTGGAACATCCTTGAGATTTTTTGTTAAAAGTTTTCTAAGAGATTGTTCATGTTTTTTGATTTTCTCTAACCCAACTTCTGACAGTAATTCTAAACTTTTAGCCAAACCAACTATTCCTGCTTGATTTAAAATACCTGATTCATATCTATTTTTTGAAGTAAGATTATAGCCTTTTTCATCTATCGAATTAATCGGTCCTCCTCCTACAATTACTGGGTTGTAATTCTCCTCAATTCCATTCATGAGAATTTGAAAAGATGTTCCTTGGGGACCTAAAGCTCCTATTGCACCACTTGATAAAACTATATCAGGGGAAATGGTAGAAAAATCTAAAGGTTCATGTCCTACAGTGTTACTAATATCTAACATGAAAACAACACTTGAATCTTGACATATCTTAGCTATTTTTTGCCAATCTCTCTTTATTCCATTTCCTATCGTTAAAGCTGAAAAAACTGCTATTTTGGTCTCATTGCATATCTTTTCTTGGAAATTTGTTTCAAAATCCTGTTCATCCTTTAGATAGAGATAGTCTATTTCTGTGCCATTAAACTCTCGACTTCGCATAATAGGTGCAAGAATTGCATGCTCTTCAATAGTACTAGTGATTATTCTACCATTCTTGGGAAGATTAAGGCCTAGGAGTGAATTGATAAGTATGGTTTCTCTCGAAGGCATGAATGAAATTTGTTTTTTTCCGATTTTGAAGAAGTTAGCTATTGAATTCCTTGATTCTTCGATGTGTTTAGCAGAGCACAATGTAGGTTGATTAATTCCTTTACCTATAGAACCTCCACAATGTTTGTAAAAATCAATCAATTTTTCGAGTGTAGCTACAGGTATTCTACCGATCGAAGCTGAATCGAAAAATATTTCATCATGAGGGAAATAGAAATCGATTCCAAATCTGTTTGAAACTTTCATTCTCATTTCTGGTGAATAGATTTACTTTAAAAACTTTCCAATCATCATTTTTTTAAAGATGATAACATCGTTAAATAAGAATGGTTATTCCAGGTGTAATAAAAAAAGAAATTGTGACTACTATTAATACTCTTGATACTCTTAAAAAAGAACTTTCTCTGCTAAAAGATAGTGAAATCAACAAACTTATCTGGCAAATTCGAGCTAATTTAGAACTAATATATGTTGAGCTAAAATTCTCGTTGAGTAAAGAGATGTCAATCGAAAAATGGCAAACAGATTTCCTAGAAGAGTTAAAAGGGACAAGCTCAAGGAAAAAAGCTATAATTATACTCAATTCATTAAACTCAAATAGTACTTATTTCTCAAAATTAATATCTTCAAATAAAGAAAAATGTTATAGAGAGCTTTGGGAGTTAAAAGAAATAATTTCTTCTATTTTAGCGGCTTTCCCTGCAGCTAGTTACAGTTTTAGAGATGGAAAAGTAACGCAAAAAAGAGAAGATATATTCGATATTTAGACAAAACAATGTTTTTTTAAAGCATTTTTACTATACATAATTAGGTTGTGAAAAATGATTTCTACTAACAAAGAGTTTAAATCTGACAAAGAAAAAATTAAGGAAGCTCTCAAGTTAGAGAATTTCATATGTCCAACAAGAAATTTCAATTATCCATGTGTTGTCTGTAAAGAATGTAGAGAAATGGATTTGAAGCAATATTTTCTTGAAAATGGTCTAATTGAAAAAACGAAAAATTCAAGCCTTATCTCAATGGTTTTTGAACTTAAAGACCCTTTTGATGATATGCTATTGAAAAGACTTTCTAATTCTTTAGCTGAGGTGGCTAAAATAGTTCAGAAAGTACCAGAACCAGGTTTTACAATAACCTTTTTTATCTCTGATGCTTTGTTAGAAAGAGTGGAGAATAAGCAAGATTTAGTCAATTTCATTGCAAATTTCAAGCATACTTTTCTTACAGAAACTATAGCTGCGAAAAGTGCAATGAATAAATGGGAAAGGTCAACAGTAAAACGTTTAGTTTGGGATATGGGCATACGCTAACCATATCAAGAAACACTTTTCCAGTAAAGTCCAAGATCATCGGCATGTTTTCTTACATCAAACATTTCTAATGTTGAAGGTCTCCTATTTATTTCAGGATTTTCTCCTCGTAAAATCCGATAATCGGGGTGATATTGACCCATGATATTAGTTAAAGGTGTTTTAAGATTTTCATTAATCCAATCTAAAATAGGTATTGAACAGCATTTGGTGTGCTCAGGCATAACTAAATGTCTGATAATATATTCACCGCTACCTCTTTGTTCAATAAATGACATATTGCGTGAAATAGCATCCCAATAGTTAGACACCTTTGAATATTTTTTTGCACATTCATTATTGCTGTATTTTATATCTGGTAGCCATATATCAAAAATATCTGAAATGAGTTTCATACTATTTTCAGACAAGAACATATTGCTATTCCATAGCATAGGAAGATTGACTTGGGCATGAAGAAGAGATTCGATAATGACGTGCATATTTGGAGTGGGATCCCCACCTACAAAGTTAATATTTCTTGCTCCTTGCTTTAAGAGCGTATAATACAACGATGCTAATTCTGTAGATCTGACTCTTTTTCCTTTAATAATATTAAAATCATATTCTTGGCTAATATCCCAGTTTTGACAGAAGGAACACCGCATTGTGCAGCCATAAAAGAAAATCGTCCCACTCGGGCTTACAGGAGCTTCTTCTCCCATATGAATAAATGAACTTGTAACATACGCTTTGTCATCTATTTTACACTTACCCAATTGACTTGACTTGCGGTTAACACCGCATTTATTTTCACAAAAAGTACAGCTTTCAATCATTTTATCGAAAATAATCCATTTTAATCTCAGAAAGTTCAGTTTTTGAATTTCGTCCAACGAATGCTCGATAGAAACTTCTTTTTCTAGATCTTGAATTGTGTAAGATTGCTTTTGATTAATCCATTCCTTAAACTTTGGATGCGTTTGTTCATGTATTTCAAGAAGCTCTTCTAGATTTGAATCATTCTGGAAAGAAACATAAAATAATCGAGCAAGTTTATATCTAGGGAGTTTATTTTCTTTAAATATTTCTTGATAAGTGTTTAGTCTATCTTTTAACTCATGTTGCTGCCATACTGATTGAACATCACGTCGAAGGAAAGCACACATTATAATATGTATTCTTTTTCTATTTGATATGCTTTTTGTTCAAGTGATAAAGTATATAGATTAAATAATCCTCTAACAAAGATTTTTAGATAGTTGCTTACTTAAAAAACTTTAATAATTACAGATTGAGGACTAAATAGGTTTAAATGAATCAGTCTCTCCTGCATGAAGCTGAATACTACGATGTTATAGACGAAGAAGAACAGATAGTTCAGTGTCACTTATGTCCTTTTGAATGTAAATTAAAACCAGATGAGAAAGGGAAATGCTTAGGAAGGATGAATATTACTGGAAAGCTTTACTCTCTTACATATGGTCATGCTACAATGAAAATAGACTTAATTGAAAAACAACATGTTTTTCAATTCTTTCCAAATGTACGAGTTCAAACTTTTGCCACGTATAACTGCAATCTAAACTGTATTTATTGCTCTTGTTCAGAACATGCTCGCATTGATCCTGAACAAATAACTGGGAAAAAATACACTCCAGACCAAGTTGCTATGTTCGGGATTGCTTCTGGTTCAAAAGTACTCTGTTTCGGAGATTCTGAGCCATTAATTGCTTTTGAATGGGTCAGAGATGCTGCTAAAGTTTCAAAAGAAAAAGGCTTAAAAGTTCTTCTAAGAACAAATGGTTTCTTTAATGAAGAACCAATGAAGGAAATTCTAAATTATGTAGATGCTGTAATGATAGAAGTGAAAGCAATAGATAATGAAGGTTACAAAAGAATATGCGATGGGGGAGATTTTGATCTAGTAGCAAAAACGATGAAACTTATACTTGAAAAAGAAATACACCTTGAAATATCTATTATTTTGCATGAAAAGTTGGATAATGATGAAGCTACTGTTGGAGTTTTAGCTAATTTCATAAAAACAGAGTTGACTCCAGAAATACCTCTTCATTTGGTTAGAATGCTTCCAGCATATAAAACAATGGATTTAACCCCAACAAAGACAGAATTATTAGAAAAAGCATACGAAATGGCCAAAGAAGTTGGTCTGAAGTTCATTTATATTGATAATGTACCCAATCATCAACACGCAAACACATTCTGTCCTAACTGTGGAGATGAGCTGATCACAAGAACTGCCTTGTCAACAGAAAAAAGACGCGTATCTCTCCAAGGCAGATGTAATAAATGTCAATCCCCAATATATATTGTCCTTAAATGATTTTAAGCAATATTTTCTACTTTTATATCGACAATTGAAATATTGAGCTGATTTTCCATCATTTCCTTTAATAAATCAAAATATCTATTTATATCTTCTTGACCATCTCTATAGGATATCCTGAATCGAAGATTTATCTCGATCCATTCGGATGTAAAATAATTGGTCTCTAGAAAAGTTTGTCTTTTTGGTTCTTTTTCATTCAACTCTTCTTGGCAAAGATGTAGATAAACATCAAACTCTCCTGTATCTTCATACTGATTCTCATCATTAGGTTGAGCGCTGATTCCACAATAATAAAAATAGTAACCTGTAGTACTCAAAAGAAACTCACCATATTTTGATACATCTTTCTAGCAATCTTATTTATTTAAGATAGATTCTTCTTCTATTTCAACGAATTTATCAGCAATGTGACCATATTCTTTAGGAAGTACTTCTCTCAAGACATCAGTAAAAGTTTCAACAGGAATTATCTCAATCTTGCCATCATATTTTTCTTCAATTTTGACATCATCAATATTTTGAAAAGGTATTAGCACTCTTTTAATGCCTGCTTCAGCTGCGGCTTCTATTTTGGCAGTTACTCCTCCTACTGGGATGACTCTCCCTCGGACTGTCAGACTGCCAGACATAGCTGTATCTTGCCTTACTGGTGCTTTTTCAAGCGCTGAGATAATCGAGGTGGCAATTGAAACTGAGGCAGAATCGCCTTCTACTCCTGCATATGCACCAACAAATTGAATATGATAGTCGAAATTTGAGATATCTGTACCTACAAATTTTTTAACTAATGCTGATATATTTTGAACTGCTTCTCTAGCAATTATCCTTAGCTGACCAGTTGCAATAATTTTCCCTTCTTTTTGACTAAAAGCAGGAACTACCTCAGATTCGATGGGCATTACGATTCCTGAGCGTTGATTAATAACAGCTAAACCATTCACTCTTCCAACTTTAGTACCTTCTACTTCGATAATTTTATACATTTTCTTATCTCTAGCATAATTGTCACTAATTTGATCTTCCAATGTTCTAGCGATGGTTTTAGCAAATCTTACTGTTTCAGCTGTAACAAGTTGTTCGTTTTTTTCCTTTCCTAAATCTCCAGCAGCTCTGATAAGACCTCCTAATTCTCGAAGTCGGAGAGTCAAATGACCTTTTCTATTCGCCCTGCGTTGAGATTCGTAGATGATTTCTTCAACTGCTTCTTTTGTATAGTGAGGAATCTTCTTGTCTTTAGAAATTTCTTGAGCACAGAAACGAGCTAATTTTCGTCTATTTTCTGGTGAATCAGGCATGGTATCTTCCATGTATACTTCGTATCCAGAACCCTGAATTCGCGATCGTAACGCTGGATGCATATTTCTTGTGGTTTCCATATTTCCAGCAGCTATTAATACAAAATCACATGGTACTGCATCTGTTCTAACCATTGCTCCACTACTTAGCTCTGATTGACCGGTAATTTGTAATTTACGTTCTTGCATAGCAGTAAGCATTTTCTGTTGTGTCCTCATTTCTAAAGTACCAATTTCGTCACAGTAAAGAACACCCATGTTAGATTTATGAATTAACCCTGCTTCAACTCTTTCGTGAGGAGGTGTTCCAAGACCCCCAGACTGGAATGGATCATGCCTTACATCACCTAATAAATTACCTGCATGTGAACCTGTAGCGTCGTTGAATGGAGCACGTGTTGTATTATTGTTATCTACTAATAATTTAGGTACAAGCATTTCTGATCTTGATCTTTGTTGGTTTAACATAAAGAAAATGAAGAAACCTACAAACATAGCCATCAAAAGAGTTGTAGGTTGACTAGCAGGATTACCAGCAGTAGCTATGAGCGCATATCCTATAATGGCTAATAGTATTACAATTGATATAATAAAACGCTTATTTCCACTCTTTTTTGCTACTTCTCTATCCATTTCAACTTTTCTAATCCCATGACCAGCTGGTAGAGTAGCAATTCTTGGATTATTCGGATATTTAGGGTTAGGTAAGACTAAAGTGTCTACTAAAACTTCTTTTGGTAATAGCTCTGCCATTGCTACTCCAAGCATACTTTTACCTGTTCCTGGGTCTCCAATTAGAAGAACGTGACGTCTCTGCAAAGCTGCTTTTTTGATTATTTCTGTAGCATCATCTTGCCCAATAACTTGGTCTATTAATCTTGGAGGAACTGATATCTCTGCAGTGTCGTGAAAATCAATATCGAGTAAAGGTTCTTTTTTGGCTTTCTTCTTGCTTTTCTTCTTAATGTTTCCAGCCATAATTCTCACCACTAGAATAAGATATCCTCAACAACAATAAAACATAAAATGTTAATAAATATAGTTATTCATCCGTTTTTGAATGTACTTATTTTACTAGTAAACTATATTTTTAAATTAAGGAAGGAAAAATGTACTTGTGATATTGTAATGAAAATCTTACCCGGACCATCATCAATAAAATTAGCAGAAGAAGTAGCTAGTATAGTAAACATAGAGAATATAGATATAATCCATAAGTTATTTTTCGATGGAGAGTCATATATTCAGATTGACTCAGACGTTGAAAATGAAGAAATTATCATCATACAGTCAACTCATCCTCCCCAAGAAAAACATCTCCTTGAACTTTTATTACTAGGTTCTACGTTGAAAGAACTGAACGCAGATAAAGTACATGCTATTGTCCCTTATTTGAGCTATTCTAGAGCTGATGTAAGGCAATTGAGAGGGGAAATAATTTCACATCAAATTATAGTTGATCTTATTCAACAATCAGGTATTGATAGTTTATTCACAATCAATGTACATAATAAATCTAAATTTCTTGAATTTACTCCCGAGTTAGAGAAATACAATCTTAACATTTACCCTTATATTAGCGAATATATACAACGAAACTTGAATGGTGACTGGATTATTTTAGGACCTGATCAAGGAGCATCTGAAGATGTAAAAATAGTTGGTAATATTTTATCAGCACCTTTTTATTGGCTGGATAAGAAAAGAGATCCCATCTCACATGAAATAAGTATGGTTTGTAGTGGTTTTGACCTAAAAGAAAAGGATATAATTCTCGTGGATGATATCGTTAGTTCGGGAAGCACAGCTCTTAAAGCATGCCAGCTTATTCTAGAGCAAGAACCTTCAAGTTTGAGATTTGTCTGTATTCATGATCTTTCCCGACCAGAATTCAAAGACAAGCTGAAGGAATTGGGAGTGAAAGAATTTATATCAACAAACACTATTCCTAATACACACAATTCAAAAATTGATATAGCACCCTTTCTGAGTAATTTCATAGAGGAAAAATTTGTATGACATCATATCTGGCTTATATTAACGCTAATTATTTGCCCTTAGGTTACGAAGAATTGTACGCTGCTCTTGAAGCAGAAAGAATAGATTACAGAACAACTTATGTAGCTAACCAGATAGTTATTTTCACTTCAAATAAAAGTCCTGTAAAAGCTGCTTCTCGATGTGCGTTTTTACATTCACTCTGTATTTTAATTGCAAAAGGGTCAATCGAAAATCAAGAAATAGATTTTTTCGAAGAGAAAAGGATAGATTTACCTATTGAAAAGTGTAAAACCTTTTGCGTAAGAGTGAAAAAAATAGGAAAAAGAACAGTAAAACTAAATAAGGCAGAACTAGAGCGAATTTTAGGTAGCTATGTTATAAGTGAATTCGCAGATTACGAAATGAAAGTGGATTTAAAACGTCCAGAATGTATGTTTCTTGGTCTTTTACATAAATCGGATATTTTAATTGGCTTTCAATTATGGTCTAAAAACGTAAAAGAATATAATGAACGAACTCCTGGTAATCGACCATTTTTTAGACCTGGTGCTATGAAAGCTGATTTCGCAAGAGCTATTGTAAACCTTTCTCGCATTAGTACAGGTGAGGTATTCTATGATCCTTTTTGTGGGGCAGGAGGATTTCTTATTGAGGCTTCAATTTTGGGAGCTTATGTGTTAGGTTCTGATCTCAATTCTTCTGCTGTTAAGGGAACAGATATAAATTTACATTTTCTTGGTGAAGGTCATTATTCTCTATTACATGGTGATTCAAGACATATACCGCTCAAACATGTCCATGCAATAGCAACTGATCCGCCATACTCAATTCAATCATCAACATATGGAAAAACAATATCTGGGTTGATAGAGCAATTTCTAGAAGAATCAAAATCTATACTTGAGCAAAATAGGCATCTAGTATTCAGTAGCCCTTCTTATAGTGAACCGGAAAGAATAGCAGAAAAAGTGGGATATAAGATGAAAACAATTATAGATGCTCGCGTGCACCGTTCTCTTACAAGAAGAATCGTGGTGTTAATGTAAATGAGCGACAATATTTCAGTCACATTTCTAGGTACATCATCTGCACCTCCTCAAATTAACAGGCGACAGAGCTCATGTATGATACAATATAGAGGACATAAAATTCTAATTGATATTGGAGAAGCTATTCAACTACAAATGATTATAAACAAAATTAAGTTTAGAGGTCCTCTAACAATATTATTAACACATTTACATTCTGATCATACACTTGGTCTAATTGGTTTATTATCAACAAGATGCTTCTATGGGATAGATTCTCCTGTTAGAATTATTGGTCCTCCTTGGACTTCCTCGTTTGTGTTTTTGCAATTATTAGCTTACAGATTTATCCCAGATTACAACATAGAAGTGATTGAAACTAAAGGAGGAGTCGTAGAGAATAATACAGACTTCTTTATTGAATCCTTTCCCGTTAACCATGTAAATCAATGTGTAGGATATAAATTTGTCACCCATACTCCATTAGGTAAATTTAGTACTGAAAGAGCTGAAAAACTGAAAGTCCCAAAAGTGATGTGGAATACATTACAAAGAGGTACTCCCGTTGAAATTAATAGAAAGAAAATCTATCCGTCAGATATACTAATGGACACTAATGTTAGACCTACAAAAATAGTTTTAACTGGAGATACAACTATAACAGATACTGTTATCAACAACTCATCAGAAGCAGATTTGTTAATCCATGATGCAACTTATCCCCCCGAAGAAGTGGAAAGGGCTAAGAAGTATAAGCATTCTACAAGCTCAGAAGCAGCTTACGTTGCAAAAAGAGCAAGAGTTAAAAAACTATATTTGACCCATATTTCAAATATACACAGAGATTTAGATTATTCACTAAAAGAAGCAAAGGCTATTTTTTCTGAGAGTTATTTTGCATATGATGGTCTAAATATTGAGCTTCCTTCTCACAATTTCTGATAGTCTCTGAATTTTTGTATAACCAATTCCTCGCCATCAGAAGTTTCAGGAGCTATCCAATTTAATATTTCGATTGGATCTCCTCCTTTGATGGTTAATTGCACATTTCCGAGGGGTGAGCTAGTATCTGAAGTGATGACCGCTATTTTATTTACATACAAAGCTTGTTTATGAAGTAAAAAAGTTACTGATTCATTGATTTCGTCAATAAATGAACATTTCCTTACAGTGTCCAAAATTTTCCTTTCTCTAATGATAAAGAAGAAATTCCGAATGGAAGATATAGGTTGATTTTCTGCTACTAATATTTTGGTTTCAATATCCTTGACTTCTTGTATTTTCGGAAGTTCACCTAGGAGATGGATAAAACATTGTTCTAACTTTTGCTTATTTTCTGTAGAAAAATAACTCATTTTCACTGTAATAGTTAGTACCACTATTTTTCATCTCCTTCCAAATCTTTTAACAAGGAAATAGCGTATTCGTAGAACATTTCTTTTGTTTCATTGTTAGAAATAATGAAATTGGAATAAACTATTGTTTCACCCAAACCTAAGCTAAGTTCAGATTGTTCTCTTTTATCAAACTCATCATAGGTCTTAGGAGCGTCAGTACGCTCTCTTAATCTTAATCTCTTGAATCTTACTATCGGTTCTGCATGTATTGCAACAACAAAGAAAACCTTTCCCAAATGCTTTCTAAAGTATTCAACTTCCTTTTGACTCCTAATCCCATCGATAATGATTTTATCACTATTTTCTCCAAGAAGTCTATCAATTTCTATGCAAGTTAAATGGGCTACAGCTTCATCTCCATGCATTTTTCGAATATCTGTCATTACTCTTCCAGTGTTTTCAGGAGTAGATTCCAATCCCATTTCTTTTACTTTTTTTCTAATTACATCTCCCATGATTACTGTACGATAATTAAGCTCTTTAGCTATATTGGCAAATTCACTTTTTCCAGAACCAGGCATTCCAGAAACGCCAAGAATTTTAATATTTCGCTCAGACATGAAGCTCAACAATCTCAAAAAAAGCTGAAATAAAAAGTTTGTTAATTATTGAATCTTTTGCAATTAGTCAAATAAAAAATGTAATCCTAAAAACTGATTTCATTTTAGTATAATATAAAGAATGTTTAAAAAATGCTATCAAATAAATTACTATGGTTAGAACTTTCTTATCTGTTGATATCACAAATAAACAAATTATAAGCAATCTTAGTGCTATTCAACAGAAACTAGCTGGTCTTAGAGCAGATATTAAATTAGTTAACCCTCAGATAATTCATTTAACACTAGAATTTCTAGGGGAGATCTCTTCGACTCAAATTGATGTTGTAAAGGGAATCATGGATGAGATAAAGTTTGATAGTATTAAACTAAACATCGTAGGAATAGATGTTCTACCTAAAAGAGAATACATTAAAGTTATTTGTTGCAAAGTCGAGGGTGATATCCAGAAATTACAAAACATTCAAAAAGCTTTAAGAGTTAAGCTTGGAAAAGAAGGCTTTAGGACTGACAATCGAAAGTTTAAACCACATGCAACCATCGCAAGAGTGAAGTCTTCGAGGAAAAAGGATGAATTAATAGGTTTAATAAACGAATTGTCAGATGCAGACATAGGCAATCAAGAAATTGATTCTATCAAACTAAAGAAATCCGAACTTAGACCTGATGGTCCTCAATATTCAATACTTCATGAAGTATTTGCGGAAAAAGCAAATAAATAACCGTGTTTAACTGGTGAGTAACATGGAAGAAAGCAAATCTAGAAAAAGTTCCTCAAAAGGAAAACAGAAGAATGATCACGATTATATTGAGAACCAAGTTCTCGAAGTAATCCAAATACAAAAAGACACACACGCTGAAATCGGAGAGATCTTATCAATTCTAAAAGAGAAAATTCAAATGGATCTAGTATCACTTGGAATAGCCGGTAGAGTTGAAATTCAAGGTTCTTTTGTTAGAAAAACTTATCTTAGTGATGACGATTCCTTTGATCTACTAATTATACTCCCAAAATCTGAGAAACCAAATGTTCACACCATTTTAGATTCGCTTCTTAAAAGATTGAAAAAAGATAGAGTCAAGAAAGAAAATATAGAAGTTGCAAAAATTACTGGTAAAATACCTTATTTGCGCTTATTCGCTGCAAATGAAAAAATACATCTTTTTGTTGGATTTGATATATCACAAGGAGAGGAGAAAATATCCATTTTTGATTATATTCCATATCATAGCCAATATATCTTAACTCATATGGATAAAAAAGTGAGAAAAGAAGTCGTTTTACTCAAGAAATTCACAAAAGCGATTGGGGTTTATAGAGATGATTATGGTGCTATTGGATTCAATGGATATTTATGTGAACTTCTGATATTGTTTTATGGTTCTTTTAGAGAAACATTGCAAGGAATTTGCAAATGGAGGGCAAGAACTGTTGTCGATATTAAGAAAGCAACAGTGAAATTTGAAGACGTTGACGAGCTTTCAGTCGAATTGATTTTTGGTTATTATCCAATATATGTCCCCGATCCTTTATACAGAAAAGAAAATATAGCTGCAAATGTATCAGTTGATCAATTTAATTCTATAATTGCAGCTGCTAATTATTATCTCAACAAACCAAGTTTACTATTTTTTGAAGAGTCATTATATGAAATACCTCTCTTCAATGAGATAGTGCATAAAATTGTTAATTCGAAAAAAGAAATAATAGTATTATCTATTCCAAGAAACTTCCAAGAATCTGGAGTTTCATGGCAAAAAGCACTAAGTATCAGAAAAGCACTAGAACAAGAACTAATCAAGCACTATTACATGTTAGAAAGAACCCAACCTTTTGTCTCCGATGATTATTATGGTTTAATTTTATCTCTTATGACCCCTAATCCCCAATTATCACAAAGGAAAGAAGGACCTGAAATTACATCAGAAGAGTCTGTGAAATTTCTTGATAGATATGCCACACACATGGATGTTATTTCTGGACCTTTCATAGATTATGGCAAATGGGTGATATATTTCAGTAAAAGAGGTCAACCAGTTTATGAATTCATTTCAGCATTGGTGAAAAAGAATGCTTTTGTTCTAAATGTTGATTCATTCCTAAAATTAGAAATTAAAGAAAAACTGAAAGTTATAGGAGTTGACCAAGATCTACAGCAGATGTATGAAACAGATGATACTTTTGCTGAAAATCTTTTCTTGTTTGTAGTCAGAAAACCTCTATGGGTTCATACACTAGAATTCGATGAATAACTCTAATTTTCTATGTTTTTCTTTCACTAGATTACGTAAAATCAAAAATGATTCTAATTTTTATACTAAAAACTTGGATAAATTAGAAGTAGTGGTGAAATGAGAATCCTATCTTTAGCAGATACACACTTTGGATATGTTTATGGAAGAACTGCTTCTGCTAGATTCCAAACCTCTGATCAAATGTTTAAAGTTTTTAGTGATTCTATTGAATATGCTAAGAAGAACAAAATCGACTTAATCTTACATGGAGGAGACTTTTTTAATAGATCTAACCCTAAGGAAGAAGTTGTTTCAAGGGCTTATGAACTTGTAGAGAGCTTAATTTCAGAAGATATTATTTTTGTGTGTATTCCAGGGAATCATGATCGTTCTAGACTTCCTGAAACATTATTAGGCTATTATATGAAAAATGTTCACTTTATTAATAAATTTACTACAATAGAATTGAATGAAATTACAATAATGGGCTTCCCTTACGTCAATCAAAACCCAAAGGATGTACTAAAAAGAATCACTAAATTCGCAAATAAGAATCAAGATAAACAACTAGTTCTCTTATGCCATCAATTATTTGATGGAGCAATGTTTGGTCCTCATAATTTTGTTTTTAGAAACAGAATTGATGTCCTTCAAACTTTTACACTCCCAAGGAATATTCTGTTTACTCTTACAGGTCACATTCACAGAGCTCAGTCCTTAAAAGACATGAATGTGTTTTACTCTGGATCTCTAGAAAGGACAAGTTTCATGGAAAAAGTTGAACCAAAAGGTTTTCTAGATATAGTTATAGAAGATGGAACAGCTGAAATCCAGTTTGTTGAAAATTCAACTTTACCTATGGAAGTAATCGAAATTGAACTTGATGAAAGTATGAGTATTTCTTCATTAATTGATGATAATTTTCCTGACCCGAATACTAAGACATTGCTGAGATTTTATGGTAAAAAGCTATCTCAAAAGGAAATAAAGTTTCTCTGGTCATATTTTCCTGCTAAGGAGTACCCTTTACTCAAATTTTCTCCTAGAAACCCAGGAACTTTATTGAAAAGCCTTTATACTGGTTCGAAATCCCTTTTTAAGTTCGATAAGATAGTAATTACTGCTAGTAATTAAAATGTCTATTAATATTAAGAAAAATAAAGAAAAGGAAATATGAAGAATTTAGAATATTTTTAGTTCTCTTCCAATATCTTCGAACTTCCCAAGAGATAAGTCTAGATGCTCTTTTGTTAGTCCTGTATTCATCATTACTCTAATCCTTGATGTTCCGCGAGGTACCATTGGAAACATGATTGGTAAAGCAAAAATCCCTTCTTCCATCAAACGATCACTCATCTTTTTAGCAGTCTCATTTTCACCGCAAATTACGGGGACAATAGCAGTTGGACATTTTGCAGCAGCAGCTGTAATTGGGTGACTGAAACCAATATTCACAATCTCTTTCTTGAAATATTCACAATTATCCAAGAGTTTTGCGACGACAGGCTCAAAGTACTCAGAATTAGGGTTAAGTACTTCTAAAGAACCAATAGCAGCTCCTGCAATAGCAGGGGGTGGAGAACCACTTAAAAGATAGGAACGAGCAGTATTTCTAAGGAAGTTTATCAAATCTTTGGATCCAGTTATTGAACCTCCAACCACACCCATTGCTTTGCTGTAAGTGTTCATTTCAACTTGAACTTTACCTTGAAGACCAAAATGGTCTACAATACCCTTACCCTTCTTATCTCGGCCTAAAACACCGTCTCCATGAGCGTCATCAACAAAAATCATCGCACCATATTCTTGGCATAATTTCTGTATCTCATCTAGAAGAGACATATCTCCATCCATTGAAAATACTCCGTCTGTTAGAACAAGTATCCTTTTTTCACAATTTGGATCTTCTTTTTCAGCTTCTTTTAATCTGGCTTCAAGCTCTCCCATATCATTGTGCTTGTATATTGATCGTTTAGCTTTAGTTAATCTCACACCATCAATAATACTTCCATGATTTAATTCGTCACTAATGATAAAATCATCCCTTCGTACCAAGGGTGGAATAGCTCCTTCGTTAGCTATGAAACCGCTCATGAAAACTATTGCAGCTTCTTGCTCTTTGAACTCTGCATGTTTTTGTTCCCATTCTTCATGGATAACCATGTTACCAGCAATAGCTCTAACCGAACCTGATCCTGCACCGTATTTTTCGACTGCCTCTATTGCGCGTTTTCTTAAGTGAGGATGATTACTAAGATTCAAATAATTGTTAGAGCAAAGCATCAAAAGTTCTTTGCCTTCAACTATAACATTAGGAACAGAAGGAGTCTCTAATTTTCTGTGAACCCATTCTCTACCTTCTTTTTGTATTTGCTTATATTCTTCTTTTAAAAATCTTGTAGGTTTTCTTTTAGCCATTTAGGCACCTCTCTTGCTATGACATAAAGATAATATAGGTTATTTATTCTTTGCTGTGAACTGACGATTAACAGAAAAATTCTTTGTAGATGGAATAAAAAGAAAACGCTTTAAAAAATGTAAATCTAAAGGAAAAATATTTTAAGGTATGCCTCTATTCGGGATTAAAATATATTAGTTGTGCTCAAATGGTTTCAGTCAAATATTCAAATGTAAGTATTGCATATGGCGATTTTGTAGTTCTTGAAAATTTGGATTTAGATATTCGCGATGGTGAGATAACTACACTTCTAGGTCCATCAGGTTGTGGTAAAACAACTCTTCTGAGAGCTCTTGCAGGCTTTGTTGAACCTTATGAAGGACATGTCTATCTAGGGGAAGAAGAAGTAACACTCCTTCCACCACAAAAAAGGAATACTGCTATGATTTTTCAGAATTATGCTTTATGGCCCCATCTGTCTATTTTCAAGAATGTTGAATATGGGTTGAAATTAAGAGACAAAGATAAAGTAGATGGGGAAAAACCTTGGTATACAAAGTTGATATGGCTAGCAAAACCTTTCTTTATTTTCGTTCCTCAAACACATAAATCTGTATCTAAACGTCTGAAAGAAGAAAAAGAAGTTTATTTTGAGAACAAACCTAAAACTGCAATAGTTATTTGGTGGCTAAAGGTACCCTTGAGAAGATTCAAACTTACTTTTGAAGAATCAACCTTTACCTACCTTGATTTTAAAGCAACTAAAGATCCTTCATGGGCTTATAGGAGAAGAAGAGTTTTCGAAGTATTGAAGTTGGTACACCTTGAAGACCAAGCAAAAAAACAACCTACTCAATTATCTGGTGGACAACAACAAAGAATCGCTCTTTGCAGAGCGATAGTAGTAGAACCAGATGTGTTGCTCTGTGATGAGCCTTTGTCTAATCTAGATGCTAAATTGCGTCATGAGCTTCGATCAGAAATTCGTTCCATTATCAAAAAAATCGGCATGACGGCAATTTATGTTACTCACGATCAACAGGAAGCACTAGCAATCAGTGATCGGATTGCTGTGATGAATATTGGAAATATTGAACAGTTTGGTACACCTACAGAAATATATTCTAACCCCAATACACTCTTTGTTGCACAGTTCATGGGAACTTCATGCGCTTTTAAAGGCATCGTAAAATCTAGTGATACAGTAGAATTGAAGGGTGGGGAAATTATGAAATTCAAAACTCAAAAGAGCATAGACACTGGTGTAGAAGTTAGTTTGATAGTTAGACCTGATAATGTTAGCGTGATTGACAAAACTGACAATCCTATTGAAGTGCAAATTAATACAATAGAATACTTGGGAACTGAAGTAAAAATAACAGGGAAACTTAAAGACGATACAATTCTATTAATTGATGTAGCTGAAAAAACAGAAGAATATGCAAAAATGGTAGTAGGAGATAAAATAACAGCTTACATTAAACCAGAAGAAACTTTTGTATTCATAGGGGAAGAACGAATCTATTAAAAAGACCTTCCACCTTTATTTTAATATATTTTCTTCTTCTGTTTTTACCTATTTTCTTCAGAGCTACTACCCTAACTATCCTGGTTTTTTCTATTCTTTTCAAGTTCTCGAATAGGAATATTAATTCTTTCTAAACCAATAAATTCAAGCTCTTTTTCTTTGTAATCCTCTACCATTGATACATAGACACAAATAGCGCTTTTCATGTTATTTCTAAGTTCCTCTATATCTTCAGCAGTAGTATTGCATCCAGGTAATTCGACAAGATTACCAATATAATTGCCTTTTTTATCCTTCTCAATAATCATTGTAAACGTTTTCATTTCTATCTCCAATACTTCAAAGGATAAAAGAAATATATAACTATCGGCATAACTATGGTGAATGAAATTCTCAGAAATATACAATTTGGAGTATTTGATAACGATTCTAACTAGCCAACGATAACTGTTATATATTCTAAGTCTACTTTTTTAATGATTAAAATGTTTGAATATGAAGAAATTAAAATACACTGGCTTGGTCATGACGCTTTTTGGATTGAAACAAAAGGAAAGAACATCTATGTTGACCCTTTCAAACTAGCTAAAAGCAATCTTCCCAAAGCTGACATTGTGGTTACAAGTCATGAACATTTTGACCATCTTAACCCTGAAGCTATAAACTCCATAAGCGATGAGAATACAACCCTAATTGGTCCAAAAATCTGCCAAGAACAATTAAATGCTGAAATCGACAGAAAGAAAGAAGTTAAAGAGCTAAATCATGGGGAATCAATCAATTTCGAGTGGATAAGAATCTCGGCTATAGCTGCTTACAATACTCATAGATTTAGGGATCCTGAAACAAAGACACCGTTTCATCCTAAAGAATCTGGACACATAGGAACAATATTTGATATAGATGGAATTGTAATTTATCACTGTGGTGACACTGATAAGATTCCTGAAATGGAAAATCTAAAACCTACTATTGCGCTAATTCCTGTTTCTGGAACCTATGTGATGGACGTAGAAGAAGCTGCAGAAGCTGCAAAGGTAATCAAAGCTGAGATTTCAATACCTATGCATGTAGGAAGAGGAATTGGTGAGTTGGAATTCATACATAGCTTCAAAGAAAAATTACCAGGTTTCCAGGTTGAAACTCTAGAAATTGAAGAAGATTAGTCAGTGTTCATCTTGTTTTTCTTTTTCTTCCTTTTTTTCATCATAATTCCAAGGACAGATTAATATCACTTTATTTTCTACAATGAAAGATGCTAGCTCACTATTAGGATAACATCCTATATCGTCATAGAAAGCTAATACAGCTCCATCTTCTGGAGCTTTTATGATCTCTTTAGTTTCTCCAAAAATATTTCGTATTTCTATTATAGGTTCTCCTTTCTCAACTAATTTGCCTTCTTTTACAAGTGGGATAAACAATCCTGATGTTGTGGAACGGATAGGTATTTCTTGCCATAATTTTTCGTCTAAATCTGGAATCAAAGGCTCTCTCTTAGGCTCTAACTCTATTATTTTTGCCCATCCTAAGACATTTAGAATCCCCTTTTTAGCGATTTTAATGAGATCCCTTTTAACAATTCCAGATCCTCCGAGCTCAACTGTAAAAGCAGGTTTTCTGAAACCATTAACAAAACTACCTGTTGTTGATCTATGGAGATCTTGTCTGAAGTAATGTCTTGGTGAATCTTCAACAACTACAGGTAAATTAAATAACTTAACCATCGCTAAATTGTAATCAAATAATTGTTTGGCGCTTTCAATCTGGCTTTTTTCATCATCTTCTTTATAATAAACGCGATCAATATATGAGAAAGGAACAGATTGAATAAAATGACAGTGTAAATCGATGTAATAATCAACTTCTTTGAAAATCTCTGAAATGGTGGAATAAACTTGCTCTTGAATCCCTGGGAAGTTTTTAGGGTCTAGTAATTTATCATATGGATCTTCATAATTTATTATAGGTTCTTCTTTCTTTGGTTTCGGGTCTAACCATAGCCGATTAGGGTCTGAATCAGTATAAAAAGGTGATCTTTTTAGTGTTAATAGTCCCGCAGGATTTAAGGTGGGTAAAACAATAACACAGCCTTTCATTTTTAGAGGATCTAGTTCTTGAATCACTTCTTGTAGAGCAACTAAACCATGCAATTCGTTTCCATGAATATTTGCTGATAGCAAGAATAATGGACCGTTTTCTTTGCCTCTTATTATTGCTACAGGTAATTTTTCTATGTTACCGTGAGGATATTCGAATAAATCTACATATGCGAACTTCTTCTCACCTGGGTGACTCTGTATTCCAAAAAATTCCATAAGTTAGGAGGATGCACTTATATTTTAAATATTATTACTCGAAGATTGTTTTTCAATATTCTTAGTGATTATTAGGGATTCTTAAATGCTTGTTCTAACTCTTCTGTTGTAGCTAGAGGGATTTTAGCCATCGCAATGTTTTCAGTTATATGAGCTGGGTTTTTCATACCTACTAATGTTGAAACGATATTTTCATGAGCTGATCTAGCATAGTGAATAGAAGATTGAGCTTGACTGTAATTAGGAGAAAACTGAGGATAGAATTCATCTTGTAGTAATTTACCTTGTAACATTGGTGCAGAACCAAAAAGTCTGATTCCGAATTTTTTTGCGGATTCAGCTAATGTATATTTTTCATTGCTTACGCTTTGATTTCGAAGGCTTACAGCTTGATGATAGAGGTAATTTATTGGAGTTTGAATAAATTTGAATCCATGATCCTCCCCACCAATCTCTTTTGCAATATTTACTACTCTTTCAAGAGATAAATAATTAGGTTGATTAGGAAGAACACGTAAAGAATCCCAAGTTGCTAGACCATACCATCTGATTTTCTTTATATCTCTCATCTTCTCATAAAAAAGGAAGACTTCTCTTAGTTTATCATTAAATTCTATCATATTTATGTATTCAAGCTGTGATTCAGCAGGATTATGCAAATAGATCAAATCAACAGCTTCAAGTTGTAGATTTGATAACGATTCATACAATTGAAATTCAAGAAAAGAGGGAGACATACAATGGATTCCACCCGCTACGTCTTCTTTCCGACAAATATTAGAGTGAATAATTTCTTCATACAAGTATTCTGGAATGTTATTATAGTATTTTTCTTGGTTAGGAGCTATATATCCGTTTTTCGTAGAGATGAAAATTTGATCTCTTGAGAATTCTCCAGAATTGAAAAGGGAAGCCAAAGTTTTACCAATAGATTGTTCTGCTCTCTGAAAGCGATAATTGATTGCAGTATCTATTACATTAACTGCTCCTGATCTCAAACACTTAGCAACAGCATCTTCAACTAGCTGATCAACTTCAGGAGTAGGGTCACCTAAGTAAGTTCCTAAACCCATAGATGACAAAAAAAGTTTTTCAACTTCGTTAAAGTGCAGAGGATGAATATAAGATTGAGAAATAGCTTTTTCCATGTACTTTTTTGTTCCTTCCTTGGATGCAAACATATTTAGCACTTTTTTTTTAACAAATATAAATTGTTGGTTTCCAGAAAAGTTTAGAGTAGTTCATACCTTTTGAGAAATTAATCTTTCGCAAAAATAAACGGAAATCTTAATACCCATGTACTCTTCTCTCCACGTTTCAAAGGAGAGTTTATATATAACTTGAAAAATTTATGATTGATTATTATGGCCGATATACAAGATGTTACAGCTATTGAAGCTAAAAAAACTAGTTTTCGAAATGTTTTCTTATGGTCCAGCTATGATGCAGCGGATACACTTTTCAGTCAAGCTGTAATCAGCTTAATCTTTCAACCTTTCGTTCTTTTAATGGCGTTTTACAATGGGGTTGGATCATACAGTCAAGCTTTTCTTTATATGTCATTATTTATGGCTCTCTCTAATTTATTAGTTGCTCTTCTAGGTCCTTTTATTGGTGCTTTAAGTGATACTATTGGAAAAAGGAAACCTTTAGTCCTAATTGTTGCGTCAATGATGATGCTAGCAACTCTGGGAATGTTGCTTTGGAAGAATTGGGTGTGGTTATGTCTCATGTTTGTTGTCGCCAATTTCTGTTATCAAGCAGGAAGAATGTTTTTTGACAGTATGATACCCTTTCTATCTGAAACAAAAAAACGAGGTTTTGTTTCCTCTATCTCTGGTTCTTTGAGTTTTATAGGTACCATGGCAGCAATTGGGATAGGAATGGCAGTATACGGTAAGACCAACGAACCTGATGTACCAGCAAGAATTTACGAGCAAGCTCTAGAAAATGCTAGTAATTTACAGCCAGGAAGTGCTCCTAATTTTGGTAATTTGTGGTTATTCATTATTCTTTCAGTTGCTGCTATCGCATTGTTGACATTACCCTTTATTTTCAGTAAAGAAAAAACTCAACCTAATGAAAATGGAATAAAAAAGAACTTAAAGATTGCTCGAACTAATTTCAGACAAACTTTAAGGGAGTTTTTTAAATACAAAAATGCAATAATTTTCATTATAGCTTGGTTTTTTGTAACAGATGCAGCAAATACTGCTATTCTTTACATGAACGCTGTGTTAACTGATGGTGGTGGTGGGTCTCCTACAGATGCTTTAATCATTATCGCTGTAGGTGGTGTTCTTGCTATGGTAGGTGCCATTGGACATGGAATTTTGATGGATAAGATTGGTCCAAAAAAGAATTTTCTGATTAATATAACCGCTTGGGGAATAGCAATTATCTTAGCTATTGTTGCAACGTCTCTAAATGGTTATCATCTAGCTAACGGTATTCATCTGAATGAAGCTGGTACAGCAAGTGCCTGGGCATTTAAGATAATGTACGCTATGGTAATTCCTATTGGTATAGGGTTTGGAGGTATCTGGATAATAGGTCGCCAATTTATCTATCAAATAGCTCCCCCCTCTAAAGTTACACAATACATGGGTTTCAAACAAATTTCAGGACGTGTTAGTGCAATCGTAAGTCCATTAATATTCTCTGGGTTCATAGCAATGTCAGAAAGTTTAGGTCTTTCAATTCCTTACAGTTTTGCTGTAGCTTTAACACCTCTAGTTGTATTCTTTATAATAGGTTTTATCATAATTACAAGGTATAAATCTGTGCACATTGAGTATTTAGGCGGAGAAAGGGCACCGTATAAGAAATTACAAAAGAAATAAACACTAAAATCCCTTTCTTTTTCTTTTTCTTTCTTTTAAAAAATTTCTTGTGTAAAAAACTATTCAGCTGTAACAAAATTTTTTTAATTACCTAATCTTTTAAGAATACTAGACACTTTTTGTGATTGCTAATGGGACATTCCGGATTGAACCTTGAAGATGTATTGAAGCAACGGCTTAAGCTTAAACTTGGCGACGATGATGACATAGCTTCAGTCTTTAAAGAAGGGGAATATTCCGAATCTTTCGTTAAAGAACTACAGCAAAGAAATCTTATTCTTCTCGAAGCACTAAGAAAAGTGAAAATGCTTGTCGAGAGATTGATGTTGCAAAATAAAGGTCTCAAAAGTCGTGTGATAATTCTTGAAAAAGAATACAAGGATCAGCAAAAAAAAGGTGTGAAAATGGTTTCTGCTGCTCGATATGGGGAGTTGAAAACAAATGCTGATGAGCTAGCACGAAGCTTACCGAAATTATTGAAACTAATTAAGTTGCTTAATGCTGAGAATAAGTTGTTAAAAGATAAAAGTTTAGCTATCGAAAATGAATTTTCAGATATGATGGATGAAAGAAATGATCTTAAAACGCGTTTAGTTGGTTTGAATGAGAAAAATCAACTAGAAGTTGTAGCCGAATTAACTGAACTCTTTCCAACAGTGGATATAGCGGCGAAAACAGCTGAAACTATAACAGAAGCTGCAGTTGTAAATAATGGTTTAGTTAACGGTACATCTCCAGGAATCAAATCAATAGCTCAAGCTGCAAGTGATTCAGCACCAACAATTGAAAAACAAGCTAAAAGCGATTTGTCGCATGTAAGCAGTCTCAGTAATGAACAAATATCAAAGCTAATTGATCTAGTTGTGAGAATTAATGATAAAATTGAGAATCTTAGCGGAACAATGGTTATCGCTGCTCCCGGAAAAAAGAGAGGTAAAGTACAACTTGATTTAGCTGATGCTATAAGCGAAGGAGAAATGGGTGAAGGAGATGAGCGCCCTGATAGACCAGATCTGGAAGATATTCTTGATGATATATTAATTTCAAGTTAGTTAGTTACATACTTTATGTTGTATAAAATGTTAGCAAATCATAAAAGAAACAACAAAAGTATAAAAAAACCTTAAAACTACTTTCAGTAACAGATTTCACGATGACTGAAGCACAGGAATTCACCTACGAAGTTAATATGGAAAAACTTGA
>BPTO01000011.1 GCA_023705985.1 Candidatus Heimdallarchaeota archaeon | reverse complement strand
CTAACATATTTATCAGCTTCAACGATTCTTCTAGATACGGCCAAAAGTAGTGCAAATGTTAAATCAGCTGTAGCTTCTGTTAATACACCAGGAGTATTAGTAACAGGAATTTTCCTTTCAGTAGCTGCTTTGACATCGATGTTATCTACTCCAACAGCATAGTTAGCTATTGCTTTAACACCTAATATATCTATTATTTCTTCATCTATTTTGTCTGTAAGTAAACAAAGCAAACCGTCGGAACCTCTAGCTTGTTCTAGCAATTCTTTTTTAGTAATCGGTCTGTCATGTTTAAATATTTCCACTTCAAACATCTCTTTGAGCAATCTTAAACCATCTTGAGGAATCATACGAGTAACAAAAACCTTCATTATGAAATAAGAAAAAGAGAAGTAAAATAAATGTTGTTAAGGATTCAGATTTAATGTCCTAGATGAATCCTTCTCTAGCTTTCTTAGATAAGAACTGAGATTCCTCAAGCGACCTTTGTCTCTCAGCTATCATAGATAATTGTTTTTTAATGTGTTCAGCTTCTTCAAGAAGAGGTTGAGTATCAATAGCTAAAGAGAAATAGTCATTAATAATATTAACGAGTGAAATAGCTGCTTCTGGATCAGGAATCTTAGAAGTAGCAGGAGTCATTAAAACTATACCGACTAATTCACGTAAAAGAGCTTCACTCATTAAAGCTCCGGATAATCCTGTAACAACTCCAAAGTCATAAATTTCTACAGCGTATTTCTTCAGTTCTAAAGCTACTTCTTTTTCTGCAGCTGTAATGACGACAGGTTTTTCTGGCTTAATATCTACTGGAATACCATCTAAACACACAAGGTATTTTGCGTCAAAATGCTCTTCTATCCAATTTAAGAGACCTTCAGAAAGCACTAAGTAAGAATCTGGAGAAATAGGATAATCAATGCTAATAAGTAAGATTGTTCCTTCATCATTTGAATAAAGTAAGTAAGGGTGTTTTAGAACGTTGTCTGAAAAAATAGTTACAGGACTTAAAACATTGGATTTAAAGAAACCAATTTCTTTTAACCCTAAGGATTTGACCATTTCTCTGGAAATGATAGGACCAACAATACCAGGGCCAGGATAGGTTACAAAAACTATAGGGTTTTTTAGTTCGATTTCCTTCGTTTGAGTTATAAGAAAAGTGTCTTTATGAATACAGATGTCTTCATTATGTTTCTTCATGAATATCAGTTGACTATGTGTACAGAAAAACTTAAAGCTTTCTGTATGTCAATATTCTATAGAACATAACAGAAGTCCCCTACATTTAGGTGAAGATAGTTCATCTTTTGAGCACTAGAAGCTAGGAAACTCCTTTCTCTTTGAAATTTCTTTCAACAAAGAAAATTCCTCCAGCTATAAGCACAGCTCCTATGCCAAAAATATATGATATGCTTTCATCTAAAAATATTATCGCTAAGATAACCGACACGATAGGAACAAAGGCTTGTATGATACCGGTTTTAGTGGAAGATAGACCCTTGAGAAGAGTTAACCAAAATGTGTAAGCTAAAGAAGTAGATACGATAGCAATAAGCAGAATTAGAAACCAACCTGATAAGTTAACTTGCAAATAATCCAAATCTATTGAGAAAGCAAAACCAGCAAGAAAAATAGAACCTATGAAAAGATTTAGGAAAGTAACAAGTAAAGGATCCTCATCAGAAAAGTATTTCTTTAGGATAATAGTGTATAATGCCCAAAATATCCCAGATGAGAAAGCGAGAAGGTTCCCTAGCATATTAAGTTTTGAGAGTTGAAAAAGAGTTAACAAGTCTTTATCAAATATAACTAGAAAAAGTCCTAAAAAGGATATCATAATCCCAATAGTTTGCCATCTAGATATTTTTTCACGTATAAAGAAAAAAGCGAAAATTGGAATAAGAATTATATTACTGTTTAAAAGAAAAGAAGCTGAAGAAGCAGAAGTCCACTTAACTGAAAAAAATAGCAATACAGGCATTCCAGCGCAGATAGCAGAAGCTAACAAATATATCTTCCACTTATTTATAAATGAATCAAAGATTTTTTTAAAAACGTTTTTGGTGTTGAATAGAAGTAGAATGAATAAGACCAAGGATGCAAAAAAATATCTGAAAAAAGAAAGCTGTAAAGGAGTAAGCTGACCAGTTCGATCAATTAGATATTCCCCAATTACAGGAGTTAGAGCCCAACCAAGAATGACCGTACCAACTTGAATTGACCTTGAGATAATCTTTTGCACATTCTATCCATAGCATTTGTGTTTCTAAATTTTTCGTAAAAATAGGAAGAATCACTCTTTTTTAGATTTCTTTTTCCTTTTTGTCTTTTCTTGAGAAATGATTGGTATGTAAGGTCCACCACCCATCATCTTGGGGTCGACACTTCTAGCAGCTAAAAGCGTTTGATCTTGGATCTCTTTAGCTGAATATTCGTAAGGTCTATCAGTTCTCTTCCTTCTTTTGCTCGTAGAAATTCTGATTAGCATAAATAAAGCGAAAACTAAGACTAAACCAATTATTAGATCACGTATCTGAAAGGGTCGACTGAGATCAAGGGATAAAAAGATAACTACATTGTGCTCTAAACCATCATTGGTTTCGAGTACAAATAACTCTTTGTGCTCGTTTAAGATTACTTCAAGGGAACCAAACTCAGATATAGTGGATGTTAGGTTTACATTTGTACGCCAATAAAGATCAAGAGTATTATCACTGTATAATAGATGGAAAACAATACTACCATTAGAATCAGCAATTCCTAAAGAAAAGCGGTGATTCCCTTCTCCAATATCTTTAACAGAAATCTTGGTTAATTCACCAGGTTTAACTTGTTCTTGCCAAACAACATTATCAGTAAATTCGAAGTAAAAACCTCCTTCATCACGTTCATCTAGTTCATCTAGATAAACAAGACATACTAATTCTAGAATGTCAGGAGTTAAATTATCATATCTTACCGAGTAAAAGCCTGTCCCAATATAGTAAAACGTATTATCTTCTGTAATATTGTAACGAGAACCTAACAAAGATCCTTCAAGCGAAAAAAACATATTATACATCCCTTCTGTTTCGTCGAAAAATGTTTGAATAGTACACAGAGTTGCATCAGTCCCCAGTGTAAGGTTGACATTAAAATACTCACTACTATAAGGATCGATTGTTAATGTAATCGTGTTATAAGCTTCTACTGAATAAGATGGAGGAAATAAAGAAGTGAGAACTATCAACGTTAGCGAGAAAACAAGCTTTTTTTTCATTATACTCTGTACTAAAAAATCTAAAATCATTAATAATATTTGTGCAAAGAAAAAATTAGAAATCTTTTGAAGTTGAAATGAAAATTCTTAGAAAAGGGGTTTGGGTGAGGGGTAATTTCTCGCCCCTCGGAAGATAGGATTATTTTTGACGGATGTCCTATCTGTATTAGAGTGTATAGATTTTGGTATAAAAACTTTTGAATCAATTATGAATCTTAAATTAGTTTAATTCAATGTTTATGAAGTTTTAACCTTGAATCTCTTTCTCAGCTATCTTTTCTTTTCCTATTAATGGTGTTAGGAATAGTATTGGAATTATTCCTACTAGGTATACACATGCAGTTACTAAGAAGCACAATTTGAAATTGTAGGGAGGTTCTGAACCAATTAAATATCCCCCTAGCAATGCGCTGAAATTCCAGAAGAATCCCCAAGCGAAAGCTTCTAAGGAATTTACTTTCCCTCTGTGTTTTTTAGGTACAACATCCATTAGTATTGATCTGCTCAAAGGTTGCGCAGCGTTCATCAGTGACCCTCTAGTTATGAATATTGGTACCAAAATGAAGAGTGGAGGGAAAAATGCTATTCCAAATAAACAAAGTGTTGCTATAAACTGAACTGTGAAAATTATTTGTACTCTTCCTCTTTTTACTGAGAATTTTTGAGCAACCAAACTTGCTAAACCTGTAAATATAGCTGTCAATCCCATTATTACTTGAACTAAAATAGGATCAAGAAGATAAAATTCGTGCTCTTTGAAGAATATTGGGAAGTACTTGATAGTCATACCAGCACCAAAGCCTATTATTATGTTACTTCCTACAAGTAAAATGGTTATTAGTGCACTAGGGCTAATTCTACGATGTTTACCATTTCTCCTATCATCATTTTCGTGATTTTCTTCAATGTCGAGTGATTCACTAGAAGCGTCTAATGATTTCTTATCATCAAAGAATAACATTATTACAAGAGAAAAAAGAGTTATACAGATTCCTACTATCATCACATTTTTCAAGATTTGAATATCCCATTCATCTCCGAAGATTAGGAAGAGACCTACATTCAAGAATGGACCAATGGCCATAGATATCTGTCTAACAAGATGAAGCCATGAATAAACACGCGATCTTTTACCAGATTCTACTGAATCAGCTAATATAGACTCAAGTGATGGTCGATTCATCCCTTGAAAAAGACCCCATAACACTAATGCAACAACAAGGAACTTGATTTCATCATTACCAAATAAAACGAAACCTAGAGCCACAACACCTACAGCTGAAGCAATTTTAAGAACAATATCCCTTCTATATTTATCAACAAAGAAGCCAGTAGGAAAAACTACAAGAGTCATAGTAATTCCAGTAGCAAAAGATGTCCATCCCAGAATTACTGGATTATTTCCAGCTATAGCGAAGATATAAACGCTAAGAACATTTCCCATCCAAACACCACGTCCTATTGACTGTGAAATGGAGAAAAGGAAAGCAAGTTTAACATTGTGATTCATAGTTTTAATAGTATTCCTAAGAGATAAAGTAGTCAAGGATACACATCCATGTAGTAGAATATAGCTTCAGTGAATGGTGAGAAATCTCTTATTTAAAATATTTCTTTAACGACACATAACATCAAAAAATATTAAGATTAAAAATATCTTAGAGTATTTTCACATTTTTCTTATATTCTTTAGGCGTATTTATTGATAATCTCTCATCTGCTGTGACTAGTTTTCCTTTCTTTATACTAGCTAATGCTACGTAAGTTGAATCATATAAAGAAAGTTTACTTTTCATTGCTATTTCTATAGCCTTGTTTGCAAGTTCTTTATTTAATGTGAATAATTCTATTCCATAGTTTATTATTATCTCAAAAATTTCTCCAACCTCTTCTTGATTGTGAAGTTTAATGTATTTTAAAGCGTTTAAAACTTCGTACAAAATCAAATTTGGAGCTATTAAATTCACTTCTTCTTTTATATACTGGTCTCGTATTTTTATCGCAGAATCTGATTTTATCTCATTCACAAACCATTTGATTAGTACACTTGCATCAATCACAACTGTTTCCATATCGATCATCTCTCCAGTAACGGATCAGCTCAGTAGAATCCCAGTTTGAAGGAGCGTCTTTTCTCAATTCTTCATTTGCTAATAATGCCTTAGCAATGTTTTTGTTTTCTTCTTTATTAATTATCTTTAAAATAACTTCTCTAAGCTCTTCACTCCAGTTTATATGTGATAGTTTCTTCATCTTCTTCTTTATTTCATCAGGTACACGAACACTAATCGCGGTCATTGTATATACAGTATGACACAGCATACATATGTCTTTCCGTTCAAAAGCGCAATCTATTTCAACCTTAGGGAGGTTGATTTTTCTTTTCTTCATTGGTCTTTTCCTTAATTAATAACTTTGAGTAAGGAATTATTCTTATTAATGATAAAAAGTATATACTTTGATAGGTTTTTACTTATCACCATAATAACTACAGATAAAGTAGATCTTCTAACAACTATAAATATCAATTTCTCTTGAAAACTCTAGAAAGGATAGACAAATCTCTTTGAGTAGAAAAAAGATAATTTTTTGAATAAGAAAAAGAAGAAAATCTGGGATTATTGAACTTCATTTCAATTTTTTCTCAATCAACAGTATAAAATATGAGAAAAGTTTTTAATATTTACTTTGAATTACATATAGATATCGTGAAATGAGCTTTTAAAGATTATCAGGCAGATTAAAACTAGTTCACGTAACGGTTTCTATCTAAGAGGTGAAAAAATGAAACAGAAGAAAAAAATAATACTACTTTTTACAATCTGTATGCTTATCTTTGTCTTTAATGCTTTTCAAAGTCAAGCAAAAACATTCGGTGCAACTAGAGAACTGGATTTTAATAGCTCTTTCTCGGTGGGATATAAGTTGAGTAAAAATCAAAATATTAAATGGTCTTTTAATGGATCTAATTCACTTGTTGGTATTATAGTACTGGCAATGGATGAAAATAATTATAATATATTCATGGATGACGCCTTCAGCGCTTTCGCATACTCTTTATCAGATGGGAGCTACTATTCTCACTATGGAACTTTCAAAGCTAAATCGAGTGATAAGTGGTGGATTGCTTTCATAAATTTAGATGAAGATATGTTATCAACCTCAATTACATACAAAGTTGAATTTCCAATTATGAGTACGGGCTTATACATAGCAATGATTGGAGGACTTTCAGTAATGGTGGTTATAGTTGCTATAGTCAGTTACAAACAAAAGAAAAAAAATAAACAGCTTTGATGTCTGCTGTATCCCAGTCAAATATATATCAAACTAATGCACCACTACATACTACTCACCAGCAATTTCTCTCAATAGACAGCTGAAATTACAGGAATAGGAATAAGAGAGCTTTTACACGAAACAAGTAAACGTGAAGTACCAATAAATTATGATATGAAAGTATTTGAAGAGGATTTAGAAATAATTAAGGAAGTATTGTGATGGTAGTTTGCATACAAGTTCTCTGATTGCACTTTCAAATATGAAAAGCTTATTTTTGAGAAATACTTGGGATTTATAGGTAGTGTAGATATATTGAACACTATTACTCTTTATCCTTTTTTAAAGCACTGTTTTAAATCCTCTTCAAATAAATGAGCGTTTAACATCAGAATAATGGAACCTAAATTAGTTAATATTTTACCCATCTTGTCAAAGCTTTGGTCTTTAGTCAAAGCGCTAATCGCATCACTATGTTTTTCAAATATACTAGCAGCTTCTGTGTCACTAAAAAGCACAATCTTCTTCACTAGTGCACTTAAACAAGATTTTGATAGCTTTTGATCAGGTTTATACATGATTATTATTTCCGATAGAATATCAATATGTTTATCAATTTTCTCTGAATCCTTGAGATCGTTAGAAGAATGTTTGGGATAGAACATTCTTGCAGTTCTAGAATAGATAGCTTTTGTGGATTTTTTTCCAGGTTCAATACATCTCCCAGCTTCGATAACAAGATTAAATTTCTTAAGATCCTTTAAATATCGATAAATAGTCATCTCAGACTTTTTCTCTTTTTTGAGAACCTCAGGGGACAAACCACGATTAGTTCCTCGCTTATCAACAAAAGCATTATATCTTTTAGTTAATGCAGTTACTGTAAGGGGACCCTCTCTTAAAATAATAATTATTGGTTCGTAGGTTGGATCTAATAGCATTTTATAGGTTTTTTCATCTGTTATTACTTTCAAAGCATCTGGTTCGAATTCAATGAAATTTTGACAACTCATGTTTTCACGACCATTTCATCTGGTAGTTAACATAGTATCATTAAGCGTTATAAACGTTATCATTCAGTAATAGTGATAATTTCATAAGATAGAAGCAAATATTTCATAAAACGAAGCCTTTATTAACATTGAAAGAAATAGTATTCTTAACCAATAAGAATATGGTGTAAGAAAAATGATAGCAGCAACAACATTCCTGAAAAATCAAATAATGACAGAAGTTAAAGTTAAAGAGCCAGAAACATTCTATACTAGTCTTCAAAGATTTGTAAAGAATTCCAAAAGATTTCGATCAATCGTAAAGGTTGAGCATGTTAACCGAATAAAACCCCAGAAATCTATTGAGGAGTTATTATCTATACAAAAGGATAAAGCTCGAATAACAATAATGCAAAATTGTCCTTATTTGTAAAAATTTACTCTTTTTTTCCTTCTTTTTTTAAATCTAAAATTTGTTTTACATTAATTCGTGTTGAAATAATCATTATTATAACAGCAAGTATGATTGCAGTACCACCAATTAGATACCAACGAGTAATAGGTTCTTGCAAAATTATAGCTCCAAGAATTATTGCTCCTACAGGTTCATCTAGAAGAAGTATTGACTGTGTTGATGATTCAACATATTTAGCTGAAACCATGATCAAACCATAAGAGATGATACTTCCGAATAACGCAAGTAAACAACCTAATCCTATAATCTTCAAGTTAAAAACAGTATTGAATGAAAAACCAATCAGTGAAGAAGGTAATGGAAATAATCTAAATATCAATAACATAGGTAATCCTATTACTAAGCCCCAAAGTAACACGTAACTAATGGATAAAGTAGCTGAAATATCAGTTCTATCTTTAGCTGACCATCTACCAACTAGTATATAGAAAGCATAAAGAAAGCCATTTGAAAGAGCAAGCAAGTCACCAGGCAAGGAAGAAACAAACGAACCCCACTGCCAAGGTTCAGTTAAAACAATAAGTCCAGATAAAGCTAGAACTAGTGCTCCTACTTTAGTCTTAGTTATCTTCTCTTGGAAGAGTAAAGTTCCAAAAAGAAAAGTTAGAAAAGGGTGACTTTGTATCAATAATGCAGCTTTTCCTGCTGGAGTTCCCAATGAAATAGAACTTAAGTACACGATAATCATTAAAGAAAAAATAAATCCCTGGATAAAATATGCCTTTTGCAGCTTAGATGTCATGCTCTGCTTTACTTCGGTTTTACGCTTAAACAAGAAAAAAAGAATAACTGCAATAGCAAAAATTGAACCAAAAACAAGCCTGAGTAATGTTTGTTCTAGACTTGAAGTATTCAAATCTCTCATAAGAGCAGAAACGATAGGGATAGCACCAAAAGATAATCCTCCGACAACAGCTGCTAAATAACCTACTGTCTTCTTTTCTTTCATATTATTTCACAACTAAATATCCCTTAATCACATCTCTTAAAAAGCTGTATGTAATATTATTCATCTTAATGATAAAATTTACACACAAACAGGATTTAAAAGAAAGAAGGAAGGAATCAGAGTATCTCTTTTGTTTTAGATATTCTGACATACAAAAAATTTTATTGAAACATTTATATTTTATTTAGTTTAAATAAAATGTTTTCAAAATAATGTTTATTAAGCTGCTGATATCCAATTTCTATGATATTTATGATAATGAATACAAATATCTCTAAAAGAGAGGATGGCTCAGATTAAGAGTGAGTTCTCCGAAAATTAGACGTTTTAATGTAGGATTACTAAACAAAAAAAGAGGCAATTTTGAATTACAGGAAAAATTTGCAGGTTCTAGTAAGGTTGTTGATGAAACACCCAAAGAGGTAGCACATCACCAAATAGCTTTGATTGATTCGGGGTATGACGTTTGTATAATAGATTGGGGTCCGGATTTTATTAAAGATATAAGAAAAGCAAATGTTGATATTGTATTTAACGTTTCCAGTATGGTTGAAGCTGCAATATTAGAAGAAATTAAGATACCTTATGTTGGCTCTGATACTTTCACAATAGCAATTACAACAGACAAATCACTTACAAAAAGGATGTTGCAACATGCGGATTTGCCAACATCACCTTTCCATGTAGCAAGAACAGAAGCAGATTGTAGGATTTTTAAGGAAAATCCACCTTTTGATTATCCACTTTTTATAAAACCTGTAGCAGGAAGAGGTAGTGCTGGAATAAATGAGGACTCTGTTATTGAAAACTATGATCAGCTAGTAAAAGGTGTACTAGAAAGATATAAAACCATAGGACAGCCAGTCTTAATAGAGAGATTCTTAAAAGGAAGGGAAATAACATTCGGTGTTTTAGGTAATAATGAAGAGATAAGGGCACTCCCACCTTTGGAGATAGTGTGTAGTGAAAGGAATGTCACATTGACATATGATAAAAAAGAAATGGACAATGATCGTTTTTTCTGCCCTGCAAAACTAACAAAAGAAAAAACATTGGAGTTGCAATTGCTGGCAATTAAAGCTTACAAAGTATTAGGTTTCAAGGATTATGGAAGGATAGATACTAAATTAACAGCGGACGGGCCCTTCCTGCTTGAAGGAAATACTTTTGCAGGTCTGATGTGCACGCCAGTAGAAAAACCTCATAGCTATATGGGATTTATGGCCGCTGCAGAAGGAAAACATAGCAAAGAATTAATTGATGAAATAATCCAGATTGCGATAAAGAGGTACAATCTAAGATAGAGTGACTGGTATGAAAACACCCAGGATAGAGATAGACCTCACAAAAATTGCACATAATGCCAAAAAGTTGAAGGAACTATACGGTTCAAAAGGCATCGGGGTAATTGGAGTAACAAAGGTTGTTTGCGGAGACCCCAAAATCGCTGATGTCTTGATAAAAAGCGGAATAAATACTCTTGCCGATTCAAGGATAGCCAATATCAGGAGGATGCGTAAGGCAGGCATACAAGCACAATTTGTCCTGTTAAGAACACCGATCCCTAGCCAAGCTGAATCAGTAGTAAAATATGCCGACATTAGTCTTAATTCGGAGCTATCAGTGGTCAAAAGCCTCTCAAAGTTTGCCATGAAAAACAATACAATACATAAAATCATTTTAATGGTAGAGTTGGGTGATCTAAGAGAGGGGTTAATGACTTCAGATTTAGAGAACATCGTAAGAGAGATAGTAGAGCTGGAAGGGATTGAGCTTTCAGGCATAGGAACAAATCTGGCCTGTTTTGGAGGGATCAAACCGGACGAGGAGAAAATGAGATATTTGTCCTCACTCGCTAGAGAGGTTGAAGAGAGGTTTAACCTGACATTGGAGTTTGTTTCAGGTGGGAACTCAGCCAATTATAACTGGTTCATGTCCACTGAGGATGTCGGAAGGATCAATAACTTAAGACTGGGCGAATCGATTTATTTAGGGTGTGAAACCCTCTATAGAAAAACCATCCCAGGGTTATTCACAGATGCATTTACACTGGTAGCAGAGGTCATTGAATCGAAAATAAAACCATCTGTACCCTATGGAGAGGTTTGTCAAGACGCATTTGGAAATATTCCTGAATTTCAAGATAGTGGACAAATAAGAAGAGCTATACTTGGAGTTGGATTACAGGATGTTCTAGTTTCCGGACTAACTCCCAGATCAGCGATTAACATCCTTGGGTCGAGCAGTGACCATATCATAGTTGATGCAAAGGAGCTAGATTTAAATGTGGGAAACGAAGTGGAGTTCAACCTCAATTACGGTGCGTTACTCTCAGCTATGACATCTCCCTATGTAATGAAAAAATAATTTCTAATGTAACTCCAAACAATTCAGACAATGCTCAAATCGAAAAGATAATCAGGAAAACTTTTCCAAAATGAGGATACAGAATTAGTCTAGGAATATTAACTCATTTTTTGTTATAGCTTCTACACTCGAAATTCTTACTTCTATACAAGGTTCCAAAATATCTCAACAAAAACTTTGGGAGAACAATCATGATCTAATATTAGTCCTCAAATCTATTACTATTGATAGGACTGTAGCCACTAAAAAACCAATAAATACAATGAAACTCATTCCTTGCCAGATTTCAAATACAGCCATAGAGAGAAATCCACATGAAAGACTACCATAGATTATGGATCTATATTCTTTCACCCTTTTGGGTCTTCCTCTATGTTTTTCCAGATCCTTAGAATCAAACAAATTATAATCCCTCTCGTCAAACAAGTTAATTTCACTTCTTTTACTTGCCATTTTATCTTCCTCTTGTTGTAAATTTTTTGATGTCGATACTTCGACATAATAACTATAGGTAAACATATATATAAGTGTGTCGATACATCGACATGATAAAAGTGGCTTCAGAAGATATTGGGGATTATGAAAAATCCATAAGTATGTTTGAGGTAATAGAAGAAGATACAAGAAACCAAATTGTGGCTTACTTCTATTACTTTAAAGAATTGAAAGCCAAGGATATAATAAGACTCACTGGTAAAGTCAATTCTACAATTATTCATCATATACAAATACTCCAAAAAGCTGGTGTTATAGAAGAAACAAGAGTGATTTGGAAGGAAAGATACTATAAACTAGCTAAAGAATTTCTTAAAGTATATCAAAACCAGATAGTTGTTTTCAATCAATTAAAAAAGAAGGAACCTGAGAGAGCACTTCATTTCTATAGGAGCATCGCAAATCTTATGGGAAAAAGTGCTGCTTCGTTATTATGTAGATACAGTAATAATTTGGAAAATATTAATGAATCTATAACAGAACATAGCTTTAAAGATACAAAACAACCAGATACCATAATGCATAGTGTTGCATTTAGGAAAGCAATATATGAGGAAAAAGTAAGACCACTTCTAGATGAAATATTGATTTTGATGGAAAAGGAACAGAGAATATATGGTGACGAGGATTTGAGTTTTGAAGAAATCCTTGAAACTATAAGTGTAAAAATCTTCTCTGTGCCTACAAAGATGATCTTTCCAAAAGATTTGAAAAAGGAAGAAATTGGTCCTAACGTTTAGATTTTTGAGCTGGTTTATCATACAATCAACAGGAACATGAAATGTTTCTTCTCACTTCTATTGTTTCTGCCCACAAGATTTTAGTCAGCGTAAATTAACCTTGCTTTCAAAATATAAACTCAGATAAGATTAATATGCCAGTATGACATATTGAATTCATAAGCGTTAGAGGTTATAGAGATGACTAAAGTTATAATTATTAATGGGAGTCCAAGAACAGAAAAGAGCAATACAACTTTCTTAATGACACCATTTATAGAAGGTATGAAGAAAGCTGAAGCATCAGTTGAAATGATTTATACAAAAAAACTCAAAATCCTTCCTTGTATTGGTTGTTTTAAATGCTGGGGAGAAACGATTGGTGAATGTTTTATCCAAGATGATATGCAAGAACTTTACCCTAAACTTAAGGAATCAGATATCTTAATTCTCGCTACACCTGTATATTCTCCCCTTCCTGGTGAAATGCAGAATTTCATTAACAGATTAGTACCTCTTATAGATTCTTTACTAGAAATTCGGAACGGTAGAACAAGAACCAAATGTCATGATGATGTGAATATTTCAAAAATACTTGCTGTTGTTGTTGGAGGTTGGTGGGAATTAGAAAATCTTGATCTTGTTGTTAAAATTTTTGAGGAGGTTGCAGAGACTTATACTATAGAATTTTCTGGAGCAATTCGTCGTCCTCATGCTCATCTTCTTAGAAATGAATCAGATAAGAATAAAGAAATTTTACAAACGTTAGAAAAAATAGGAATTAACTTTGTAAAAGAAGGAAAAATAGACATATCTGATCTTGAGTTTGTAAGTCAACCTCTTGTAGATCAAGAAGAATATCTAGAACGATCTAAAAGAAATTATTTGAAGAGAAAGAATGCACAAAATTCTATAGAATGACTTTGCATGAAGGTCACCTAATTAGATATGGCTCGTTATTGGAATATACCTTCCTATTCTAGCATATGAAAACAGTTTCATCATAATGCAAAATCAGCTATATAGCATAAAAAAGCATTATATGACTAGATAGACATAATTACATAAGTGATAATATGGGTTTAAATGCGCAAATTGATAAAGAAAAAAAGAGAAACTTTTGACAAAACAACTCCTATTTATACTATCGAATCCACCTCAAATGTTAATATATCTCCTATTTTAAAGGGTCTTACTATTTCTTTCCCGAAGTAGTTTGTCATGTATTTTATTGCTCTCTTACCAGTACAATGACTGAAATAGAGTAATGGTTTGTTATATTCTTCCTCAAGCTTCTTAGCAACATATTCCAAATCTTTTTCCTCAGTTAAAGCAACTAAGTGTGTTCCTCCAATAATTGTCTTAATCTCTTGATTTGGAAACAATTCCTTTGCTCTTTCACAGATATTGAGAACTCCTGAGTGACCACATCCACATATAACAACAATTCCTTCTTTTGTCTTTAGAATGAGTGAGAGATCATCAAGAAGGTCATTCTTAACATATCTTCTTCCCTCTTTTCTCTTGAGATCATCAATTGTGCAAGCAATTTCCTTCCTTTCAGCAATTTCCCCTGTTGTTTTTAAGTAAGGAGTGATTTCAAATGGTTTAGTTGTAGGTTCAAAAACCAACCTCTTTCTTTTAGATTTGGGAAGTTTGGGAAAACCAAAATTATACATTCTATATTTAAGAAGAGCTTTAAGTATGAGGGGGAATTTTGCTTTCCTTCTTTGAAATGCATGAGGGTGAGCTATAATTCTTAATGTTTCGACTTCTTTTCTCGCATCTAATAGTGCTTCTATACCAAAAGTATGATCATAATGACTATGACTTAAAACAAGGAATTCTAGAGTGTTTGGGTCAATATTTAGAAGATTCATATTATGCATGAGAATAGTGCCTTTGTCCCCTGAATCAAATAGAATTCTTCTTCCTTCAAATTCTATTACATATGCTAATCCATCAGATGGAATAAAATCTGAATCTTCCTCTGCTTCTTTATCAACAACATTAATCAACTGAACTTGCATTCTGTATCCAGATTCAGAAATTGTTCTTAAATATTTCTTTTTAGATTGAATGGGATTTATAAAAACCAAAAATAATATATGAGAGAATATTTATTAAAACTTGGATTTGAAGAATGACACAATCATATGGATATACTGGAAAGATACTGTGGGTTGATCTCTCTACTAAACTAATTCGTGAAGAAAATCCTCCTGAAGAAGTATATCGTAGCTATTTGGGCGGTTATGGATTGGGAGTTTATTATATTTATACTAGAATTCAACCACACTGTGATCCTTTAGGTTCGAAAAATATTCTGGGATTTTGTCCAGGATTACTTACAGGAACTGTAGCACCTTTTACAGGAAGGTGGATGGCGTGCGGAAAGAGCCCTTTAACTGGGAAGGGAATAACGATAGATGAAGAATTTTGTAATGGTGGATGGGGTGATAGTAACTCTGGAGGTTATTTTGGGCCTGCAATCAAACGTGCGGGTTATGATGCTATTTTCGTTACTGGAACATCAGAGACTCCTGTGTATCTTTATATTGATAAAGATTCTAAAGAATTGAGAGACGCTTCAGAGATTTGGGGAAAGGATACTTTTGAAACAGAGGATCTATTAAAAGAAAAATATGGAAAGAATGTTAATGTAGCTACAATTGGAGTTGCAGCAGAAAATAAATCTCTAATATCCGGAATTGTAAATGATTACGGGCGTATTGCTGCACGAAGTGGGCTTGGAGCAGTAATGGGATCAAAGAAATTGAAAGCAGTGTGTTTAAAAAGCAGTGTGAAACTCACTCTTGCAGATAGAGAAGCCACTCTTTCCCTTTCGAAAAAGTATCGAAAAAACATGAGTAAAATGTTAGGAAAGGGATTGATGGGAAAGATGCTCAAATTCGTACCGAAATTCGGTAATATCATGAGGATAATGAAGATGAGCTTTGGTGGTAGCTTGCAAAAGGTCATGAAATTTCCAGGGTTGAAAGCAGAAGCATTAGTTGCAAACTATTTGCATCGATATGGAACTGGATTTACACTTCCGATTTCTGTCCCCGTAGGTGATGCATCTGTAAAAAATTTTGGTGGTATCAGCTTTATTGACTATCCACAGAAAATAGCATTAAAAAAAGTAGGAAACACGCTTGCTTCAATCAAGTCAAAACCTTATGGGTGTTATGGATGTCCTTTACGTTGTGGAAGAAAAATTACAATTCCAGAGATAGGAATTAAAGATTCTCACAAACCTGAATATAAAACTCTTGCATCATTGAGTAGTAACATTTTGAATGAAGATCCCATGGTGATGATAAAAATCAATGATTATTTAAATCGTCAAGGACTGGACACGATATCAACAGGTGTTACTCTTGGTTTTGTGTTAGAATGTGTTGAGAATGGTTTACTTAAACAGGATGATTTTAAATCTGAGAGATTCCCAGAGGGATTTCTGCCAAAATGGCACGAATCAGATTATATATTTCCATTGCTTGAGATGATGGTTAATCGTGAGGGAATAGGAGATTTATTAGCAGATGGAACATGGATTGCTTCCCAAAAGATTGAAGGATCAAAACTTTACGCTATGAATGCAAATGGATCAGAAATACCAATGCACGATCCTAGATATATCAACTGGTTTATTACCACTTATTTATCAGATCCCACACCTGGAAGGCATACAGCAGGAGGTGTTGATACTCTAATGTTACATCCTGTAGCACGCTTTACAAAAGCTTTCAAATTCAAAACAAGTAAAAATTTAGTAAAAAACAGTAAAAACCATACGCTTGCAGTTAAATTCGCTCAAAGTATTAATTCACTTGGGCTGTGTTCATATTCGTTATCTTGTGGTAGTTATCCTTTATTTGAACTCATAAAAAGCGTGTTTGGATGGGATATTACACCTGATGAGTTTTTGAAAATTGGGTGGCGTATACAGACTTTACGTCAAATGTTTAACGCTCGGGAGGGTGCAATTCGACATGAAATACCTAAACGATTATTAGGGGATCCTCCATTAACGAAAGGGCCATTGAAAGGTATTTCACTACCCGCAGAAGAGATGATCCAAGGATATTACCAGCAAATTGGATTTAGACAGGATGGTGTACCAAAAGAAGAAACATTAAAAACGCTTGATTTGGAATTTTGTATTCAGGACATTGCTCTTTGCAGAGGACGACCACAATTGATTGTTAACGATTACCTTGAATCTAAAGGTTAACATTCTATTTTTATCCATAATACTATCATGAAAATTTATAAAGTTGAAATCTAAATAGTTTTATGATGAATCGAACAAGAGCTAACACAATTAGTAATCAAATGATTATTGGTTTTATTGCGTTAATGATTACTGGATTAGGGTTACTGGGATTAACTGTTATTATGCTAATAAAGTTTTATGAGTACGAATCAGTAATTCCTCAAAAACAAATCTTACTCATAACTTTCATAACAATATTTGCTATCTTAGGTTTTGGTATATTAATAATTAGCATGGTTTTTGCAATAAGAACTTTACCCAGAATCAAAAAGATGTATGAGATAGTTCTAGAGAAAGACCATCTAGACGAATATCAGAGTAATCGTGGAGGAGTACAAATTATTCGTGCAAGTATGCCTTCAAAATCAGTAGAAACCATATCTAGAAAGAAGACTATTACACAAAATGCAATTGGTGAGGATGTTAAAAAGAAAACAGATGTGATAATCCAATCTCCGACTCCAAAAAAATCAAAAGCTATTAAATCTGCACCCTCAAAGATTCCTGATGATTTTAGCTATACTGATGGTCTTCAAAAAATAGTAGATCGTTATAATACTGAAAAAGTCAAAAAAACCTTTAAAAATTGGTATAATACATTGATGATAACTTTCCCAGATTTATCTAAATCTTTCTTATTCAAAATAGACGGGGCTGAAAGTTTAGTTTTATCTGAAGGTGTTGATGAGGAAGCTGCTGTTCAAGTTAAAATGGATTCAACAGTATTTATCAAGATGATGACTAAGCAAATTAACCCTATCAAAGCTTATTCCAGCGGGAGTTTAGAAGTTAAAGGTCAAATGAAAAATATGCTTAAGCTCAGAAAATTGATGTTTTAATTGGAAAGTGTGAATAAAGATGAAAGCATATATAACAGCGGAATTCTCTCCAGAAGCTCTTGAAGAACTTAAGAAAATCTTAGATGATGAAATAGTTTACGAGAGTTGGAGAGAGACAAGTAACCTTTATTTCAAAGATGAAGATCTCATCCAGAAGATAAAAGAAATAGGGGCAGAAATACTCATTTGTGAAGGAGATCACGTCAAAAAAGCTGTTCTAGAAAATGTTGATTTAAAGATAATAGGTGCAACTCGTGGGGATCCAAACAATATTGATTTAGAAATAGCTACTGAAAAGGGAATACCAGTACTTTTCGCTCCTAATCGAAATACTGTGTCTGTAGCCGAATTAACGATAGGGTTAATGCTATCCTTGGCAAGAAAGCTACATTCAATCGAAAGAATCTTACACACTGAAAATGAGTTTGAAGTAAATGATTTCTCTGATTACATCAAATACTATAATGAATTCAAAGGATTTGAGCTTCAAGGGAAAACTGTAGGAATTGTTGGTTTAGGTAGAATAGGCTTTACTGTAGCTAAACTTCTACTTCCTTTCAGAGTTAAATTCCTTGTTTACGACCCCTATGTAGATCCTGCAAGATTAAGTGCTATTCAAGGAGAAGAAGTTGATTTAAACACTCTTATGGCAAAATCAGACATAATAACCGTTCATTGTACTCCCACTGATGAAACAGATAATATGATTGGTGAAGAACAGATTGCTCTGATGCAAGAACATGCTTTGTTTATCAATACAGCTAGAGCTTCAGCAGTTGACGAATATGCACTACTAGAAGCTTTAAAGGAGAAAAAAATAGCTGGTGCTGCTCTTGATGTTTTCTCAATCGAACCTGTTGATCAAGACAATGAATTCCTAGAGTTAGATAATGTGATAGTCACTCCTCATATAGGAGGAGATACTTTTGAAACTAATCATCGACATGCTATGATGATGGTGGAAGGAATCAAACAAATTCTCAACAAAAATATTCCTGAAAATATCAAGAATCCGGAAGTTCTGGAAGGATATACAACAGTTGATAAACAATTTGACAAGACTCAAGAACTCGAAGATATTCAACCTTCTCTTTACCATTATGAAGGAAAAATACAACAGATAATCGATGTATGCAAAGAGATGATAAAGAAGGAATATATTGTTGGAACTGCAGGAAATGTTTCTGTAAGAGTTAAACTACCCAATGGTCAAGATGCTTTTCTTGTAACTCCTAGTTCTGTCAAATATGATGAGATGGATATTGAAGACATTGTCTTAATCGATAGCAAGGGAGATACAATCATAGGAAGAAGAAATCCTACTTCTGAAACAAAAATGCATTTAGCAATTTATCGAGCTAGGCAAGATATCAAAGCTATAGTCCATTCTCATGCTCCTTATTCAACAGCTTTGTCAATTGCTAGAATACCTATAGGTCCTATTGTCGATGAAGTTATTCCTTTCATTGGGGGATGTGAAGTTGCTGAATTTGGTATGGCGGGTACTGATGATTTAGCTGATAATGCTGTAGATGCTTTAGGAAATAATCTCGCAGTTTTCATTGCTAATCATGGTAACGTAGCTTGTGGAGTAAACTTGGATCAAGCTTGGACAGTTTGTCAACAAGCAGAGATGGCAGCTAAAATTCAGTATAGAGCTTCGCTCTTAGGAACTATTTACGCTATTCCTGAAGAAGCAGAAGAAACTGAAAGAGAGATTTATGATTTAATGAGAGACATGGATAGTTGAGAATCTAGATTCTGGTGATACTAATCCATTTCTTGTATTTCTCTTGTAGTTTTAGAGTCATTGAAGAACGAGGATTTAATTGGTTTAATTCCCCTTTCTCATCTAGTCTTTTTTCTAAATCAGAAGGATTTTTTATTGTTCCACTTGCTACGTCACAAATCAATAACATTCCTTGTACAGTTGCTTCAGGATTGATTAGATATTTTACTGGAGTATTGTGAAGATCAGCTGTTCTTTGACATAATAAGTTATATCTAGAAAGACCTCCAAGCACTGCTAATGAAAATTTATCTAGTTGAGCAATTTCTGTTGCGATTTCAATATTTCTTGCGACAGCAAACATAATATTGTCAAAGACTGCTCCAATCAGCTGTTTCTGTGTTATATAAAATTCATTCACTCCTCCAGGGCTTGGAAAATAGAATTCACCACCTGATCTTTCACTACCTGCAGATTCTAAAGTTGAAGGACCAAGGTTAGCATACACACCTTGAGAATATACATTTTCTAAGGGTTCTTCTTGTTCAAAAACATCAAATTCATAATATAGTTTTCCCAGATCTTCATATTGCCTTGCTGTTGGTTCTGAAATTTCATTCTTATTCTTAGAACTGAAAAGATGTGCTGCCCATTTAATAACTTGACCTGTGATTCCCACGTGTGATTCCACAACATAGTTATCACACAAATTTTTAACTGAAAATCCAGTAGTCCATGCACGCTCCTTAGTACTTTGATAGAACTTATCAACAACTGCTTGAACAGGTGTTGTACTACCAAGAACTACTCCAATATCACCAGGATTGATAGAATTTGATGCTAATAAAGCTGCTTGAGTATCGGTGATTCCTGCCACTATTTCAGTATTAGAACTAAGTTTGAGTTTATCTATAATTTTATTTGAAACATTACCTACTATTTCTCCTGAAAGGACAGGAAACGGGAAAAAACTATCATCAATATCAAAAATCGAATACCATTCATCGTGCCAAAGTTTGTTTCGAACATCAAAGAAACCTGATTCCATAGCACTTGTATAATTAGCATGAAATTCTCCTCCAAGTTTCATCAATATCCAACTATCTAGAGGGATATAATGTGCAATTATTTTGTTATCAACAAAACCTGGGTTGTTTCGTAACCATTCGAATCTAGTAGGAGGCATTAGGAAGCTAGGAAAATGACCTGTAGATTGGTACATACTTTCTCCAGTTAATTCTGAAAATTGCTCTTCAATTTCATCTCCATAATGAATGCCTAGAATATCGAAGCTCGAACCTATATATAATGGATTGAAATCTTCATCTGAAAAAACACAACTAGGTCTAATAGTACTTGATGTGACGTATTTAACCTTCAGAGGATCAATTGATGCTTTCTTAATCGTTTTCTCAGCTAATTGAAGTAAGTTCCTCCAATAATCAGTTATCTTCCATGATCTTCCGAAACCATCTTCAGATTGAACAACCTCAGGAATGATACCTTCCAAAGCGATAATAGAATTGTTTTCATCAGCTATAGCGCACTTTAGTAGTTTTGAACCAGCATCAAAAACCATGCGGTATTCCATAGAAATTGATGAGTTCTTCAGATTTTAAATATTTAGTAATAAAGAACATTTTCACTGGATTTTACCAAAATTTTATTTAGACCAAATTTCGTATTAGAATCATGTCGTTAATGAAACTACCTAAAATTGGGCTAGGTACTTGGAAGTTAAAAATAAAAGAAGCTAAATTTTCTACAATTGAAGCAATGAAAATTGGTTATCGATTTATCGATACTGCACAATCATATGGTAACGAATCTGGGGTTGGAGAAGGGCTCCAAGAAATCTTTGAATCTGGAATTATAAAAAGAAAAGATACAATTGTAGCGACAAAAGTACATCCTCTTAAAGTAAGACCAAAACTTACTCTTAAATCAGCAATTAAATCGCTAAAAAAGCTGAAATTAGATTATATTGACATCTTGTACGTTCATTATCCTGCATATGTTTTGGGCTATTCACATAAAAAAACATTAAGAGCTTTTAGTCAACTTGTAGATGAAGGAAAAATAAAAAATATTGGTGTTTCAAATTTCACACCCCAAATGATTGAAGAGGCTCAAGAAGCTTGTGATAAACCTATTTTTGCAATTCAAATTGAACATCATCCCTACCTTCAACAAAAACCAATGCAACAGTTTCTAAGAGAAGAGAAAATCAATTTAATTTCATATTCCCCATTAGGTAGAGGAAAAGTGTTAAACAACGCTATTATTAAAGAAATTGCTGAAAGGAATAAAATTAGTGCAGCTCAGGTTTGCTTGGTGTGGTTGATGGATAAAGGTGCTGTTCCAATACCAAAAGCTACGAGTTTAAGCCATTTGAAGGAAAATTTTGCAGCATGTAATATGCAGCTTTCTGAAGAAGATTATCAAAAAATTGATGAAATATCCATCTACAGACGGTTCGTACATCCTCCAGTTGTTTCACCCAATGAGTGGAAAAAATGAAGAATGTAAATCGTGCGTTTAGAGATTCTGCAATTTAGTCGAATCTTTTCTTTGTTTACAATGTTAGGATTACTTAAATTCCAAAAGACACAATTCTTTACAGTTAAAGAAGAATATATGTTTTTCTTTAAAAAAAGTAGAGGTTTGGGAGAAGTTATATGTTTTAATCAATTATTAAATTTGGTTCCAGAGTTTTATACAAATTGTAAGGAAGCCCTAGGAACATGTCCTTATTTGATAAACCACCCCATCCTATACTACCTGAATCTGCAAAGGTTATGTTAGCTTTTTGAGTAGCATAAGGTATCGCAGCAGCTCCATAACAGAGACAACTACCAGTACCGAATTTCCTTAAAAAACCATCCATTATCTTTATGAAAGTGTATTTCGTCATCATCTTAGTTATAAACTTAATCATTGGTTTGTTACTTATTAGTTTTGAAGCGAATAACCAATTTATGAATTTTAAACTCCTTAAATGACGTTTTCTTTTTCTCCTCTCTTTCTTAGTTAGAATATCTTCATTTGAAAATAAAGAAACTGCAGATAATTCAAGTTGTTTGATATAATCTTTTGTGAAATTTTCTAGTCCTATCACTTCAACTGATTTAGCAATATTTTCAGGAGTTCCTACCAAAGTTACAGCATCTGGATTATCAATAGCACTTTGAAGAGGGTGATTCTTGTTGTTTTTTCCAATATTAAAAATGAAAATACCATGATACAGTTCATCAAATAAAGGTATTATATTCATCTCTACACCTGTCTCGGGTTCTTTTAGTCCTAAATTTACAGGTGACCAGTGACAAACTTTGATAGAATCTTTTGTTACAATTAACCCTTCAGAATATTTTTCTGTATTTAGAAGACGGACAGCATCACAATAAGATCTAACGCCAGGATTCTTTATTGTATTGAAATCTTTTGGTAATTCATTTGCTTTCAAGAACTTTATTCCAATTATCTTTTCGAATCCCACGCTGATTTTATCTTCACTCATTCATTATACACCACTAGTTTTAACATTGATTTTTGCAATGATACAAATACATGTAATACATTTAAAGTTATCGAGATATTTCTAGGTTCTGAAAATAAATCAACTCTGATGTTTTTTATATTTCTTTTCAGTAAACCTAACAAGCGATAATATCTGGTAATACTATATGACTCATATAGTAACTAAATTAGAGCATTTTCAAGAATCAGTAATTAGGGAAATGACACGAAAATCGATTGAAAATGACGCAATAAGCCTATCTCAAGGTATGCCTGATTTTTCTCCTCCAAAAGAGTTAACTAATGGAATTTTTAATGAAATAGAAGAAGATGAACAACAATATACTGTCACCTATATCTATAATTCAGATTCAATTCCATCCTTTCAATGATAATCTCAATTAAGATAGGATCTCTTTTAACTCTTTTAGTAACCTTAAGGGGAAAATATTTATCTTACATTTATAATTTCTAATAACTAAGCTTTTAAGCTTATGTTTCTGGTTTCCTAGGTGATTTTGTGAAAAAATGTCCAAAATGCTACAAGTATATCAATGATATAGGTAACCAAAAGCATTATTGCAAGGTATGTAATCTGTTATTCTATTTCATTTATCCCGGAGCTCCCCCAACAGTATTTAAGATGAATGAGGAGCGCATGAAACGACCAGAATTCAAGGATTGATTTCTTTTGAATATGAATAAAATTCCTCCTTTCAAGTGAATCTTTTAAGAAAACAGTCATTTTTTCTCAATTGTAATAGCAAAATAATACGTTTTAGTCATACTTATAAGTATGAAAATCTTACCTTATCACATGATTACAAGCAAGGTTAGTAAGAAGGGACAAGTAGTACTTCCAAAGGAAATTAGAGAAAAAATGAATATAACTGCAGGAGATATTCTTGTTTTCAGGGAAGAAGGAGGAAAGATCTTAGTTGAAGTCATTCGTGAATCATTAACTACTGTTTTGGAGAAAAGTGAACCTTTCGAAGAAAGTAAAGAATTCCAGAAGAAACTAAGAGATGAGTGGGAATGAAAATTTGTATAGATACGAATATTTTTGCAGCTATAATTAATAAAGAACCTCATGCAGATTTTTGCAAAAAAATAATTTCTGAAATAGAACGAGGAAAAATTACTGGAATTATTTCACCAATTGCAGTAGCGGAAATACTCGTTGGAATGTATAGAAACAAAGATTTTCATGCTGCTAGAAGATTCAAAGCTCACATTGAAAGTATATTTTCTATAATAAAAGTTGATTTAGGGGTTGCAGAAAAAGCGGCTAGATTACGTGCAGAGAAAGATATTAAGCTTCCTGATGCAATAATTATATCAACATCTGAAAGTGCAAAAGCTGAATTCTTAATAACAGAAGATGAGCAAATGATAAAAATCAATCCTTTGAAAATTACAAGTGCTGAAATCTTTGTTACCAAACATCTCTAGTAATTATAGAAATAAGTAATTTTTCTCTTCACATCAGATCTCACACAGCTATTTGTGGAGAAAGAATTTAATACCAAAAACAATAGGACTCTTTATGGAAATCCAGGAAATAGATTCTGACGCTTTTTCAAATCTTTCAGATGAATTTCAAAAATACATTGAAGATAATCAAACAGGTGGTATTCTAGGAGCTGTTTATCATAAGGGAAAACTAGTATACTGCAATAAATTTGGCTGGAAAGACATAGAAAACGAGATTCCAATATCCTTTGATAATATCTTCCGTCTTTATTCGATGACTAAACCAATTACATGTTTGGCAGCATTGATTCTTCTAGAAGAGGGAAAATATAATTTAAATGACCCTCTTGAAAAATATCTTCCTGAGTATAAAAATCTGAAGGAGTTGAAATCATATAATGAAGAAACAGGTGAGGTTGAACTAGAAGACGCTCAAAAACCAATCACCATCAAACAACTGTTCATACACACTTCTGGACTTAGTTATGGTTTCTATCCAAGAGTTCCAATTGATAAACTGTACAACGAAGAATTTAATTTTGGAGAGGAAAAGCCTATTTCACCGCAAAAAGATGGGATAAAGGCAGTTCTAGAAACCTCATTTCCCCCATTGGAGGAATTTAGTCAGTGTCTTGCTACTCTTCCCTTAGCATTTGAGCCAAGTAAATATTTCTGGTATGCGTTTGGACATGACATATTAGGTTTACTAATCGAAAAACTTTCAGAAAAGAAATTTGATGTATTTCTCAAAGAGCGTATCTTCAACAAAATAGGTATGAAAGATGCAGATTTCTTTGTTCCTCCTGTAAAAAGAGAAAGACTTGTAGAGGCATACACTAAGAATCAAGATGGCAATTTGGTAAGAGTAGCTGGCCATATTAGAGAAGGATTCAACCATAAACCAAAGTTTTTGTCAGGAGGAAGTGGTCTAGTTTCTACACTGGGCGACTACTTGAAATTCTGTGTTATGATGCTAAATAGGGGGAAATACAAAGGAGTCCAAGTTATATCAAAAGAAACAATTGATCTTATGACATCTAACCAGTTACTGCAAGGGAAGAGCTATCTGGAAATGCAAATGTTTCAACCAGAAGATCCAGAAATAATAAAGAGGAACAAGGGGTATGGTTTTGGTCTTGGAGTAATGGTTAAAATAGCTGAAAATATGCTTAAGAGCGGAATAGGGGACTATGGTTGGGAAGGAGCTTTAAACACAATCTTCAGAATTGACCCATCAAATGAAGTAATATTCATCGTACTAACGCAATATTGTCCAGAAGATAATAACTGGATACTTCCCATTGACACATTGCGAATAAGTGATCTAGTTTATGAATCACTAGAAAAAAGTAGCAAATAAAAATAAGAGAAATAAGAAAAAGGTTTATTTTTATAATTAACCTATGTCTCTGAATTAAAGCTCTTTACAAGTAATCTAGCTCTCTTAAGAATAATCACACGAGTTACAACAGTGAACAGAAAGAGAGAAAAAATAACACCCCAGAAAGAGTCAAGAGAGGTTTTGTGGGTAGAATATTTAAGATATTCACTTAAAGGATGACTATCAGCACTCTCTGCAGTCCCGTCAATTAAATAATCACCTTCTAACCAGTCAGACCAGTAATTACCTTTTCGCTTGTAAGACCAAGTATTATCAGTTCCGTTATCAGAAGCTTGGGAAAAACCTTCTGGATTATTTCCAATAAAGGCGTTGTGATGAAAAAGGTTGCTAGAAGAGAGAGAGTCAAGCGTAACACCATATAAGGTACTGTTCTGAATGATATTATAACTAAAAGTGCTACTATTAGAATTGGAGATACGCATACCACAAACATTATCATAGAAAGAGTTGTTAATAACAGCACAATTAAGGGATCGTAAAAAGTAGATACCAGCATGATTATGAGTGAAATTGTTAGAGAAAATAGTACTAGTATCTGAATCAACAATTATAATGCTAAATACTCCCGTAATAAAGAGATTATCAGCAAATATAGAATTGTTAGATAAAACTAATTGTATGTTATAATAATGAAACTGAAAGGTGTTGTTGCGTATTTCAGCATTATTAGTATGAAGAAGGCGAATACCACCATAGAAATGGTTATCATAGATGTAGTTGTTTTCTATAATTGGGTGAAGAGAATCCTGCATAACGAGACCTCCTCTGAAATTATCAAAGAGAACATTGCCTTTAATGATTGAATTGTTACAAGTGTTAAGGAAAATACCCAGCCGATCGTTATGGGCGCAGGTATTGTTAGCGATGAGAGCATTATCAGTTAGATACATAAATATCCCATGCCAGGAGTTATTGAAGCAAGTATTATTGATAACAGAAGTGGTTCCTGGAGAAACAAACCGAATGCCAATACCATTCTCACAACTATCAATATAACAGTTACGAATGATAAAATGTTTAGAAGTACTGTTAATTCTTATACCATCCTCTTCAGATGTTGTAATGTTTAGATTCTCTATGATGAAAGGATCTTCCGTTGTACCTGTACCAGGAAAACCATAATCTAGGAAATCTTCATCAGATTCGATAACAATGGGTTCATGAGGTAGAAGAAAAGAAAAAGAAAGCGAGGAGAAATCAAGGGAAGAGACTGTATAGGTAGAAGGAGAAAAGTAAAGTATAGCTGATGATACTAGAAAAACAACTAATATATTCAGGAAAGTCCGTTTCATTCCATTATCTAACCTTTGACCATTCACCAATTGTCAAGATTCGTGGGTGGTCGATTATGTGTATGTAAGAATCTATTATATTTTTCTGTTACTCGATAAGCATCAATATGACACCAAATTTGCAAACCTGCTACAACTGGAATTAAATACCAAGCAACGGGCCACCAGAGCACAAATGAAACAATAAAGAAAATTGTAATTCCAAAAACTCCAAATAAGAAACCTAAACCTCTTCCTACTTTTCCCCCATACATTTGACCTGAGCCTAAAAGAACAAATATCGATAGAACTACTGCAAGACCTGGACTTTTGCGTTGAGAATAGATAGGGGATGGTTGATAGACAACAGTTGGTTGCTGATAAGGACCGCTATATTGTTGTTGAGGGGGTTGTTGATAGGGTTGTTGAGGGGGTTGTTGATAGGGTTGCTGTTGGAAGTTGTCAACTTCTGGTGTTCCTTCAATACTAGCACCGCAATTCTCACAAAATTTGTCACTTTCTTTTAATTTGCTACCGCAACTATTGCAGAACATTTTGTACACCTTGTTACTTTTTTCTTTTCGCATAATAAGTACCATAAATATATTATAAACATATCTTATTTTTTTAGCATAAAATCGCTAGGAATATACAAGAAAGACTCACCAATTGTGAGATTTATCTCTATCATCTATTTTGTATCCTAATCATTCAATTATTCTAGTATTGATTTAACTCTGCCCATTTTCCCACTCTCCAGTCTAACCTTGATTCCATGGGGATGGCTACTTGAGTTGGTGAGAATAGTCTTTACAACACCGGTGGTCAATTCTCCGGTTCTTTGATTATGTTTCTCAACAATTGAAACTTTTGCACCGATCTGAATATCTTTTCTCGTTCTTGAAGGCATAATTGTATCTCCTCTTACTCTTTTTAATCTTTAATATTCGTAGCTGAAAAATTGTGTAAAATTGAGTATATGATTTTATGGAATACAAAAGTACCATGGTAAAACCATATCTATCATAATAATATTGTAAAATTATTTTCATCGTTTTCGTTATGAAATTCGCTGGGAATATACCAAAAAAAAGACTCATCTAGTGTGAGTTCTTTTTATCTATATTAAAGATCTTTGTAATTTCAAGGCTTAAGCTAACGACAACCACACAGTAAAATACACTAGTACTGTGAAAGAAGGAGTTCTATATTTATCAATCTGAAATGAAATTGTCCGAATATTTGAAAGTCTTTTTATATCATAATGCTTTGAAAATAATGAGAATGATGACAACCATCAGGACAACAGAAAATGAGCAAGTATCTTTCTTCTTGAAGATTTTGAGAAATCATTTTCAGGAAATAACTGATTTGTATAAAGTCAAGTATTTGGGTATTTTTGGTTCATTTATTCGAAGTGAACAAAAAAATCACAGTGATCTTGATGTGTTGGTCGCTTTTAATAAACCTCCAAGTCTGTTTCAATATATTCATTTAGAAAGCTATCTGAGTGAATTATTACAAGTCAAAGTCGATTTAGTCATGAAAGAAGCTCTAAAACCCACTATAGGAAAACAAATTCTCAAGGAGGTTGTGGAAGTATGAACATAAAACGACATTATATTGATTTTTTTAATGATATACTAGAATCTATTAAAAAAATTGAACAGTTTACAAAAGGGATGAACTATAATCAATTTGCAACTGACGATAAAACTTCATATGCGGTTATTAGAGCACTGGAAATCATAGGTGAAGCAGCAAAAGAAATACCTAAGAAGATAAAAGAAGAAAATCAAGAACTGCCTTGGAAAGAAATGTCTGGAATGAGAGATAAATTAATTCATGTGTATTTCGGAGTTAATCGAGAAGTTGTATGGGAAACCATAGAAGAAGATATACCAAAACTAAAGCCAATAATAGCACAAATTATTAAGGAAATGGATAAAAATCAGCTGGAATAGTAACTTTTTCTTTTTGTAGAGTTATATCATAAACAGATCTTTATCGTTTTTGTTGTGAAAATCGATGGGAATATAAAAAAAAGAATCAACGATTGTGAGATTTACTATCTATATCAAAGCTCTTAGTAATTTTATCCTTACTTCTAGTGAAAAACCTTTTCTTAGCGAGATAAAGGAGAACGACATTAAATAAAGCATAATTAATAGAGGCAATCAAATATCCCCAAACAGGAATGGCGATAACATAACAGAAGAAGCTAACCATAGCTAAAAACAATAACTCAGTATGTTTAGCAGTGGCTGTAACGAAAAGTAAAGTGATATCGCCAAAATCTGGTAACGCGAAGAGAATAAAACTAATCTTGAGATAGATGATAAGCCATTCACCTGGAGGGAAGTTGATGAATTCAAAGTAAATTCTGCACGATTCGTGAAATTGGATCAGAAGAAGAACAACTACTAAATTTAAGAGAGGAGCAAAACCGATTAAAAAAGCGTGCCAGGTGTTTTTCAAGTCACCTGATAAACTCATGGAACTCATATCGTCTAAGGTGAAACTCATGTGAAAATTAACACGGACATCGTAACCAAGAAACCTGATTGCTATAGAATGGAAAAAAGTGTGCATGAACGATCCAGGAAGAAAAATCCATTTAAGATACTTCTTCAAGCCTTTAAGCAACCATTCAGAAATGATCTCAAATAAAAGTTTAAGGACAAAAACTAGCAAAATGACTAAAAAAGTAACCTTAACTACACCAGTAAAGATGCCTTCTATTTGGTAGAGAAGCTCACTTATCCCAGATCCTGTCACAATATTTCAATCTCCTATCTTCCTTGAACATTTCCAAACCCAAACCCATAATTCGATTCATTTAATTTTCACTCTATTTTTATTAGTATCAATGATTTTTTCTTAGCATGCTCCTGAAACGGTAAACTTTACGTTTAATATAGTCAATATCAATATTATAATGATGTTCCAAATACATCCAGATAACTTTCATCAATCCCCTCTCTTTAACACAATAGAAAGGAATTAAAGTTGCTAGGATAACAATCGCACAATCATCGATGTTAATCTTAGGAACAAACTGTAAAGTGATAAGACGAAGACTCTCTTCCCGGACTCTGCTCCAAAGATCTTCTAGATGGGGAAAAGCTTGCTCTAGTCCACAGATAGCTTGATTAACTTTAGAACTAAGTAAAGGAGAATAGATCATCTTACGCTTTCTTTGAATAAAACCAGCAGCTAGAAGATCATTTTGAACCTTCTTCATAGCAAAAAAACTGAAAGTCTTAGTCTTGCCTCGTTGGTAATCTAAGTTCTGACTGATGAGGTCAATATGCTTAGGTGAAAGCTTAGATCCAACTAATGACAACCTATAGTCCAATAAAGCTAAAAAGTGATTAGCGACATGAAGACGAGTGAAATACCTGCAATCACCATAGTCTTCAAGAAAACGAGGAACAAGCCTCTGAAAATGAATAGTTACATCAGTGATAATTGTAGAAGGAAAATACTCGATAAGTAGATTGCCAATTTGATGAGTAAAAGTCATAATTCTGTTGATTCTTTCGTCTTCAGGATCGCTGAAATAAGATTTAACTAAACTTTGCTTCCGAATACCAGAAGAAAGAATCTGAGATAGGTCGTTCGGAGAAATGTACCCGCCTAGCTGACCTACCTGAAATTCCGATGCTACCACGCTCATTTTTTGTAACCTTGCCATGTCTTAGGAGAACGAATTCTCCTGTAAAAAAATTGTCGCTAGTATTTATAAACCGTCGCTCTTAGATTACAGTTAGATTGCAGTTTTTGTTTTTTTGGCAGCTTTTTTTCGTTGGGTTTATATAGTATTTTCTTTTTTGCTCCACTTTTTTCTGAAAAATGTCAAATACCTTATTACTTACTTCTAAGTTTTTCTATTCCTTGTTTTTGTCTTCTTTGAAATTATCCTAGTTAGCATTAAGGGAACTACTAATAATAGTAGAGTAAATGTGAAGTTTAATCATTCTTCAACTAGGAGTCTTTTTCCCAATATTTTTCTATAGTTCCAATTGTAATTGTATAGCTTTATAAGTATCTGAAGTTATAATATCAAGAATTCCCTACATCTAGCGGGAAAATATATCTAATAGGCGAACACATGAAAAAATCAATCACCAATTTATCCAAATCACTATCTGTCTCTATTGTTATTGTAACAAGTTTACTTTGCACTGGTACTCAAGTTACTTCTATTTCAAATAATCTGCAGGAAATTGAACTATCCTGCACAAATTTTGCGGCTTCCTTTGGTAATTCAGTACTTTTCGGAAACAGTGAGGATGGAGGACTTAGTCACCCTCTTGGTATTGAACCACTAAGTAGTCGAATGTTTTACTATACAGCTGACGGAGATTACTACGGATGTGCATTTGTTGGTTGGTACTGGGAAGAGATCTATGTTGGTGCCCAAGGAGGAATGAATGATCAAGGATTATGTTATGATTTAACGGGTATACCTGACACTCCCCTTAATTCTCACCCTTATCAAAGCTACAGTGTTGATGGATCATGGGTTCTATTTGATGTTTTGAGACAAAATGCTGATGTTAGTGAAGTGATAGATTTTCTTAAGAATGTTAACTGGGAAGGACATGTTTGGTTTCAATGGTTCTTCGCTGATGCTTCAGGAGACATGGTAATTGTAAGTCCTGGAATAGACGGAGAGTTAGCTTTTACAAGAAAGGAAGCAGGTGTTGATGGTTTCCTCACACAAACAAATTTCAATCGAGTAAATAATGCTAGTAATAATGGCCAATGGCCTTGCCCAAGATATGAGGAATCAACAGAAATATTAAGTGAGATAACAAATGAAGAAGAGCTAACAGTTGCTAAATTCAATGAAGTATTAGAAGCTGTTAGTTTTCAAAAAAGTACAACTCACACAGGTTATTCGAATATCTTTGATCCAATAAACAAGATGCTCTATTTGACTTACATGACTCAATTTGATGAAACTATAGCGGTAAATGTAACTGAGGAGTTATCTGGCACTCCCTATAGAGCAGTGCCCATGACGGATTACTTCACAGAAGAAACAGTAGAGAAAGGGATGGAATATTATGATGCATTCAAAACTAGGACGATTATTCTTTTCGTATTGATTATTGCAGCGATTGTCTTGATTGTTGCAGGAATAACTATTGGAATTTATTTCTTGGTTAGAATGCTGAAAAGAAGAAAGATTGCAAAGAGTGAAAAGTAATCAAAATATTGAAACTCTTTATCGAATTTATATTTTGTGCAATAGATTCTTATGGAATTATTATTGTTTTCATTAAATTGGTTTGAACTAGGAAATATTTAGGATCTGAATTGAAGCCAGAAAAAGTAAGTACAAAATTAATTGTTGAATCTACAATAAATGAAGTGTTGAGAAAACCTCTAATTTGATAATTACCTGATTTATAGAGAACAAAATGTTTACCTCGTGTACTATTCAAGATTCTGTATTCCAATTGTGGTTCTTCTGCAGTGATTGCAATATGACTAAAAAATCTAAATGAGTCAAGTAACAAATTATTGTCAATATCCATAACTATAGAATCGACTATAATAATATCCCCACGCATAAAATCCGGAACATTGTGATGAATATATTGGAAATTAATTTCCATTACAAAAGTAGAATTTTCATATAATTCTACTTCTTTAATCGTTATTGATGAATTACTAGACATATTCATACCATAAGCATCATCAATTTCAAAATTGTTTATATTCCAACCATCACAAACAGCTTCTCCTTGGATGATCAAATTACTAGGGAGCCCTAGAATTAAAGTTATTAGAATAATGGAGATTGCTTGTTCTATTTTTATCTTTTTGTTATAATTAATTGGAACGATTTTATCTACTTCTTTAACAATCATATCCTCTTCTTCAGTCTTATCAGTTTTTTTTCTCGTTTTTAGTTTATATATTAGAAATAGTATACTTGAAGATATTATTAACGGAACTATAAATAACAAAAGGATCAGAATAAAACAAGCCAGAAATTCGCTTGAAATTGCAGAAAAGTCCAAATTGAAAGTTAATTCTAGAGTGTAGAATGGGTTTAAATAGTAAAATAACTCATCGCTCCAGAAAAATATAGAAAACAAGGTTATAGCTATAAAAAATATACTAGCTATCGAAAGTGAAATAATTTTTATTTTTCGTGATTTTGAAATTATAGGTTCCTTGATCTTGCTTTGTAGCTTTGAAAGTATTAAGAAAATCACACTTGTTGCAAAAATATAAGTTAAGTAGACACCCAAAAGATTAAATTTTCCAGTAATAGGTAAAGTTAAAAGAAAAGCACAACCGAACATTCCAACTAGGCTAAAAGTATAAATCCCGTAGAATGGAATAACTGCTATTGTTTGCTCCACTAGTTCTTCTTTACTATTTAACCTCTTATGTTCACTTGAACTCCTTGTTTTCTTCGTAGAAGCAATTAAGATCACCCCTTTTAGAAACAGCAATAAAGGAGTAAGAAATATTAAGAACAAGAAAAGAACATTCACATTACTTGTATAACTATTTGCTCCACCAAGAAACATCATAGAAGCCCCTAGACTATGAGACGAGTATCGTATGTGAGCCATTAATCTTACCAGCTCATCTATATGATATATAGCGAAAAAAACACTGAATAATCCCACTTTCTTTGGGTAAAGTCTAGAAAGAAGAAAACCAGCGAGTACAAGAATTGCACTTAATATATAAATAGCTAAATCGTTTTTTTCATTTGAAATAGATGCGTCCATCTCGACAAAACTATACTCTATTGTTCCGTTAGCTGAATATATATCCAGAGTTTGAATCGATAGATCATATAGAGTAACCCTTGAAATTCTTAATGATGCAATAAGTATAAAACCAACAATTATCAAAACAGAGAAGATTAAAACAATATAATCCCAGTATTTCTTCTTAGAAATGTAAAAATTCAATCTTAATCTCCTCTTTCACGTTGAGGTATTATATGAACAAACGCGCTTTTAAAGATTCTTTGTAATAAAACAATAGTGCAAAATTTAGGTTTCCTTTTATCCTCCCCTTTTTTTCAGAATAATGTTATATACCTTGTTACTTACTTCTAAGTGCTTTTTTCTTTTTTTGTCTTCTTTGAGATTATCCTTGTAAGTATTAAGGGAAATAATAACATTAGAAGAGTAGATGTGAAGTTTAATCGATTTTCATCTGTAGTAGATTCAACTGAAGTGTGTTCAGT
>BPTO01000010.1 GCA_023705985.1 Candidatus Heimdallarchaeota archaeon | reverse complement strand
CATTATCTATATAACATTAGTTGAAACATTCAATGATGAAACAACACCTGAAAGATATATACCAGAGTTGAAAGAATTTATTCCTGAATTTAAGGAAAGAACAGAGTCGGAAGACCAAATTGTCCCAATTCCAGAAAATCTGAAAGAGTGGTTCAGCGAATATTGATTTAACGGTTAATGGCAGAAGTCCCCTTCCTTTAGGTAGGAGTAGTTCATTTAAAATTCGTAATATAGTTGCTTTTATTCCCATAATATCTTCAAGGTGGTGCTAGTTCAAGAGGAGAAAAAAAAAGGAAGAAAAGAGTTTCATCCTGAAATTGTATGGTTCTTGAAAGTTATAGACGGTGATTGCAACATATCACCTGTTATTTCTCTGTCAGAACCTATCTGTTGAATATCATTAAATGTTTTGAAATAGTTTCCTGCTAAACCAAATGATTTCAAGGGATAGACTATTTCACCTCTTTCGATTAGAAAACCGTGGTTACAAGTTACGCTAAAATCACCTGTTGCTTGATTTGCTGTAAATAGACCTATAGGTTCACTTCTTATTAAAATCCCTTTATCTATTTCAGCTATTTGCTCATCTATGTTTTTACCAATATTCTTGATAATAATAGTATTGGGCATAATAACAGGGGTACTCTCAAAAGCTGGTCCGCCAAATCCTCTGTTAGCATTTCCTGTAGTAGCTTTGTCTGCAGCTTTACCATACATTCTGTCGAATAGAAATGATTTTAGAATACCTTTCTCAATTGTTACAGTTTTTCCTCTAGGAGTTCCTTCTGTATCGATTGATGCTGTTCGAATATATTCTGGATTCTGACCATCATCAATAGCATTAAAATCCTCAACAGCAACTTGTTGGTTTAATTTTTCTCCCCAAGGATTGCTTTTCTCAACATAACTTGAACCAGAAAATAGAAAACCTAAAGCTACACCTAGGAAGCTTGATACAGGACGAGTTTCCCAGACAGAAGAAAGAATTTCTGTTCCTTCAAATTTCTTTGCTCCTAATCCGTCCATTGCTTTTTTGACAGCATTTCTCCCAATTCCATCTAAATCTATAATTTTTCTTCCAACGACAAAATCGTCACCTGTTTTTCGCTCTCCTGTTTCAGCAACTACACTACTGCAGAAAGCAGTGAATGCTGTTGTAAGCGAAGATGATAAGCATCCTTCTGTTGTTCCAACTGCGTAACCTCCCCATCTGATTCTTACACCTATGGAAGTTGAAATGATTCTTTTATCATCTCTATTGATTTCTTGATTAATCTTATCTAGGTAGTTTGTTAGCTCTTCAGGATTAAGATTCAATATTTCAGGATCTAAAAATCCTTCTTTAGCAGTTTTTGTATCTGCAACAAAACCATTAAACATGGGATTTGCAAGGCTTACTTTTGCAACACTATGAGCTTGATTGATTGCTTGTTTAATTGACTCTAATTCAAAACCCGTACAACTTGCAAAACCTACTTGTTTACCAACCGCAACACGAATACCTAAGCCTTGAACCATGCCAAGTCTGCTATCAATTTTACCATTATTGTCTGAAACATTATTAATTTTTTGATTAAAAACGAACGCTTCAGCACTTGGAACACCCGAGTCTTTTGCATATTTAATGGCTGAATCAGCTACTTCAAGAACTTTAGCCCTTAAATCTTCAAATTCCATTATTTGGCACCTCCAATTAGAACTTGATCCATTATAACTTCCGGACCACCAAATCCAACAGGTAAGGGAAATTGGTCTCCCTTGCCGCAACCGCCGAAATAACCTGTTTTCAGTGTAACTTTTTTTGTTGCTCCTTGGACATGTTTCAGCAAATCTAGAATATTTCCTGAAAGTGCAGTATTTTTAATTGGTTTTGTTATTTCTCCATTTTCTATAAGATATCCTCTATTACAGTTGAACATGAAATTTCCATCCATTTGCACTTGTCCTCCAGACATATCAATAGCATAAACACCGTTCTTTACTTTTTCAACAGCCTCTTCATGAGTTAAGTCTCCTTTCTCAAAGTAGGTATTTTTCATTCTGCATATAGGATTAAACATGAAGTTGATAGCTCTAGCATTACCTGTTGTTTCAGCATTCATTTTATGAGCTGTTCCTCTATTATGAAGATAACCTCTCAATATACCCTTTTCAACTAAAACAGACCTTCCAGTTTTCACACCTTGGTCGTCATAGGGGAAGTATAATCCTCCATAAGGGGAGATTCCTTCATCAATAATTGTTACATGTTCACTTCCAAGTTCTCCTCCTAATCTATCAGCTATGGGTGATTGTCCTGTTATCACAAAGTCTGCTTCACTTAAGTGACCGAATGATTCATGAACAACTACACCACCCATTTGTGGAGACACTAGTGTTTTGGTTTTTCCTGTCGGAGATGCTACTGCATCTAGTTGCTCTTTACAGTACTTTCCTGAGTTACCACCAACTTTTTCAGGGGTTGTTTCTTTCTCTTCGAAGAATTCTAAACCTTTTGATGCTCCAAATCCCTCAACGGACATGGCTTGTTGTCCTTCCCTCATAATCACAGCCATCATTCTCATATCAACAAGTACTGGAACCCAATAAATTTCTGTGTCATCAGAGTTAACAAAGAACTTTTCTCCGTATAATTCACCATATACACCTGTAGTACTAGTTACATTAGCATTTTCCTTTATTGCTGCAATTCCTCTTTTTATCAATTCTAATTTATCATTAAATTCAAAATCTTTAGGATGTTTTTTAATCAGAGGTTTGACTTTATCTTTAATTCCTTTAGTTCTCTCAAAACTTAATTTCATTTTATTTCTTGAATCAGTAGATTTTGCCAATCCTACAGCATTATAAGTAGCTTCTTTCACTGCTTTAGTATTCAATTCGGGAGTAAAGGAGTATCCAGGCGTTCCTTGATAGTAAGCCATCACCCCGATACCCTTTCTGTGCATTGAAGAAGACTGTTTGAGAATATCATTCGTCATGTTAATAGTTGTTAATTGTAAATCGTCAAATCTTGCTTCAATAAAATCTGCACCTTTATTTTCCCCTTCTTTTACAGCTTTATGCAGAAGGTCGTAAATATATTCGTTCTCCATAAGTAACACATCTATGCAAACAGATGAAGTTTGAGGGATTTATATATTTAGTGCACAAGTTGTGGTAAAAAAAAGAAAGAGAAGAAAAAGAAAATTCTATAGTTGAATTTCGATCCAATATGCAGGATGATCAGAATGTCCTCTTTCTATATAATTCGTATCAAGGACTGTTATTCCAGTACTTAGGAATATGTGATCTATCCTATCTTCTGCTACTGTACCCCATTGTTGGACCCAAGAATCTTCTAATACCTCTATTGTTAAGTTGTATTGAGCAGTATATGGTCTGAAGTTAAAATCACCCATGAAGATAACATTGTTTAACACTTCAACTCGACTTAATGTATCTTGTATTTGGGATATTTTTCCCTCTTCAGTGTCTGATGCAAGATGGTTAGAAAAAACATTGAAAGTTTGTGATCCAACAGTTATTTGCACTTGCGTTGCACCAATCTGTTGATGTGTGCTATACGTGAAGAAAGCAGTAACATTAGATAAAGGATATTTAGATAAAATTGCAGTGCCATAAGTGTTTACAACTGATTTGGGTCCACGGTAAGAGTACATATTAAGTTTATCTGCAAAATATCTGACAACATCAGAATTTCCACCTGATATTCTGGTTGGATCGCATTCTTGTAGGGCAAGAATATCTGGATCTACGCTTCTTATCAGCTCAAGTTGTCCTTCATAGTTTTTATCACCAGAATCGTTGACACCTTGTCGAATATTGTAGGTCATTATTATCAGGGATGTTTTCGCTTCAGATGGTGTGGTTGGATATGGCGTTGTAATGATTGTTCCAGCAACTGTTCCAACAAATATGAGACCTAATATTGCAATAATAATAGATTTCGATTTCATTTTTTGAGTGGTTTTATCAAAATTGATTGTCTTCTTTTTGATTAGAAAAATAGGTAAGGTCAATAATACTCCAGGAACTAGAAAGGCTAACCAATATAAATCTCTGAAAGCATAGCCAATTGCATAAAAGTAACCCCAAACTGTAGGTAATAATTGCATAAATATCATTATGACAATATACAATCCTGCTCCTAAAGCAAAACTTCCTCCTATTTTTGATGGCTTTGGTTTTATTTTGAGCATTTCTCTGGATAATAGAACAAAGTCAATATAAATTATCGGTGAAAGAAGAATCATCAAGACTAAAGGAATATGTTGAGTCCAAGTTGTAGCAAATGCAACAATAGGATAAGCATCAGGAAAACCGGGGAATCTTATTCCATATTCAGGAATAATTTGATGTACCAGTATTGTTAAAGTTAGAGATAGTGTGAAAAGACCATTCCACACCCAAAGCATCCAAGATTTAATATGGTTCATTAGATCAGGTTTAATTGTCATCCCTATGATAAATAAAGATAACATCCCTAGTACTCCAATTGTTATGGCACTATAGTTTCCTTCAGTCCACCTAGAAATTACTGTAGGGCTAACAAAAGCAAACCATATGATTATGAAGACACTCACTAAACCAAAAGTTAAACCGAGAATTCGACCGAAACTTGCTGGTTGTCCTTGATTATCAGTACTTTTCTCTTTGGGTTCATCTTTTCTCAATAACATTCCAACTAACATTATTGAAGCAATAATTCCAAGCACCCAACCTATTATCTGAAACCATCCATACATTGAGATATCTAGTGTAGAGTTCACTGTCCTGAAAAGAATGGATAATGCTACTGCTATTGCCAACGATAATCCAAGAGTTATTCCTGTTTGTTGTTCTTTATTCTTGATCCTTGTGAAAAACGCTGGGAAGAAGATTAGGAAACAACTGACAGACACTCCTGATAGAACAAGCATCGTCTCTTTTTGGAAGAGTGGTTCTAGTAATCGAGTTATAATTGCTAATTCTCCTATTATGAATAAAGTCTTATTTGATATTGTTCGCCTAAAGAAAAGTAAAATTAGAGGAGAAAAGAAGAATAACAAAGCGAGAATGTGCATGGTAGGTTCCAACCCTAGTAAAGCAAAATTGTAAATCCTCTCTGTTAAATCAGAAAGCATTTGTAAGAAAAACAGAAAAATGATGCTGAAAAGGGTGAGTTCTGAATAATTTTTCGTTATAATATTCTTTAAATTAGCCATAAAAAAATTTATTTTATTACTAGTTTAAAAATTAATTGTATTATATCGATGTGAAATAAGCTGAAAAATTTTAACTATGATTGAGATTTTTTGATATACCATATGCTAATGATATACCATATGCTAATGATATACCAAACTCTAGGTTTTTCCATAGCTAAGTTTAATTCTTTTAGATGATATATCCTATCATAGAACATATATGTGCGAATGATATACCATGAATCATATGCCTTCAAAAACAATGCCCAAACATTGTGGAAAATCAATGCATCGTATGTATATACGAAAAGGAACAGAGAAACGTAAATGGTTACCTGTCGGTTACTTCTGTGATGTATGTTCTGAAATGTTAACTGAAGTGGAAATAATGAAAAATAAGGAACTAGAAAAAATTATAGGGGGATCAGAGAATTTAGTTGAATTCGAAAATAACCCCAGAGCAGTAGTAATAGATCTTGGCAGTTGTTTTACAAAAGTTGGTGTAGCTGGTGAATCTAAACCAAGATTCATTTTTGATTCAGCTGTTTATTATAGCGAAGCGGGTAATTCGTTCATTCGTCAAGCTAATTATAAAGATCTAGAAAAGAAATCGGTAAAAACAGTAAAGATTTTTGGAGATACTGAAAATATCGAAGAACAAATTGATTTAGATGATCTAGAAATTTTCTTAACACATATTTTCGATGAGTTAGAAATTAAGCCTAATGAGCTCCCAATATTACTTGTAGATAGGATTATCGATGATGTGAGTATTGAATATTTGAAAGGCAATCCAAAATGTGTGGAAAACAGCTCGTTATCCTCTCGTGCAAAAGAAATGTTATTGGCAGAAGAGCCTGTAAAATATGTTAATCACTCTGCAAAACTGGATGCTTTCAGGAGAAGACTAGCTTTAGTTCTATTCGATCGTCTAAAAATAACTGATTTATACTTCTCAATAGAGGACATACTCTCCTTATATGCAAACGATGCGAATACTGGAGTTGTTGTGAGTTTAGGAAATCAAAACACTCGAATCGTTCCAATCTACAAGGGATATATTATCTTCCATGCACATAGTTTTCGCAAAGTTGGAGGAAAGGATGTGGTTGACCTAGTAAAAGATGAAGTGAATAATCAAGGAGTATCCATGAGAAAATCAGTAGAGGAACTTGATGTAATGCAGAAAAACATCCGAATCGCTTCAGAAGAACTATGCTACGTTTCTATAGACCCTAATGAAGAGCCCAAGAAATGGCAGAATTCTGATAAACTAGCGAGATCATTTAGGATAATTGATGATGAATTCGTAACTTTAGAAGAAACAAGATTTCAAGCAACAGAGGTACTTTTTCGAAAAATCCCCCTAAGTGTTACAAAAAATCCAGGAAATCTTGCTGAAGCTGTTGTAGAAAGTATCAGAAAATGTGATAGAGATTTGGTTAAGGATCTGTATTCTAATATCATTCTGACAGGAGGAGCTTCAATGTATGAAGGTTTTCATGAAAGATTTACCAAGGAAATGAGAATAGTAGCTCATGAAAAAACAGCTGAAATCAATGTTAATTTATCAACAAAAGGAGAATTTTCTGGATGGATTGGTGGATCAATTCTAGCATCTGTTGATATACTTTATGATCGAAATATGTGGGTATCCAGAGACGAGTACAAAGAAAAAGGTTCATCAGCAGTTGATCGTTGCTTCTAATTACTCTTTTTTTTTACAAGATTGAGTGAGTTCTATTACAGAAACGGATTATCTCAAAGATTAGGATTTCGTCTTTTTCAAAGATAAAAGTTTAAAGCGAAGGATTATCATGTTAATCCCTAAGGTGTAAACTTTGCTAATTACAGAAGATAATCCTTTGAAAGAAGAAAAACGAGATATGTCTAATATACTGAAATTTAAAGAAAAAAAAGAGATTACAGACATCAATGTTAGAAATAAGAGAGTTCTAGTCAGAGTAGATTTTAATGTTCCAATGGACGAAAATGGTAATATCACTGATGATCGGAGAATCAGATATACTTTACCTACAATTTATTATCTCCTGAATGAGAATTGTAAAGTTATCCTTATGTCTCATTGGGGACGACCTAAAGGTGAAGTTGTTCCTTCTCTGAAAATGGACAAGGTAGCCAAAAGATTACGTGAATTACTTCCACTTTATAGAATTTACAAAGTCGATGACTGCATTGGTAAAAATGTAAAGACATTATCTAATAAACTCAATCAACAACAAATTTTGCTACTAGAAAATACTCGTTTCCACTCTGAAGAAAATAAAAATGATGAAGAGTTTTCTCGAAAACTAGCTTTGCATGCGGATGTTTTTATCAATGATGCGTTTGCTACAGCTCACAGAGAGCATTCCAGTACCTGTGGTGTAGCTAAATATATTGATGAGAAAGCTTATGGATTTCTTATGGCTAAGGAACTTAAATTCCTAGCTAGTACTATAGCAGAACCTCAAAGACCCTTAACTGCAATTATTGGAGGTGTAAAACTAGAAGACAAACTTCCTGCAATTAGAAATATGATTGGTTTAGCTGATAATATCTTATTGGGAGGTGGGTTAACATTTACAGCTTTGTTAGCCTTAGGTTATGATGTAGGAATGTCAGTCAAAGACACTCAAAAAGTTGAAACAGTTAAAGAATTTATCAAAATAGCTAATGAGGTTGGAACGAAGATTTACATACCCAATGACGTTGTTGTAACTGAAGATCTACGTAGAATAGTACCAGTTGAAGTTGTTTCAGTAAAAAACATTCAAAAAAATCAGGTTGGGGCAGATATAGGACCAGCTACAATTGAAGAGTATAAAAAAGTTTTATCTAAATCAAATAGTGTTCTATGGACAGGACCAATGGGAATATTTGAAATAAGAGAATTTGAGAAAGGGACAAGAGAACTAGCACAATATCTTGTTGAACAAAATGTTACTACTTTTGTTGGTGGGGGAGACTCTGCAGCAGCTTTCGAGAAATTTGATTTTGAAAAAGACATATCGTTTGTATCTACAGGTGGCGGAGCTAGCCTTGCTGTGATGAAAGGAGAGTTACTACCAGCAATAGATTATCTTTAAAAAAAAGAAAGAAGATTAGAATCAATTGTACCATAAAAATAGATAAAATTTAGATTTTTCTTATTCTTCTTCTCTGAATCTTAATGAGATAAAACATAGATATTGGAATCACGTAAAAAACTGCAGAAACAATAGTTGTTGTAGTGTCGCTTGTTTCAGTTACTGGTGTTTCATATCCTGCTGCTTCCAACCATTCACGCGCGCTATCTAAGTTGTGTCTATATTTAATTATATCTTGATAGTACCAGAAAGAATGTATGGGATGAATTGGGCTAAGACTTGTAAAGTATTCACCATTATATATATCATTGTTCATTTCTTCTAGGTTAATAGCATAACAAATAGCTTTTCTAACAGCACATGCTTTGGTATATCCTTCTTTACCAGTTTCATTAAGGTAGACATAATTATCATCCCCACCTACAAATGGACGATGTAAATTGAATGCAAGAAAGGACATATAATTAACAATTTTGTTTTGTACTGTAAAAAGAGGATCATCTTCCATTTCTTTTCTCATTTCTGAAAATAAACTTAAACATGTTAAATCCAAATTTCCTTCCTTAAATTCAACTAATGCTGAAGTTAGATCTGGAATAATCCTGATTTTTATTGTTTCTAAATCCAAATCTTGTGGTTGTCCATCTTTTGCTCCTATTCCAAACCAATAGGGACTAGCTCTGAGAACTGTTATTAAATTCTTGACAGAATAATCTAACATGTATTTTCCAGAGAAGAATGCTGAAATGGCATATGTTTGCCACTGCGAAGTAGATTCAATTCCCTCGTAAATGCCTTTCATCTCTTTTCCTCCAGAAGAGTAAGTAGAATTAGTCATTGAGCTGTTTAGAAAGAATTCAGGTATAATTGCTAGATTCAAATCATACAAGAAAGGAGCATAAGGATCAAGTTTCACTGTTGAAAGATCTCCATCCACGATAATATGAAAAGATAAAGGATTGGTAGGATCAATCCATATATCATTAATCCATGAATAATAGTCAGCGTTTTTGTTAGTGATAGGATTAGCGTGTGTCAATAAGGTGAAAACAGCGTCTTTAGCAGTTATTTGATGATTCGTACCATTGCTAGTTTCACCGCTCTTTAGTCCTGGCATGAGAGAAGCTAGTTCTAGAGGAAGACTTGTGTTATCTCTTCCAGTTATGTTATACGAGGGATTCCAGTAAATATTGTCTCTCATAAAGAATTGAAAATGAGTCTCATATTTGTTTGACCAATCATTTTGTTCCCAATCATAAATTATACCAGTCTTTAGGTATTCAGAATCAGGTGCAATTTTCAAAAGAGGTTCTGATATGAGAGATATTATTTCTTGATCTACATAATTATCGTACAATAGGGGATTTAACCCCACCCAGTTAGAGTCAGCTATTATTAATTCTGTTGTATCAGATTGACCTTCGTGATAATCTGTAAATTCCATATAAGGTAAATTATCAGTTAAACTCCATTGGTACTCGTATCCTATGAGGGTACTCCAACTAGCAACATAACCTCTAGGGCTGAAAAAGGGTTTTAATGGAACTATCTTATCCATTATTAATTTCTGCCAGTCATAATAGTGTTGTTGTCGATCTGTAATGTTGGTTATTCTGATTCCTTCTTCAAGCATATCTTTATTTTCTTGTCCATAAGGTATACTTGTATCAAGTCCAAATACGTTTAATGGTCCAGTTTTACTATAAATATGACGAAGATCTGGATCTCTTCTTATACCAGATAGCCCTAGAAGATGCATGTCTATTTCATTCAAATCAGGAATGTAGCCATATTGCAATATAGGGGTCCTGACTTCAACCTCAATGCCTATTTCTCTTAACTGTTCTATAATGTACAAACAACAATCTGATTTAACTCCTCCCCAATACAACAAAGTTAACTCTGCAATAGGTTCAATGGTCAGTTTAACAGAACTAGCGTTGATAATAGATCCAAATAAAAGCATAATAATAAGTAAAGGAATTACTAGTCTTTTTTTCATTTTTTCACTCTCTTATTATTATTTAACAAGCATTTTATTCTCTAATTTCTTTCTTACTCATTTTCTGAAATGAAATCTATCCATCAAGAACTGTTCCATCACAAATGATAGGCTTCAAACACTTATATACTTTCATACAATTTTTTTCTCACATCAACTAGATTTATATACGAAAACTAAAGAGAACTTTGCAAAAATTTTAATAATTCTTGTTATTATTATTGTCTATGTCTAGTATTGAGGAATTTAAAGAATTAGATGATTTTCTACATGATCTACCTTATACCTGGGGTATTCCAGGAGTAGCAGTTGTCGTTTTAAAAGATAAGAAGGTTATTTATTCAAAAGCATTTGGATATCGTGATGTAGCTAACAAGCTAGAAATGACTACCAAAACTATCCAACCCATTGCTTCTTGCACTAAAGCTTTTACTACTGCTGCTATTGCGATGCTTGTAGAAGAAGGAAAACTAGAGTGGGATAAACCTATTAGGAAATATGTTCCTGAGTTTGAATTGAACGATTCTGTTGTTTCAAACAGAATAACATTGGAAGATATGCTTTCCCATAGAACAGGTTTACCAAGACATGATTTTGTTTGGATGAACACTAATTTCACTTATAATCAAGTACTAGAACGTTTACCTTTCCTAGAACCAAGTAAAGACCTTAGAACGACCTTCCAGTACAACAATCTTATGTTCATGGCTGCTTCGATGGTAATCAAAAAGATATCAGGAGTAAGTTATAACGAATTTGTAGAGAATCGCATTTTCAAGCCATTAAGTATGGAAAACTCCAATTTTTCGATCACAGAAATGCAGAAAGCAGCTGATTTTGCATATCCATACAAAGAGAAAGATGGTGAGACTGTACTGTGCGATTTCGTGGATAATGATGTTGCTTCAGGAGCTGGATGCATAAATTCAAGCATTGAAGATATGGGTAAGTGGTTGCAATTTCATCTTAATACAGGTAAAGTGGGAGAAGAACAGCTAGTATCCCCAGATAACATCAAGAGAACGCATAAACCTCTGATTATAACAGCTTTAGGATCGGGTTTAGATATGTGGATTCCTGACCAAAAATGGATTAAACTTCAAACATACGCCTTAGGTTGGGCTGGTGAGATATATAGGGGATATAGGACTGTAGGTCATGGCGGAGGGATTGACGGATCTTCCTCATTAATGACTTTTATACCTGACGAAGATATAGGTGTAGGGGTGATTGTCAATAAAACAGGAAGTATGGTACCAACAATGGTTACATATCATATTCTAGATAGACTTCTTGAATTAGAAAATGTTGATTGGAATGGTTTACTGAAACCTATAGAAGAACAAGTAAAGAAAATTGATAGAGAAACAGGAAGTAAGTCACAAGAGCTACGAGTTCTGAAAACAAAACCAACTTTTGAATTTCACGAGTATACAGGAAAGTATCATCATCCAGGTTATGGGGAATTAAAAATCAATTTAGAAGGTGAGGAATTAACTATAAGCTTTGGAGAAGCAACTTATCCATTAACTCACTACCATTTTGATACTTTTCAGTTTGACTACAAAAGATTTGATTTAAAAGATCTTTTGACATTTCAACTCGATTCAAATGGAGAAGTAGACTGTTTCACAATTAAGCTTGAGTCTTTGGTTCCTCCTGTTAAATTTACACGATTACCAGATGAACACTTTAAAGATAAAGAATTCCTAAATAAACTTGTAGGAAAATACAATCTAGCAAGCATTGAAATTGTAATAGCTTTCAAAAGTGGTGATAAACTTACAATTGCATTTCCCAATCAACCGGCTGTAGAACTTGTTCCAGTTAAAGGAATGAGATTCAAAATAAAAGGCTCAGAAGCTACAGCACTTACTTTCAAGGAAACTGAAACAGGGGATATTGATGAGTTTCTCTTTGTACAGCTTGGTACTGTAATTTCAGCAAAAAGAATCAAAGAATAAGTTTCCAGAATAGAAGGAAAAGAAATAGATTCTCTTTCCTTTTTTTTTATCATTATAATATGCAAAAAATGCCCTTTTAGCACGTATGAATGTTAATCAAGCAACAAAAACATTAATGTTAGTGTTTGTCAACCTTTAAAATACTGGTTGAATATTAATATTTTATAATACTCAAAAAATCACCTATTAACAAAAAAGTTGTTAATATTGAGGTTAAGTATAATGTCAGAACAAATTGATTTGGGGAATATTCATATAAAGGAGTTTGATCCCCAAAATTTCTCGAAGGATGAATGGCAATTATTTCACACTTTCAGGAAAATTAAGCATGAAGAAACTGATCCAGATGATCCTATAGCCGATGATGAAAGTGTAGAGAAGAGTTTACATATGCTCAGTAAACATCCTGAAGCAAATGTAAACCTATTCGTAATTGTTGATAATACTAACAATAAAATTATTGGAAGAATGATGCATCTTATCTTTCACGAAACTTCAGCATCTTATAATGAAAATAAACACCTTATGCAATTTGATTTATCTCTTCTTGCTAATTATCGTCGTAAAGGCATTGGTACAATGGCTATGAAAAAAATCTACGATTATGCTCTAAAACAAGACAAATCTGTCCTTATTTCTTCAACAGATGAGGATGATGGAAAGGCTTTTCTTAAATCTCTTGGAGCTCAAACAGCTTTGTCTGGTGTAGAAAACCGTCTAAAAGTTGAAAAAATTGATTGGAATATGGTTGAACAATGGCATAAGGAAGGATATGAACGTTCTCCAGAAGCAAGAATAGAACTATATTATACTATTTCTCAAGAAATTATTGAGGAATACTGCAAAATTTATACTGAAACGTTAAATCAGCAACCTTTGGGAGAACTTGATGTTGGAAAAATTGTTTTCACACCAGAAATGATTCGGTATAATGAAAAAAATACTGCTGAACTAGGAAGGAAACATCTAACATATATGTCAATAGAATCAAATGGTGATATATCCGGTTTTACAGAGATGATGTATAATCCTGAAAAAGAAACAATGATAGTGCAGTTACTTACAGGCGTTAAAATAGAGTACAGGGGACGAGGATTAGGAAAATGGCTCAAAACAGCAATGTTGTTAAAAATGAGAGAAGAATTCCCACAAGTGAATGTTGTGACAACAGGAAATGCGACAACAAATGCACCGATGCTTTCAATTAATGATCGTCTAGGTTTTGAAGTACATAAAGAAGGTATATCAGCACAAATGTCACTTGAGAAACTAGGAGAATACCTTTTAAAAATAGAAAAATAATGGAGAACCTTTTCTTATCTCTATTTTCCTTCATTTATTTCTATTATTCAAATGAGATTTAAGGATGTTCTAATAACGTTTTTTGTGCAATTAAGGCGCGAGTTTAACCAAAAAAAATCTTACCACACAGAATATAATTCATGTGGTAAGATTAAAACTGAAGCAGGGATTTCTGATATAACTTAAAGCTAAACAAATGAAATTACATTAAAAAAGAGTATTTGTAAAACTCCTACACGCTTGAATTAAATTAATTCCAAAAGAAAATAAAAAGAAAAAATGAAAAAGAGCTAAAGAAACTTTCTAAGGTGACTGATTAAATCATCTAAATTCCCCATAATTGTTGGTATACCTTCTTTTTTCAGCCTACTAACAAAGCTGTTGTTAACATAGACATGACCCCTTTTGTTCATTGAAGCTACTGAAATAAATGTTACACCATCTTCTTTAATTGAAATGATATTTTCGAATAAAACTTGATCACTTCCTCCTTCATAATAGTCTGTTATCAAAACCATTGCTGTGTTCTTAGGATCTGTGATGTTTTGTTTTGCTTTCTCTACTGCTTGATTAATATATGTTCCTCCTCCTAATTTGGTGTTCATTAGGACTTCAAGAGGGTCTCTTACATATTTCGTTAGATTTATCACTCTAGTATCAAAAGCAAATAATTCAACTTCAACATTTGGTAATCCCGCAAAAATGGAAGCTAAAATCGTCGTTTGTACCATTGCTTCAACCATAGAGCCACTTTGATCTACGACCACAATAATTTTTGAAGGTAGAGTCTTTTTTCCAGCTCTATAGAAGAAAACCTGATCAACATATAGTTTCTTATCATTACCATTCCAATTGGGAAGATTTTTCCAAATTGTTCTTTTAATGTCTAGATTTCTGAAAACTTTCTTAGGAACGATATCAGGATTAGGGATTTTCCTTATTGATTTGTTTACTCTACTAAGAAGTGTTTCAGCTAGTTTGTTCACATACCTTCTTATTAGAGATTTAGCGTTTTTTAATTCAATTCCACTTAAGCGGTCTTTTTGAAATAAAAGTTCTTCTACTATGCTCATCGATGGTTGAATCTTTTGATATAATTCTTCATCTTTGAGCAATTCTCTGATATTCATTTTTTTAATGATTTTAGTTTCAAGCGATTGAAAGACATTTTCCATCTCTTCCTTATCAATTCGAAATCCTTGCCCCGGAAGTTTACCTCCTTGCTTACCATACTTCTCAAGTGTTTCAGCATCTAAAACTTCTTCTTCTTCTTCTTCTTCTTTTTGTATTGTTTCATCATCCTCTATTTCCTGTTCATTTGCATCATGTAATTCTTCAGATGAACCCCAAGGTATGTCTATGAGAGGATCTGTAAACTGTTCCATCTCATTCTCCCAATTTTTCACTGTCTTTTTCCATTCATTGAATTCTATTGCTTTGATATTATTCTTAAGATTAGGTGAAAATAAATCCTGTATAAGTTTTAACCGTAATAGCATTCTTTTCATCATTATAGAAGAGATTCGTCCATCATCTGGTTCTGTTGCTTTATCTTTCGAGGCTTTGCCTTTATCCAGCTCTGATTCTTGGAATTTATCTGGGAATTTCTTCTTCAAGTTATTTAGAGTCTGTCTTGAATCCATTAATTCCTCGGGTAAACCATTTGCAGAGGTGAGGTTTTTCATCGCATTATTAAGAGGGGAATTATTCTGCGATGAACTTAACAACAGGTGCCAATAGCTTAAGGCTTTCAAATTGGGATTAATTGTCTCTTGTGCCATTTTTATCTTCTCAGAATTTTGCTACTCCTTTCTTTTAAAACTGGGTAGACTAACGATTCTTTTCCATCACTCTTAATGCTCGAACAATATACTACTTGCGGTCCTAAAACTGTTAAAGGTTTACAATACCATCCATTATCAAAGCGAATTTCACCAAATATTTTATCTTCTAATTGTATTTGTTGTTTTTTAATGCTAAGTTGATTGTAATATTTCAGAGGTATTTTGTGTTCTCCAATTTCCAGAATCTTTTCCTTAACATTTTTCTTATCCACTAGAATGGGTATTTTGAAGTGTACTGTATGTCGATCTATAGGTTGAATTTTCATGCTTTTTAGTGAATTATTCTTAAAAGCTGATTTCAAGTATTCTAGCAGATTAAAAGTGTCCCCTGAAAGTTTGTATTCTTTGATATTTAATATACTGTTATCTCTTAGCTCCCCTTTTATTATATCGATGACTATTGATTTATTTAGAGCATCAAAAAACTCTTGGTAATCTTGGTTAAACAATGTCCAGAATTCTTGGATTGGAACTAAATCTGCTAGATATTTGGATAGTTCTACCTCAACATAGATTTTTTCCTTTTTGTTTTCGAGAATTCCATTGAAAATAATTGTCATAAAATGTCTATGGATGTGATTCTGTATCGATATAAGTCTTAATTTCCCAGAAATAGGTCTAGAATTTATTGATAATCTTTTCTTTAAAGTCAAAACATAAGCTCTTACCCACAAATCCATCCATCGAAGTTGTAATTTAGACTTATCATCTACATCTGTTGATAGAACATCTAGAAATTCGCTTGTCATTCCTCTAAGTAAAACACTTAATCTTTTCAAGACAGGGATGGTTTCTATAGTATCGAGCACTTGTTCAAATGATTCTAAGGAATCAGATGTTAAATCGTTAAATCCTCCAATAGCGATGCTAATCAGCCAATTTCTGATATTTGATAATATAACCACAGTATCTTTTTCATAATCATTAAAATCAATTTTATTTTCAGAATCTATTAATTCATTTACTTTTATTCCAATCAGATTTTCCACATTATCATACAGAGCATCATGGAATGAACCTTGTAGTGTAAGTACTGCAATAGTTAAAGCTGTAAAATCGTCTTCATTAAAAACAGATTTCTTCAAGTTTTGTAAACCCTTTTGTACAACTTCTCTAATCAGACTCTGGCTAAATCCTTCAATTACTTTATCTAAGACCTCCTTGTCTTTATTAATTAGTTTACTAAATCCCGAGAAAAAGAGATCACTCATACTATTGATAATTTTTGAAATTTCATCTAACTCTTCTGATAATTTGTAATAGTTTATTTCTTTGTTTTCCATACTATAACCTCCTACTTCGATAAAAACCATCTTATTTCAGGGATATGAATATCCTTAGGATCAGGAATTTCTAGAAACTTTAATTTCGTTTGAAATCTGGAAAAAACTTCAGAATATCTTGCTCTGCCATTGGGGACAAAAGAATAAGTTGAACTGATATCCACTTTTTTTGATAGTTTTTCTTCACTTCTAGCAGTCATTAATAGTTTTGATAGATGGCTACACATTTTTCCTCTTAATCCTCCACATGGACGATTGTTATTTGTATGACATGTGTAAGTTTTGTCTTCAAAGTTTATGACACAGACATAGACTCTTTCTATGCTACTTCCACTAGATACGACTCCTTGAAGTCTATTTTTGTGAAATTCAATAAAAGGGATCTTTTTTATATTCCTTTTTCTTACAAAAGGTTGATTTTTAATACCTAAACTCTCATTTTTATTTATGTTTATCATTTTACAATCCTACTAATTTTATTACTTCTTTTTGTGTTTCATCATATTCTTTAATAATCGAAATGATTGGATTTTCCTTTCCTTCGTCAGCTGTGGGACAACTATCAGATTTGGTTTGCTTACTGCTAATTTTAGCTTCACTTCTTTCTACGAAACCAGTGTCAATATTCATCATTTCTTTTACTTGTTCTATCACTTTAGGGTGATTTCGTAAAAGAGTATCAATAGAATTCGAGTACTCAGCTGAAGAGATAGATGGTACATCAATTGGTAAATCTAGAAATTCCAAAAATTGATGAAGGGTTTGATTGTATTTAGTTACAAATTTGGAGATATAATTTGTTGAAATTTCTTCTACCAATTTTTCAGCTATTATTTCATCTACTTTCTGAATGGTTGTTTGACCACGTGTTTGAATCATCTGAGTATAGTAATCGTCATCATACCATAGACTCATCTTTGAAATCTCATTTGCAGATCCTTTGTAATATCGTTTCAAATCGTTAGCTATTTTTGCAATATATTCAGTTTTTAACTCTGAAAAAGTATTGATTAATTGGGGCATCCATTGATGCAATAAATCCTCTTTAAGAAGTCTAAAACATTGGTCTAGCAACTCGACAATTATAGAAAGAATGTTAGGAGCAAAATTTGTGGAAAAGATTAATCCTGTTAGAAGATCTGACAACGATTGAATCATGTAAGGGTTCCAGAAAGTTGTTGCTACAACTTTTTTGAGTTCAAACGCCTTTTCCGAATTAAGTAAGGATTCAGCAGCTAAAACTACTGCTTTCTTCCCAATCGGTAAATCCAGATAATTTATCATTTTAAATGATATTTCAAGTTCTTCTCTTGTTGCTCCTTGTGATAGAGCCACAGATTCTACCTTGAAAATAAAACTAAACATTGTAGCAATATTTTCTGTTGAAAAGGAGTTGTCATCTATAGCAGAAGTTAGTTCTTGACAGTAAGAACGGTAAGCAGAAACAATGAATTCTTTAAACCAATGAGGGATTCCTGTTTTTAGCGTTCTAAAGTAGTTTAGTAATTCTGAAGTTAGATTGTATACGTCTAAAGGATTTTCAAAACGTAAATCACGAGTACGACCAATGAGTGATTCGGAAAGATACATTAGGCTAATATCATCACTGGGAAGATATGTTAGAACATCTCTAATGCACGTTAAAATATCAATTATTGTACTTTTTTCGTCAACCTTTTTGAGAACTCTTTTTCTGAATACTTCCTCAACAGTAATTCCTTCGTGAGCTAAAGAAAGCAAGGTATTTTGCTCTTTGTAAATATAAATATCCCACGACTCTTGGTTTTCGTGATAACCCAACTTTTTCTGACCTACAATAGATACAACTCTTACATTTAGAGCTTTTAATAACCACAAAAGATTGGATATTTCTTTATATTCTGGTTGTTGAGCTAGGTTGAATAAGACTCTTTTTACTCTCTTATAATCTCTAGGAACCTTTAGACCTGACAAACGATTCAAAACATCTTGTGCTAAAGGGGGAAGAGCGTGATAGCCCACTCGTCCTTGTTTATTTAGAATAATTATATTTTCAACTAAATCTTCTATCTTTGGTAAATGTGGATCATCTTTTTCTAGACATGTAGCTGCTGCTTCAATAAGATCATATTTAGAGATATTAGCTCTTCCTCGAATTTCTTTCAAAAGATATGTTATTTTAACAATCGCAATACTATCTGCAGGACTAGTTAAGTATCCCTTGCTCCTCGCCTTTTTTACTATGTTCATCGCCCATCTGATTAGTTGGTTATGTTGAACAATGTCATACTTTCGTAATAGCTGGATGTAATCACCAGGTTTTTCCTTGTACATCTCTTTCTTTATTGCTTCCCAGCGAGCGTCTACTTCACCTGTAATACCAGGAAGATGATTGAATTGTTTATCAATTGACAAAAAATCAGATTGATTTATACCGTATTTCCATTTAGAATCAGTAAAAGGCTTATTTTTGCTCTTTTTACCTTTAGTTCCCCATCCATTGATTATTTTTATTGCATGTGAAGCCCCGCAAATAAATACTGCATCTGAAGGATTAATTTTTGTTTTTAATAGTGTTTCTCGAATTTTATTCCACATATATTCGTCTCTCTTAGCCGTCAATATTTCGATTTCTTGCCTGTTTCCAAGTCTTCGAAATACACTTCCAATTAGGATCATAATCTGTTGATAATTCTCAAAAGATAAATCTAATAATGTGTTTTCTACTATCTCGAGCCACCATTCAGAGAAGTGTTTCATGCCTGATTTCTCTAGTAAGGAATTTAGGAATTCTTCGCTTGAAGGATAAAGTTCCCCAATCTTCAAGTCAACTGTATGAGAACTAATTTCTTTGATTCTTAGAAGATCTTGTTCTTTTGGTATCAATTCACTATACCATTTTGTTCTATGATTGCATGTTGCATCAACAAAGACAATTTCTGTATCTTTGTGTTCAGATGCATATTTTATTGCCTGAAACTCAGCAGAAGCTTCTGATAGCACTGAACTAGAAATAATAGGAAGAAATTTTATGTCTATATTTTTCGATTCTGTCAAAATACCTTGAAATGCTACAGGTAATGTGCAATGTTTCAGATTTGGGATTAAATGTTCGTAATCTTCTGGAGCTTCAAGGAAAATTATCTTTGGTTTATTCTCCAATAATCTTTTTCGTGTGTGAATAGCTGAAGCGAGAGAATGATGTGCAACTGGAATAATTTCAGTTATCTCTTTTTTTACTTCGTCAATATCATCAATTACAGTTGCAAGAATTTTATTTTGTTCACTATTATGCTCCCCGATAATTTCTGCTAAAAGATCGGAAAGAGTTGAAGAAACTAATCTTTCAGTAAGATTGTCAAAAGAAGATTCTAAAGCTGTCATTTTATCACACTATTGGAATGATTTCATAGTTTTTTGACCTTCACTGTAGAAACTATTCCATTTTGGGGATTTCTTACTATTATTTTGAATAACTGAATGCCAGAACTTGTTTATCATAGCAAGATCTTCAGGTAGTCGTCGAGTTAATCCTCCGATGAGTGATTGAGCTAAAGCTTCTTCAGATCCTTTTCCTTTGAAAAAAATTGTCTGTAGTATAGCATCTTCAAGAATACTTATTTGTTCAGCTGTTGAAAGAGCTGATTCCAGTTTTACACTATCACTTCGTGTTGCTGAATTAGCAATCCTAAGTTCACTAAATGTTTCAAGTAAAATATCCAGTAATGATGTTGGTATTTTTGAAGTAAGTCCCTTCTTTTTCATCAAATCTTGAATTCTGAATGTGATAATTTTCTTCTCTGTTTCTGTATCTTTAACTATGGGAATAGTAACAAAGTTAAAGCGCCTTTTAAGAGCTGAAGAAAGCTCATTGACTCCTTTATCTCGGCTATTAGCTGTTGCTACAACATTAAATCCTTCTTTTGCATAAGCAATATTATCATCATCTAATTCAGGAATAGAAATGTATTTTTCGGATAAAATAGAAATTAATGAATCTTGAACATCAGATGTACACCTAGTTAATTCCTCGAATCTTCCCAGCTTTCCAAATTCCATAGATTGCATGATAGGGGAAGGAATTAGTGTCTCTCTAGATTGACCTCTAGCGATTACTGATGCAATATTCCAAGAATATTTGATTTGATCTTCTGTTGTAGCAGCTGTTCCTTGAACAACTAAAGTAGAATTACGACTTATACCAGCAGCAAGTAACTCTGCTAACCATGATTTGCCTGTTCCAGGATCTCCGATTAGCAAAAGCCCTCTATCACTTGATAAAGTTACAATAGCTCTCTCAACTAGATTTGTGTTTCCGAAAAATTTCTTTTCAATATTTCTTCCTAGTTTGTCCTCCTTATTTGAACCTACAATAAATATTTTCAACATATGTGGAGATAAAAACCAGTTTTTTGGTTTAGGATAATTATCTTTGGTGTGGAGATACTCTAATTCTTCTTTGTATCTTTGTTCAGCAGGTAAACGTAAAATCACCTCTGACTCCTTCTTCGTAATCTTTTGTTTTTTAGTACTTTTTGTTTTATTTTTGGTATCTACCTCTTTTTTTGTAATAGAAATTGCACTCATATTTTTCCACCTTTTAATAGTGTTCTGATTCAAAGATTTTGGTATATAAACTGTTTAAACAAGGTGAGAATAAATAATTTTAAAATTACAAGATAACAATGGAGGGTTAATTGAAAGTATTTTTCTAGCTGTTTTCAGAGAAGAGTTACTAGTAGTTCAATTTAAAATGCTAATCTTTTACATATCTTTGTCTATTACTAAAAAACGTTTTTTCTGTAAGTTGATAGATGTATGAAGATAATAATTTCGATTTTGTGTGCATTGTAAAAGTGTAAAACGATTTTGGAATTGTGAAGATATCGCATTTTGAATGGTTTTTAAACAAGGTTTAACCTTTTGGTTTATAGTATTAGAATATTGGTTTTATGGTTCAATTTAGAAGAATTTGCTTAAAACTTCCAAGTTGGGCTGTAAAACAAGAGAATTTTAAAATTCCTTAATAAAGGTGAGTCTTCTGTTAGTATAGGTGCAAAAAAATGGTTAAAAAAACATCTCAAAAACTGGAAAACGGACATGAACAAGAATATGGAAAACAATACAACAGTATTGAAAGATTGACTCAAGAAGTCAGACTACTATTAGTAGGCGCATAAAATAGGTGAAAAAAATGGTTAGAAAAATATTTCAAAAACTGGAAAACGGATACGAACAAGAATATGGAAAACAATACAACTGTATTGAAAGATTGACTCAAGAAGTCAGCTTACAATTAGTAGGAGCAATTTAATAGGTGACAAGAATGGTTAAAAAAACATCTCAACGATTTGAAAAGAGCGTAATAAAAGGATATAGTCAAGAATTGAACAAGTTAGATCAATTAACCCAAGTAGCTAGGTTTCAATTAATTGGTGCATAAGCTAGGTGGCAACAAAATGAATTTCAAGACTCAACCTTACAGAGAAACTGAGAAACTAAAACTCAGACATGATTTAAATAAACAATTATCTAGAATTACTCAACTAACATTAGCTGCAAACTATATAATTCAAAACTAGCTATTGTTAATTGGGATCTGTTTTACAACATTTAATTTAATATTAAATTTAGTTCCCTGATTTGTAATTATTCGGGATTAGGTTTTCACTTCATATTATTACTTTTGCTTTTCCTTTGTTCTCACGAGTACTATAATAATGTTTAAAACTTATCAATCGAAGATTCTAGAAGAAGTACTTCTGATGTGATAAAATGTTTAGAGGAAAAGATCTTGATAATATTAGTAATGTTATGAAACATTTGGAAGAGAAGATAGATATCCTTGAAGGTTACTTAAATAAAGAAAAAAAGGTATACGAGAAGAGATTGCAGGACTTGGAGAAAACTTGTAAAGATCAAGATAATAAATTGGGAAGTACAAGAGTTCAATTAGAAGGAGCTAACAAGAAAATTGAGGAAATAACCAAACAAACTAAGAATGCTATAGAAAAATCTTCTTCTTTTGCTGGCCTTCAGAAAGACATTAAAAAACAGCTAAACGATTCTTCTACAATATTTAAGGGTGATATTGAAAAATTACAAAGTAAATTTTCAGATATTGAAAACCTATTTGAATCTTTTAAGAATGAATTAGAACAAGAGAAGCAATTTGTAGAAGAAAAAGATAAAGAAATTGTAAAACTAGAAGCTAAAATTAAGGAACAAGAAATATTACTCAAAGAAAAAAAAGGAAGAATCAGCAAACTAGATAAGGAATTAGCTGGTATTACTGAAAAAATAGGTAAAACACAGACTGAAAGAGCTGGTATTGAGGGTAATTTACAACAGATTGCATCTGAGAGAGATGAATTCAAGAAGAATTTCAAAGCTCTCCAAACTAAATATGAAGAAATAAAAACCAAAATTGGACCAAGTCTATCTCAAAATGAAAACATACACAAAATACTGAAAAGCAGTGATGAAGGTCGTATATACCTAGAGTTAGAGAAGGCTACTCCTAAAATTCTCACAATAGATGAACTTGCAGAGCGATTAGATAAATCAGCTGTTATACTCAAAACTATTCTGATATCGATGCACGAAATAAGTGTTCTAGAATTTGATCCAGTATCGCGAAAAATAACTCTTAGCTAAAATTAAAACTCTCTCCTTTTTTAGTAATTTCTATGGTAAATGCTAACACTTTTTTTTGGATAATCACTTCTCTCAAGATCTTCACCCTCTACATGCCAGATACGTTCTTCCAATATAGTTTCACATCTTCCACAGACAATTGAAGTTTGACTAGGGAGACCTTCTTCGTCAAACTTAAAACTTATTTTTAAAGCATGATCACATGTAAAATCCATCTTACAGTGAGAACATGAATAATAATGATATTCTTTTTTGACAGTAGGCGCTAGAATACATACAGGACAGGCATAAGCATTTACAGCTTTCTTACAATCACAGATTAAATGATATGCGACCTTAGTCATCATCAAAAATTTACTTTCCAATATTTAAATGTAAGCGTTGAATAGATTATTCAGCTGAGTGTATGATTGAATATGTGTTTAGATGTTTATGATAATCCAAAATAAAGCAACAGAAAGAAGTTATGTTACAGATAATACTGTTTTACAATCATTTGTGGGATTTTAAGTGTCCTTTTCCCACCACTGTAATGAAGGATTTTAGACAAGTAGTCACGTGTTAACTTAGTGTCTTTGTGTCCTCAATAAGCTATCCGTAAGCACGCCCCCAAATAGAGTGTAGGCGAGATAGGAGGGATTGTATTGGATCTATTTTGTCGTTTTCAAAAACTGACTGATAAAGTTGATTGTCAGAAAAATCGTTTCATAGTCCTCATACACTTATAGTGTCATTGGACAATGCTTAAAACACCCAATTATATCTCCCTAGCATGCCCGAAATAGAGATTATTTATACAACTACTTGGTGTTCAGATTGCAGAAGAACAAAGAAATTTTTAGAAGATAATGGTATTGTCTACAAAACTATTGATATAGATAAAGATGAAGAATCAGCTGAAATTGTTAAAAAACTTAATGATGGAAAACGAAGAGTTCCTACTATTGTTTTCACAGATGGTACTGTGTTATCTGTTCCTTCAAATGAAGAACTTTCTAATAAATTAGAAATAGATATTATTCATGGAAAAGATTTTCACGAGGTTCTTATCATTGGAAGTGGTATAACTGGATTAAATTGTGCGCTTTTATTAGCAAACTCGGGTATTGACACAGCTATTGTTGAAAAAGATGCGATTGGGGGACAATTATGTTTTTTCAGAAAAGTTGATAATTATCCTGGATTTCCTGAAGGTATTGACGGTTATGATTTGGCAAAAAAACTAAATATACAAGGGGATATAGCTGGTGTTGAATTTATTGGCTCTTCAGAAATAGTTCAAATACAAAAATCAGGAGACACTTTTAGAGCTAGAACCTCTTACGGTCGGACAATAGGTGCGAAAATTATAGTTGTAGCTTCAGGTAGAAGAAGTCAACAACTAAATATCCCAGGAGAAGAACAAACATTAGGGCACCAAGTACATTACTGTGCTTCTTGTGATGGTCCATTCTACAAAGATAAAGAATTAGTTGTAATTGGAAGTGGCGATAAAGCGTTTAAAGAAGCTTTATTTTTATCTAAATATGCTTCCAAAATAACCATACTAGGTCGACATGAGAATTGGAAAGCATCACATGAAGAACAAATCGCTGTTTCAAGGAATGAAAAGATTAATTTAGTAATTAATAAAGAGGTCGTAGAATTCATAATTAAGGATGAAGAAAAACCATTTGGATTGAAAATTATTGATTCAACTACAAACAAGAAAATAACACTAAATCCCGACGGAGTTTTCGTATTTATTGGAGTGGAACCTAACGCAGATGCTGTACTCGATATGGTAGATTTTACGCATGATGGTTTTATTAAAACAAATGATAAAATGATGACTAAAACAGAAGGGTTGTTTGCAGCTGGAGATTGTCGTGTATGTTGCACAAATCATCCAACCTCAGCAATAAGAGAAGGAGCAGCTGTTGTTCAGAACATACTCTTTCATTCGAAAAAGCTTGGTACATAGATAGTGATACAGTTCTCAAAGACAAGATGGATAATATGAATCACACCTTAGAGTAAAGAATAATTTATTTATTCTTTAGTAAATTGAAGAAGATAGTATTTCATTTCAAATGCCAAATCATTTATTAATGTAAAAGGACGGATTATTTTTTGTTGGGGATTACTTGAAGAAAAAACAATTTAGTATTTTATTGATAATAGTAATACCGTTAGCTATCATTCTACTTTCCGGAGGATCTGTTAAAGCAGCTTTAGAACCAACAATAGCTAATCATTCAATATGTAACTCTGTTAGACTAGATGCAATACCTGATTCTGCAATTCTTAATTCAAAGAACGCTTTACGAATAGTGTACCAACATACATCTCATGGTTCACAAATAACGACAGGAATGAATAGTCTTCCTGCATTTAAGGAAGGAAACGGAGGAACTACTGATATCTATGACTATAATAGTACATTTCTTGATGATAATGGGATTGGAACTTTTGTTGGTGATGGTTATCTTGATGTTGGTGATGCAGGTTGGGATGGATACACTAGAGATTATTTAGACGATGCTTCGAATGCTGATTGTAATGCTGTAATGTGGAGCTGGTGTGGAGAGGTTAGTGGTAAAACTGAGCAAACAATGCTTGATGATTATCTTAATCCTATGAATCAGCTTGAACTTGATTATCCTAATGTTATGTTCATTTACATGACTGGTCACGTTGATGGAAGTGGATTAGAAGGCAATTTACATCTAAGAAATGAGCAAATTCGAGATTATTGTTTAGCCAACAATAAGATTCTCTTCGATTTTGCTGATATAGAGAGTTATGATCCTGATGGAACCTACTTTGGTGATAAATATGTCACTGACAACTGTGATTGGAATGATGGAGCTGATTCTGGTAACTGGGCTCTTGATTGGCAAGCTAGCCATACTGAAGATGTTGATTGGTACGATTGTGATCCTTCACATACTGAAGCTTTGAACGGTAATTTGAAAGCTTATGCTATTTGGCGGTTATGGGCAACATTATCTGGATGGGGACAAACAGTATCTGAAAATATATCTTCTTTATCATTTTCCATACTCCTGATTTCAGCTATTGCTATAGTTTCGTGGAGAAAGAAAAACCGATAAATATATGTTTCAAAATTGGAAAATCCTCTTTTTTTCTGTTTTTTTTCCTTGTAGAACTTCTATTAGAACAAAAAGATTATATTCCGACAATAATTATGAGATTATCGAATCAATAAGAGTAATACAATTACTTTTTAACCACAAAACCAACAATAACTAGTGAAAGACCATAAAACACCGGAAAATGACGGTAAAGGTGAAATAATGAAGATGGATACTGATAGTTTTTACGTTTTAGATGCAGGGAATGATAAATGGATATTTACAAGTAAAACTGAAGCAATAGATCAAATGAAAGTTGTCGTTAAAAATGGTGATGGTGATGCAACAAAGCTATTATCTATTAATACTTCAGAAGATAACTGGGAAATAACTCAAGTTCCTTGGAAACTTATTGCTTTGGAATTAATTAAGGAAAGAGGTTAAAAAATGGAAATAGAAGTAATACCTGTTAAGAATATAACACCAAGCCCTTTTCAACCACGTGAAAGGTTTGATAAAGATGCTTTAGAAGAGCTAGCAGGTTCAATAAAAGAGTTCGATTTACTAAATCCAATTCTAGTTAGAGTTACTGGTGATGACTCTTATCAAATAATTGCAGGAGAAAGAAGATGGAGAGCTGCTCAGTTTGCAGGATTAAAAAACATCTATGCAATAGTAAAAGATATTGATGATAGTAGACAAAGAATTGAATCATTAATTGAAAATATTCATCGAAAAGATCTCTTTATGATTGAAAAGGGAAGAGGTGTTCTAGAAATATTTCGAAGTTCTGGAATAGTTTTAGCCCCTAAAAGTTTAGCTAATATTATTAACAGCATCGAAAGGAAGAAATCAAAGGATTTATCTCTTGTTCCAACTGAAGAAAAAATAGATGAAATTTGTTCTAAAATTCATGTTAAATCTAATACAATAAGACTTTGGCTTGAATCCATTTCTGTTAGCCCTGAAATTATTAATGAAGAGTTAAGTAAATCTGATGAAGAAAGAATTCCGGAGAGAATCTTATCTAGGCTTTCAACAATAAGTGATATTGATTTACAGATACAAGCTTATTCTAAAATCGTAGATGCAGATATGAGTAAAGATACAGCAAGTAAATTTGTTTCACAGATTAAAAAAGTTCCAAAAGCAGAACGAGAAGCTTTACTAACCAAAGGAGTTCCTGTTGAAATTGTTGGTGATAAAGAGTTAGGATATAGTATAGACGTTCCAACGAATGAAATTGATACCTTAAAAAAGGTAATTAAGGTAGATAAGAAAGAACAAGCAGCTGTTTTAACAAAACCCATTAATCAAGAAAGAAGTCGTCATAAAAGAAATCTTCTAGCTCATAATCAATTGTTAAAGATGCTGGATAATTTGTTCTGTCCTTATTGCGGAGAGAGCGCAAAAACGCATTTAAGGTGGAAAGATCATTCTAATAAATCTTTAGAGCAAGCAAAAAACCAAGCAATGAAAAATCTTGAAGGTGCAGAAAAAAGAAAAAAAGTAGATCCTAGATTTTATAAAAGTTGAAACCGTTCATCATTCTTTCCCTCTAATTTTTTCTTATTTGTAACTTTCCAGTGTTTCTTCAGGGATCTTAACAATACCTAAACATTGTAAATAGGGACCTACATGGCAAATGATAGTAGCACCAATCTTGTCATAAGTGAATTTTGTAGGATTAAGTTCTTCCTTAATTTTAAAAGCAAAATCCTTGAAATCCTGATTTTCGATACCATATATTGCTACTATGTGGAAATGTTTGTATTCCTTAGCATATTTTTTCAAATCCTCATACATCATTTTCCAACCTTCTTCAGCAGACTTTGCTGTAGCGAAAGGATAAATCACACCTTCAGAACCATTGATAGCTAAAACAGGTTTAAGCCCCAGCAATTTTCCTAATATACCTTTTGCTCTTCCAATTCTTCCTCCTCTTATTAGGAATTCCAGAGTCTCAACAGTAAAATATAGCTTCAGAGATGATAACATTAATTTCAACTCTTCAACAACTTTTTCAAAAGGAATTCCCTGTTTTCTACGTAAAGATGCGTGTTCTATAAGCAAAGTCATCCCATAGGATACGCTTTTCGTATCTATACACACTATATTCTCTCTATCAATTTTTCTCGATGTTAATATTCCTTGTTGTACTGTTCCTGAAAGTAACGAACTAATACTAATAAAAATTACTTTTCCATATTTTTCTAAAGCTTCAGTGAAAATCCGATGAAAATCTGGTTGAGAAGCAACAGAAGTTGAAACTTTTACTTTTGTAGTTGTTAGTGCTTTAATTATATCATCACGAGTGATGTTTTCCTTATCTATGTATTCTACGTCTCCTAGCATAATCCTAGTTGGAATTAAATACAAATCTATCTCTTTTTGGTATTCTGGAGAGAAATCTGCTCCAGAGTCTGTTACAATTGCAAAAGAATTTGACACAGATAGAGCTAATTTCCAGTTTCTTATAAATTTTCATTCAAAACTTAAGATTGAATCATAAAATCAAAGTGGTTTCTTTTCTTGTAAATATGATTTCACGGATTTTTTCGGGATTTTTGCAAGAACTACAGCATCTGCTATAGGACCAACATGACATAAAACAATTGGTCCTAATGGTCCTGAAATTCTTTTAAGTGGTTTTATGTTTTTTGTGATTTTTTCAACAAAGGAATTGAAATCATCATCATCAATTCCACAAGTTGACAAAAAAATGAAATTTTTGAACTTTCTAGCATCGTTGATAACATTCTTAAAAATTATTTGACGAGCTGATTCTATTCCTCGAGAAGTTTTGAAAACCTCTAGTTCTCCTTCTTTTATTGTTAGAACCGGTTTTATATGAAGTAATTTTCCTAGAATTCCTCTAGCTCTACCTATTCTACCACCCCTTCGCATATATTCTAAGTCACCAACGGTAATATATAGACTGATACTCATTTGAATTTGATCTAACTCTTTGAGAACTGTTTCTAAGGAAACACCATCTTTTCGTCTAATAGCTGCATGATATGCATATACAGTGTTTCCATAAGACAAGCTCAAAGTGTCATAACAGTAGACTTTTTCCTTGCTTAGTTTGTTAGCTGCAATAACAGCGTTTTGAAATGTTCCTGATAGTTTGCTGCTAAGTCCAATGTATAGAACTTTTTTATATCTAGTCAATAATTCCTGAAAAACTTGAAGAAACTGTTTAGGTGAAGGTTGTGATGTTGTTATCCTTAGTTTTGGATTATTTAATGCTTCTAGTAGCTGGATACGAGTTATATTTACCCTATCCTCATATTCGGTGTCTTCTATTATTATGAAGGCATTAACCATTTTAATGTCTAGTTCATTCAATAATTTCTGAGGAAAATCTGAGGTTGAATCTACTACAATTCCAAAGTCTGGACGCACAAATAATATTAAAATTAGTTGTATAAAAACTTAAAACACAAGTATTATAGGTATATTTTATTTCAAATAGATCTACTTCTATCTCCAACCCTACAATAAAAAAAGAAGGTTTATAGATGAATGTTAATTACTTGGTCGTCTAGATCTAAAGCAATGAATTTCAGTGTTATACCTAGAAAGACTGGAGTAGCAACTATCCTTATAGTCAAAGTAATAGTCTGACCTAAAGCTATCTTTTCAGCTACTTGGTCATCGAAAATCAAAGTGAAATTAAGCTCTGAGGTTACACCAAATTTGATTTCTTCCTCAAATGCATTTAAAATCTCTGTGCCATTTAAGATGGTAATATTGAGTTTTACAGACTTTGGTAGAAAACCTAGCTTGGGTGTAGTAATTTCTGTTGTAACATCTATCGTTTTATTATCAGCTCCAACATCAAAAAGAGGTGCTGATACTGTGAATTGATCTGCGTTTTCATTGATTGTCTTATAGCTTAAATATACATCTACTCCTATAACGCCTGCAACAGCTAGGAGAAGGAAGAATATTATTAGGAATGTTGTTAACTTCTTTCCCATACATCGGAATTGGTAATTTGTTATATAACTTTTTCTTTATTTCTTTCTGAAGATAACAACTCTATTTGTATTTGTCCCTTTGATGTTGCTTTTTATCCCCCAAATATTTGCTGTCTTAGTGAATTTTTGCATGTTGATGAGAATCCCCATACAATTGAATCCCGCATCTAAACCCAAAGGCACAACATGTTCTTCTAGTTTTATTGTACCCTTTTTTACTTCTCCTACTTCGAAAGCCACCCATCCCCCATGTTTTGTTATTCTGTAAAGTTCTTTAAAAACCCCTTTCATAACAATTTTCCATTCATCTAGACTTTTAGTAACAGTCATTCTTTTTGAAACTTCGCTATCATCGATGTCATTAAACCAACAACGTAACCAATTATCCGTTGAATATTGAACAACATCTAGAAATGGAGGTGATGTAACTGTCAATTGTACTGATTCTTTCTTGATTTCTGTAGTATTTTGAGCCTTTTCAGTAAAAAACAAACCTGTGTCTCCTGCTCTAAGAAGATTGTTTCTTTCTTCTTCTGAAACATTTCTAATAAGACTTTTTGTTTTCTTTATTATTCTAGATTTAATATCTCTATAATCTGGAATTTGCTTACGTTTTCTATTGATTTCTTTTTGACGATTAGGTGTGACAGCTTGATTGGGTGGGAGAGTATAAACAGAGAAAAAACCTTTAGAATGCCCCGTTAAACGATTTGTAGCTACCATTCTTATCCATTTATCAATAATATCTTCCTCATTATTAGATTGTCTTTTATTCAGATAGTGTTTAAGCGTAACAATTTCATTCTCTGTTTGTTTGTGGAAAAACATGGACAAGTCAATATCAGCTGTTAAGGTGTTATCATAAGTAAGTAAATCTAGCCTGTTCATTATTTCCTCGACTTCTAGAATGAAAAATCTTGGGTAATATAATGCTATACTCAGAGGGTTAACATCATTAAGAATTACTCTCCTACCTAGAGAACCTGCTTCCAACCCTGTTGTTCCTCTACCTGCAAAAGGGTCATATACTGTATCCTCTTTTTCCGTAAGAAGATTAATAAAAAAACGGGGTAATTGAGCTTTGAAACAAGCACGATACGAAATCTCGTGTATTGAAGATGATTGTCTTTGTTTTGAAGTCCAGTATTCGTTCCAATATTTCAAATATTCAATATTACCAATCTTAAAAGCCATTACAGACGTTTGTTTGTGTTTCTCCGTTTTTCCTAAGTTGTAAAATTTAGAGAAAGAAAACTCATTCAAGAATTTTTGAAATTCCTCTTCTGAAGTAATGACCACATTGATAAATTCAAGCTATATGATAAAAATATTGTGAAAAAGGGAACAAGTTTTTAAAAAAACGGACTTATTCTTCACAATGACCTTGAAGTGGAAATTTATTGTTAATCCCAAAAGTGGTTTAGGTGAATGTATTAACCGTTGGCAAGTAGCTGAACCTATGATTAAGGAATATACTACTGATTATAGTGTAGAATATACAACTGAACCGTTTCAAGGAGAAAATTTTGCAAAAGAAGCTGTTAATGAAGGGTTTGATAGAATAATAGTAGTAAGTGGAGATGGTGTTGTTAACGAAGTAATCAACGGATTAATGAGTGTATCTGAAGACAAAAGAAAGCATGTAGCTTTTGGAGTTTTACCTTTTGGAACAGGAAACGATTATAATACTGTCTTAGGACTCCCTTGGAATCCGAAAAATGCAGTAAGAACATTGTTTGAGAAAACTGAGGTTTCTCCAGCTTCTGTGGGAAAATTTACTGTTGAAGATACTGTTTTTAGTAAGTACTTCAATAACGTTCTAGACACAGGGATTTCTTCACTTGTTGGTCATGCTGCAAACCAAGGTGAAGGATCATTTATTAAAGGGCCAAGAAAATACACTTATCTAGCAGTAAAGAAACTCTTTACAGTAAAACAGAAAAAAGCTAAAATTACTCTTGATGATAATGAACCAATTGACATTAAGTTGATGATGGTAACAATTGGAACAGGAAAAGCTAATGGGGGAGGAATGCTTTGTTGTGTTGATGCGCATCCTCAAGCTGATGATTTCAACGTTTTTATTACACAAAAAGTAACTAAATTGCAAACACTAATAGCAATAAAAAGAATTACACATGGTAAACATAAAACAATGAAGGGGACAATATTTACTAGAGCAAAAAAAGTTAAACTGGAAGTAGAAGAACCAATCCCCTTTCAATTTGATGGTGAAGTCTATATTCCTGACTCTATTGGGAAAACTTTGACCACAAAAATAATTCCACATGCAATCAATATTCTGTATAACAAAGAGCATAAATCAATGTATTGGCTTTCAAAAGATGAAGCACTCCAAGGGAAATATCCAAAAATTGCTGAAGACAGGGAAATGGATCATGGTGATGCCAGGAAGTGGCAAGAGAAAAACTAGCTTTTTTCAGCTTAATATCTATATTTTTTCAATTTAAAATTTTCTTGAATATTGTATAGAATTATGCTTTTAGATTTAAAAAACGGAGGAAAAGCACCTAAAAATTGGCCCTCTGAGGATAAAAGTATTCTGAATCAGTAAATATTACTTACTTCTAATCTTAATATTTACGATTTTTCTGAAACCAAGGGATTGTAAAATCGACTAACTCTTGCATAGAAAGCATTTTAGTTTTTGCTTGACCAACGAAGAAAGTTGGTATATCATAAGTTTTATCAAATTCTTTCCCTACTTCATTAAAATCTTCATCAGAATATTTAATATCTTTCCATGCTTCCCAAGTCTGTTTTCCATTCTTCATTACTGAAGCTCCTTGATCTTCATAAGGGTGGTTGGGTAGGTTTGCTTTCCATTCAGAATAATGAAGTGAAGTATTATTAACATGATCTACTCCAAGAAGTAAAATTTTTGCTTTTAGATGATATAATCGTTCTAAAGGAGAATTCTCCCCAAATACTGGAATTAACGGATGAGATGTACATATAAGTTCTTTGTCTTTCCCCCAAGCTGTAAAAGAACACTGAGGATGAGGTGATCGTTTAACAATAGGATAGTTTCGAAATGTTTCAGGAACTCTTCCCATTCCTCGAGTTGGACTAATTTCTTCTTGATAAGCTGGCATATTCTCTCTTATTGTGAGCCACCAGCTTTCAGGAACAGGAGGAGTCTCCCAATTTTTTGGTTCAGTATTATCTGTTGAAAAAGTAGGCATAACTAATGTTCCTTTAGTTGTAAGAACATCCATTAGAGCATTAACAACAGATACAGGACCTCCAACTACCCATCCAATCTTACTCATAGAACTATGTACTATGACAGTATCTCCTATACCTAGTCCAGTTTCTCGTAAATCCTTTGATATACTTTTTTGAGTGATTGGAATATCTGTTCTCTGCACGATATCTCGTTCTTTTTCCCAATGCATAGAAAAATCGTTTCAAAAACAAACAAAAGGTTTTCTCTACTGAACAAAAAAGATTCCCTTATAAAGCCGTCTGTTGACCTTGATGAGGACAAAGAAAAGACTTACAATCAAGCTAGAAAAATGAAAGAAAAAGGTATGTTGCTTTAGTTTTTATCTTTTCAGACAGCCAATGAATTTAGAATATCTAGAATCTTTTATTTTCAGCTGCATTTGTTAAAGCTGTTATGTCTATTCTTGACAGAGAAATGCTAATCTCCTACAAACCTAAAGCGATTGTAAAGCAATTAGGATGATTGAATAGGTTATACTTAATACTCCAAGAGTTAATGTTAAAGGGAGCATCTTTTTTACATATTTGAGAAAAGACATAGGATATCCTTCCCTATTTAGTATCTCTAGTGACATTAGAATAGTTATTGATCCAAGGGGTGTTAGTGCTCCCCCAACATTACCAGAAAGCACAAAGCCGAACCATAAACCTGATAATAATCCCGCAGGTAATGCCTTAAAGATATAGGAGAATATGAGAGCAGCTGAAAAACTATTCAAAAATCCTGCTATAGGTAATCCAACAACACCGATTATTATTGCAACTAATATATATCCACTTAGTGTTACCTCATTACCTATTACGTTAATAAGCATATCAGTTAATGGTGCTAAGGCTCCTGCAGCTGTTAGAACTCCCATTAAGACGAAAAGAGCTATCGCGAAAATAATCATCTCCCACTCGACACCGTCCTCCAAATAACGTCTTAACTCTGTTCTGAACAGAAAAAGGCCAAAAATTGCTGATATTAGGGCCATTAGCGCTACATCTATAGGATTACCTGGGATACTTGTAAGAATAAATCCTACAAACAGAAATCCCAGTAGAATTATTGATTTCCAGATGTTTTTTCTATCTTCTATCCCAGACCAGGGATTTATTCTTCCTAGTTGTTCTTTTTTCTCTTCTGGAACTTTGATCATTATTTGCTTTTTATAAACAAGGAAGAAAAATGCTGAAGCAACCACAAAGAAAATAATTGCGATTGGGAACATATATAACGTAAATTTGATGAAGTTCATTCCTTCCTCCGGATATAAGTTAAAGAAGATAATATTCGGTATTGAAGAGACGGGGGTAGGCAATCCACCAATAATTGTATTGATACCTACAAACATCACATATGGTTCAGGATTAAGTTCCAGCTGCTTACAAATGACGACTGTTAATGACCCTAATAAAATAATTGCACTTAAATTATCAAAGAACATACTTACAAAGAATGTTAGTCCACCTATTGCTAATAATAATTTTCTCGGATCACCTTTAGTTAGTTTAACAATATATAGTGATACAAAGTCAAAAAAGCCTGCCCCTTTAGTTATAGCTACTATTATACCTATAGAAAATATTATTATTATCGCTTCAACATTAACTGTTTTTGCTAAGGCTTCCAGAAAATTGTGAGGTACTTCTTCATATGCTAAGTTTTCGGTAAAACCCTCCTCCCAATCCATAAATATTAGATAGACTAATGTAACTACTATTGCACCTGTAACGGTAATTTTTGTAGAATCAATTCCCTCCTTAATTAGTAATAGGATGGTTACTAGTACGATTATAATGATAATAATACGTGGAATCCATACATTTAGTACCATCTGATTTTACAACCTCTATTAACGTAAATATTGCATAGTCTCTTGTGATCATGATGATCACTGCCTTTTTCAGTGTTTAAAGCACATATTTCCCATTTTTTGAGACAAGATTATTCTAGTATTAAATTATTATAATTGATTTTATTCGAAATCTGAATGTTTCGTCAATTCCTCATCTTCTTCTGTTATTTCTTCATCAGCTTTTAGTGGTCCTTTAGCAGCTTCTTCCTTGATTTCTTCTTTAATCTTCTTTTTCAACTCTTTCTTTGGTTCCTTCAATT
>BPTO01000009.1 GCA_023705985.1 Candidatus Heimdallarchaeota archaeon | reverse complement strand
TGTATAAGTTACAACAATCCCTTACTGATTTAGCAGGATTACCTTATTGTTCTCTTCAACCTCCAGCAGGAGCAGCTGGTGAGTACACAGGATTATTCTTGATTAGAGCTTATCACGAAGACCGAGGAGATCTTGACAGAGACGAAATTGTAACACCAGATTCAAGTCACGGAACGAATCCAGCAAGTACTGTGATGAACGGCTACAAGATTATTGAGATTAAATCAAATGAAAATGGTCAAGTCGATCTTGATGCTCTTCGTGCAGCAGTTTCAGAAAAGACAGCAGGGTTTATGATTACAAATCCAAATACGCTTGGAATTTTTGAATCTGAAATTTGTGATATTGCTGAAATAGTTCACGAAGCTGGTGGTTTACTCTACTATGACGGTGCTAATTTCAACGCAATTGTTGGAAAAATTAAACCTGGTGAAATGGGATTTGATGTTTTGCATTATAACTTACATAAAACATTTGCAACCCCACATGGTGGTGGTGGTCCAGGATCTGGTCCAGTTTGTTGTTCTGAGAGGTTAAAGGATTTCTTACCTGTACCAACAGTTGAGTATGATGAAGAAAAGGATGTTTATTGTTTAAACTACGATTTACCAAAAACTATTGGCAAAGTTCATGGTTACTATGGCAATATTGGTATCGCTCTTCGAGGTTATGCATATATTTGTGCTCTTGGTGCTAAAGGTCTAATCCATACTTCTGAACAAGCAGTTTTGGTTGCTAATTATGTTATGAGAAAAGTTGAAGCTATTGATGGTTTAAGACTTAGATTCAACAGAGATCTTCCAAGAAAACACGAATGTGTTATTGACGCATCACCACTAAAACACCAAATTGGTGTTGGGGCTATGGATATAGCTAAAATGTTGATCAGCAGAGGAAAACATGCTCCAACCGTGCTATTTCCACTTATTGTACATGAGGCTTTAATGATCGAACCTACTGAAAATGAAAATAAAGAAAGTATCGATGATTTTGTTCAAGTCCTCAAAGAAGAAATCGATAAAGCACGAGACAACCCTGACTATGCACATGATGCTCCTTACTGGACATCTGTTGGTAGATTAGACGATTCTTGGGCTGTCAAGAATTTAATCCTAAGTTACAAGATGATTAAAAATCTTAAAACTAAAGGAGAATGGCCACCAAAATGGCCAGAAGACCATCACTAAACTCTTTTTTTCTTTTCTTTTATTTTTTATTAGTTTTTTCGATAAAAAGAGGGGATATTGTATATGCTACAAGTTCTATTACTTACTTCTTCTTGCCTTTTTGAAAATCAACAGGTGGATTAATGAAGAATGCAGCTATCAAAAGGAGTACCATCCCAACTATTTCTTTTAATGTAACAGCATCGACAACTAGATTAGGCATAGCGTCGCGTATCGGTTCTATAACTTGAAAGAGAAAGAACACAATAAAGAATTGAATCACATAATAGAGGGCAATACTAATTAAAGCCCCTCTTAATAGGTAACGAAAAACTTTTCTATCTTTTTCACTACGAACTTTACCCAGAAGATGTTCTGAAATAAGCAAAGCTACTGCACTAAGAACTAAAGCAGCAAATATCGGAAAAGCGATTAATAGTGGTAAAAAACCTTCTTTATTTAATTCTACAACCTCACTTAAGAAGTATATATGTGGTATTTGAGCGAAAATTGAAATCGAAAAAAGTGCAATAACGCTAGGTACTGCTGCTTCTTTACTCCATATTCTTATTCTTGTACTCATACTTATCAGCCTATGGTGTTAACTCACTTCTTGGAACATACAAAAACGTTTTTTTATAACTTTTTTGATGATGTGTTTTTCTTTTAACATAAACTATTACAATTTTTGCATAAGAATGGATAAAAAATAATGAAAAGTAACCAAATAAAGCCTATTACTTCTTATTCATCATTTTCATCAAAAGAATAGCCTTTTTCAATTTTAAATTCACAGAAATTGTGCCCAGTTCCATGACATTTTGTTTCTGTTACAATTGGAGGATCTTTTAATATTAATGCCAATCGCCCTGCAATGTAACCAGCTTGAAAATCACATAGTGTTTCATTTAGATTTGTTTCTGTGAGATTGGCACCAGACGCATAAGCGCATTCGTGAATTCTTATAAACATCTCGTCCTCATCTTCACCATCTACTATTTCCACAAATGAGTACCCTCTCGTTAAATAATTAGTAGGATGAGTAAGATATTTGTAAAGAATTTCAGTAGCTTTTTTCAATGAAGCAACAGGCAAATTTTCATTTACAACCAAATCATAGATGATATTCTTGGCTGGACCAATGACACCCAGTTCTCTACCAGCAGAATACAATAAAGCACCACAGAATTTATCTCTAAATTTCAGACTCATTATTTGCTGTTGAAGTAAACTAATATGCACGAATTCTTTCCCACTAGGTCGCAAAACATTTTTCATTAGTAGAGAATTGTAACCATGTTGAGTAGTTTCATGTATAAACTCATAGAATAATTGCCTCCGAGCTTCTTCTTTTGTAAGATCTCCTAGAAATTTTATCTTCTTCTCGTCTTCTTTCAACTCATGTATTTTATATGGTGCCTTACCAGGCTCTTTTCCTGGAAACACTTCAATATCAAATTCACAGTATGTATCACCTAGTCCTTTACATTTTGTTTCAACAACAGTAGCTGCTGAACCTATCATTGCTTCAATAGTTCCAGCAATTTCACCAGCTGTAAAATGACATAAAGTTTCTCCAATATCAATAGCACCTGCACTATTAACTAAATCTATGATACGTAGAGTGGCATTATATCCATCAATGTTTGCAATATCACAATGAGTTGCTTGGTAAAGAGGAACAATATCGTTATCAGTATACAGTTTAGCTAAAGCAACTAGTGCTTCTTGAAAGCGTTCCTCAGGAGTAACAGCACCAACTTTGGGATTTAAAACTGTGAGATAATAGGGTGAAGCTCCATAAATTCCTAACTCTCGACCGCTCTGATAAAGAAGTTGGGGTATCAGTGGGTCTAGAGCCAATAAGGACATCATCACTTGCTGATAAACACTAATGTGAGTATAATCCCCAATATTTTTACGTACTAATTCCTGAGAAATTATACTGCTAATTGTGTTCGTAGTAAGGATTACCATGCTTTCTTTACGTAATGTATCACGCTCTCGATTAATAATGTTCGGCAATATTTGCGACCAAAGCTTTTCACGAATTACATCTTCTGTTATCATACCTTGGGCTATTATTTCCTCATTCATCATTACAACAGGAACAGACAAAATATTGTACTTATTGGCTATTTCAAGATCTTCGTCAACATAAATTTTACTTACATGAAGCATATCTTGCATTGATGTTCCTGCAACTTGCTCAATAACACGCTCAACCTCTGGACACCAAGTACAAGAATGAGAAGTGAAGAATAGCAAACGTATTTTCTCTGTTATGTCTTGTGTTGGTTCATCAAATGAATCCATTTCTATCCCTACAATGATTTAACGATTCATATTCTTCCTAAAAACCTTTTCATAACTTGATTTGAAATGTATTTTCTTAATTGAAATTAAGTGAAGTAAATAATTATTGAATTGAGAAATACTCCTTTTTCTCTTATTCTACTTTTTCGCCACATTTACGGCAAAATTCGTCTGCTTTTTCAACTTTCTTCCCGCATTTTGGACAGTGATGAATAATCTTATCTTGTTTTTTACGTCTTCGCGTTATCACTATCTGTACTACTGCAAATAGAGTAAGCACACAACCTACTGATGCTAGAATAATGTACAACACTTGTGGATCATGAGCACCTATCACTCCATAAAGACCATAAACTAAAGCAACCAAACCAAGTACTAGTTCTGTTATTATCCAAGTAATTTTATCAAATTTTGATCTTTTCTTAGTCATGCTCGAATGATAGATGAGTGTGAGGAATAAAAACTTTTCTTGATACTTGAAGACTTGAAGCTATTTTAACTGTGCCAGATTGATTCTATAAAGAACCTAAAAGCTATTTAGTCGAAAATAAGAAAAATCGTAAGTTTTATATATCGAGCTTTGACAGAATGAACTATAAATCAATTATTTAAGGGATTAAAAATGATAGGACAAGGGCAAATACCAGTTCTTATTTTAAAAGAAGGTACACAACGTAGTAAAGGAAAAGATGCACAAAAGAACAATATTATGGCAGCAAGTATTGTAGCGGAAACAATAAAATCAACTCTAGGACCGAAAGGAATGGATAAGATGTTGGTAGATGGTTTGGGAGATATACTGATAAGCAATGACGGTGCTACAATTCTCGACGAGATTGATGTTCAACATCCAGCCGCTAAAATGATTGTTCAAGTAGCCAAAGCTCAAGATCAAGAAACAGGGGACGGTACCACTTCCAGCGTCATTATTGCTGGTGAACTTCTCAAACTTGGTGGTGATCTTATTGATAAGAAGATTCATCCATCTCTAATTGTTGAAGGTTACAAAGCTGCAGCTAAAAAAGCTCAAGAGCTTATTGCTGAATTCTCTCAAAAGCTTGAACCATTTGGCGAAGAAAACAATCTTTTATTTAAAATCGCCGAGACCGCTCTCCATAGTAAAGCTGTTCATTCAGCTAAGGAACATATAGCATCTATTGCAGTTAAGTCTGTAGAGAATGTTTCAGACGTTGAAGATGGAAATTATACAGTTGATCTTGATAACATTAAAATCCTTCAAAAACAAGGTAAAAGTCTTGTTGATTCTGAGTTTATTGAAGGAGTTATTGTTGATAAGGAAGTTACTCATTCAGGAATGCCAAAGAAAGTTACCGATGCTAAAATTTTGCTTCTAAACCAAAATATTGAGATTAGTAAAGGTGAATTTGATAAAGAAATACGTATTTCTGATCCACTCGCAATGCAATCATTCCTTGATAATGAAGAAAATATGTTAAGAGAAATGGTTGAAAAAGTTGTAGCATTAGGAGCAAACGTGGTTGTCTGCCAGAAAGGTATTGATGATATGGCACAATATTTCATGTCTAAAGAAAATATACTCGCTGTTCGTCGAGTTAAGAAATCAGATATGGAAAAGATTGCAAGAGCTACAGGTGGCAAAAGCATTACAAGTTTGAATGATGCAACAAAAGAAGATTTAGGATATGCTGGGATTGTTGTGGAGAAAAAGATTGGTGATGATGAACATGTCTTCATTAAAGAATGTAAGAATCCTAAAGCAGTTTCCATCATTCTATATGGTGCTAGTAAATATGTAACTGATGAAGCTGAAAGAGCACTACATGATGCTTTATGCGTCGTTAGAAATGTTGTTGAAGATAAGACCTATTTACCTGGTGGTGGAGCAATTTTTACAGAACTTGCTTTGAAAATAGGTGACTATTCAGAGACATTCAAAGACAAAAAACAATTAGCAGTCAAAGCATTTGCTGATGCTTTAGAAGTCATTCCTTCTACTATAGCTGAAAACGGAGGTATTGATCCGCTTGATATTATTAACAAACTTAAAGCAGCTCACGCTGAAGGTAAAATCTCAGCTTCACTCAACATTTTCAAACAGGATGTAATCGTTGATGCTTTTGAAGATGGAATTCTTGAACCTGCAAGAGTTATTATTCAAGCTATTAAATCTGCTTCTGAGTCAGCAGTACTAATTCTTCGTATTGATGATGTCATAGTTTCAAAATCTGAAAGACCAGCTATGCCCCCAGGTGGAATGGGCGGTATGCCAGGTGGAATGCCAGGTGGAATGGGCGGTATGCCCGGAATGATGTAATTTTTTCTTTTTTCCCTTTTCTTTTCTTATTTTTATAACTTAATCTAAATCACCATTTGGAGAAAGGTCATAAGTGTCTAAGCACTATTATGTTATATGACTACTATTGATTCACTGAAATCACAATATTCATCAAAAAGAAAAAAACTTTTCTTTACATTCATACTAACTATTGTATCAGTCATTACTCTATTAATCCTTAAAAAAACCAGCGTTGTAGAGTGGTGGCAAATAGGGATCATAATAATGTCTCTTATACTTATTTTTGGTAGTCAAGCAACAAATTATATTTCAACTGAACAAAACTATAGAAATGCTCTTAATACTTCCACAAAAATGCTGAAAGAAGATTCCGCTTTAGATTACACCTTTACGTCTTATTTGATGTCAAAACAAGAAAATGAAGCTCAAACCAAGAATAAAACTGAAGAAAACGAAATAAAATCTATTTCGTTCTGCATAAGTTGTGGTGGAAAGTTCACAAAGAAATATTCATTCTGCCCCTCATGTGGTAGTTGCAAAATTACATCTTACTAAAAAGCAAAAATTATCAAACGAATGGTTTTAAAGAGATTTTTTTAAATATTATTTAATGCATGGTTTAATAAAAAAAATTGTTTTTGATAACAATAAGTTAAGAATTATTTCTTGTTGTCATAATAATCAAAATCTCCAAACGTGTAATTATGTATCTGATGGGATAAAATTATATGTAGCTGAAAATGAAAAATCTAAACTTGTTCAACAAATTCTTTTCAATCCAAAAACGCTTGTCTCTATAGGGGCAAATGATGATATTATTAACATTAAAGCTTATTCTAGTATAGTTAAAAAAGATAAAATCAAAAGTGAAATTATAGAAGACTTATCAAAAAAAGAGGATATTTCGCTTCAAACCAGCTCTAGTATTAAGATTGTTGAAATATCACCTACGGAAATATCCTATCCCAAAGATAATTACACTCAAGTTTTTCCTGAGAATCAGCCTTCTTTCTTAAAAGAACTATCAATTACTTTCAAATCTAGTATTAAACTATGGTTAAAAGCCACAGCAGCTCAATTTCTTGTTGCTTCTGCATTACCAGTTATTTTTGGTTCTATGTTTGCGTTATATTTCTCAGGAAGCTTTAACTGGTTATTTTTTGTCCTAACATTATTAGGTATCACGTGTATCCATGCAGGTACTAATTTAATTAATGATGCCTTTGATGTAGAAACAGATTCCATTAATCGATATGTTACACCATTCTCAGGAGGAAGAGGGACAATTCAAGGTGGTCTTTTTTCTAGATCTCAAGTTTTCATTAGTGGAATAGTTTTCTTAATAATTGGTAGTGGAATTGGATTATACTTAAATTTCAGCTTAAATAACAATATTATTTTGTATATTGGAATAGCTGGTGTAATCATCGCTTTCTTTTATGTAGTTGGGCCAGTAAAATTCGCTTATCGAGGGGTAGGAGAAATATTTTTGTTTATTGGCTTCGGACCATTGCTAGTTATCGGGTCATTTTATGTTCAAACATCAGATTTTTCATGGATATCAGTTTATGTTTCTATTCCTATAGGATTACTTGTGGTTTCTATTTTACATATCAATCAATTTCCAGATTATGAAGCAGATAAAGAAGTTGGTAAAAATAATTGGGTAGTTTTAATGGGTAGAAGTGTTTCTAGATACGTCTATTTACTAATTATATTGGGGGTTTACATCTCACTTGTCGTTTTGATCGCTAAAGGTGTTTTGCCGTTATTGAGTCTTTTGACACTAATTGTAACACCATTAATAATTAAAGCTGTTATTATTCTATTCAGAAATTACAATAAACCGATCAAATTGATACCAGCTTTAGCTCTTACAATTTTCCACATGATTTCCTTTATAATACTGCTCACAATCTCAGTTATTTTAGCTTTTTATATTTGAAAAAACATATATTAGAAAAATACCTTTAGTTTATTTGGTATTTTTCACAATTTCTTTATTTTTCACGACTATGTTACCATCTTTAATAACATCACTTACGTGGTTTCGGTCAAATTGGTAAACGAGAGAATCAATAGAAGGGACATCAAAAATAGTAATATCAGCATTCATCCCAAGATCTAGCGAACCAACTTCTTTTTCGATTTTCAGAGATTTAGCACCACCATAAGTAGCAGCTTTTAGCGCTTCTTTTGGTAACATTTTCATCATAAAGCTACCTAGAGCTATTACTGTTTGCATGTTTAGAATATAGCAATTAGGGTTGAAATCAGTTGATAAAGCAACTGTAACTCCAGCATCTCTAAACATAGGGAAGTTAGCATAATTGTTAGACATTAATACAAAAGGAGTACCAGGCAATAAATTAGCAACAACATCTGCATCTGCCATTGCACTTGCTGAGATAGCTTCAGCTTTTAACAAATGGTCAGCTGAGACAGCTCCCATGCTTGCTGCCATTATTGCAGCTCCAACATTTTCCATTTCATCAGCGTGAATACGTAAATCAAAACCATTTTCTTTAGCAGCTGTAAGAAAAGCTGTCGATTCCTCAATACTGAAAGCTCCATAATCTACCCATATGTCAACAAAATTAGCCATATTTAATCTTTTAATCTCTGGTAGGAGTTGTATCATTAGTTCAACATAATCCCAGTTATTTCCAGTGAAATCTTCCGGTTTAATGTGACATCCCAAAAATGTGGGAATAATATCGATGGGATGTTTATTGTTTAATTCATTGATCACCTTTAGTAATTTCATTTCTGATTCAGGAGTCAAACCATATCCAGTTTTCGCCTCGATTGTTGTTGTGCCATGCAACAGCATTTGATCTAACCTTTGTATTGCAAGTCTTGAAAGTTCTTCCTCTGAAGCATTACGTGTTTCTTTAACTGTATAGTTTATACCACCACCAGCTTTAGCTATTTCTAAATATGATTTGCCTTTAATTTTCATAGATAATTCATGTGATCGATTTCCTGCAAAAACAAGATGAGTATGAGAATCAACAAAACCAGAGCATACAATTTTTCTACTATTACAATTGATTATATCATAATCATTTCTAGAATAATCAGCAAAAATCCTTGTAGTTTCACCAATAGATTCAATCTTTCCATCCTTTATTACAAGAGCGTCTGGCTTTTCATTGGCATAGACAGGCTCATATTTATGAATAGGTCCTAAGAATAATTCTGCAATATCACAAATAATTATGCCTTCTTTTTTGGCGTTAAGCATAAATCTCAACATTTAGGTTAAAACATTGTTTTTAAAGTTTACTTCAATCTTTGAAATAAAAACTAGTTCCATTTTTCATTAATCGACATAATAGCTGATACTAATATCGTTTGAACGATTAAAGCTAGTTATAGTTTAGTATTCTTGTCTAAAAAGAGGTAGAAGAAATGAGTAATTCAACACATTCCTATTTGATTTTATTACCTATACCAAATTTAACCTAAGCTTCCAATTTCTTTTTCAACTTCTTCAAGGATTTCGCAAGATTTGACCAAAGCTTTCATATTTGTATGATCATCATATAATGGTCTGTCTATATCTAAGAATTCAACGTGTCTTCGAATAACTTCTTTAGCTTTAGTTACACCTTTACCAAATTGGAACTCTCTAAAGTCTAATGCCTGAGCTGCTGCCATTAGTTCAATGCCTAATACTCCATATGCATTATCCATTATTTGGAAGTTCTTAATAGCAGTATTCATACCCATGGATACAAAATCTTCTTGATCTGCAGCTGCTGCGATAGATTGAATACTCGCTGGCATGGATAAAATTCTCATCTCTACTATTTGCATATCAGCAGTATATTGGCTTAACATTAAGCCTGACATTAAACCTGCTCCTTTTGATAAGAATGGAGGTAATCCTACACTTAAAGCCGGATGGTTTAATCTATTCATTCTACGTTCAGACATTACACAAACCATTGTAATAGCTGCACCAGCCATATCCATTGGCAAGCAGACAGGTGATCCTTGGAAATTGGCTCCTGTTAATGTAATTTTTTCATCTGGAAAGAAGACTGGATTATCTCCTACTCCATTTAATTCAATTTCAACTTGAGTTCGACACCATTCCAAGGCATCATGTGCTGCTCCTAGTACTTGAGGTGCAGAACGCATAGAATAAGCATCTTGAACTTTAACCTTTAGTCTTGCTTCGTATAAATCTCCACCTTTGAAAAGTTGGGATAACGATTTTGCGCATCGTACTGCTCCTGGGAAACCACGAATTTCATGTAACATTGGAGTGTAAGGTTTCATATTTCCCATTAATGCTTCTATCGACATAGCACATGCGATTTCAGCTTGTTTCATGAATCGCATAGCATCATACAGAAAGATAGCACTCATAGCAGTAAGAAGGTTAGAACCATTAATCGCAGCTAATCCATCTCTTGCCTTTAGACCAGGGACTTTGATGCCTGCTTTATCCATAGCTTCTTTACCATCAAGCAATTCCCCTTTGTAATAGGCTTTTCCTTCACCCATTAATAATAAAGCAATTTGTGACATTGGGGCTAAATCACCAGATGCGCCAACAGAGCCTTTCTGGCAGACGAAAGGAGTTAAATCCTTATTTAACATTTCAACAAGGGTATCAGCAATAATAGGTCTGTTTCCAGAATTACCATGAGCTAAAACATTGATTCGTCCCAACATTGCACCACGTACATATTCTAAAGGTGCGGGGTCTCCAATACCAGCAGCATGGTTATAAATCAAATACTTCTGAAATAAACCAACTTCCTCATCAGTGAGAACAACTTCACTGAATTCTCCTATCCCAGTATTGACGCCGTACATTATCTCTTTTGCTTCAATCTTCTCTTCCAGCATTGCTCGACATTTTTTCATTCTTTCTATTGCATCTGGATGTAATTCCACTTTTTCGTTATAACGTGCAACTTTAACAATGTCTTCTATTGTTAGTCCTGAACCAGTAATCACATAAGTCATATTCTAATTCCTCAATTTGATTTTAAGAAATCTTTAAGGACTCTGTTTAAAAATATTTGTCCAAGTATCTGAATAAACCAAAGAAAATAGTTGTGCTATCATCAGAGTTTTCTTAATGGTTGGTAGCATAATGAATAAATATTACAACCTCAAGAAATATTAGATAGTCATGCACCAAGAAGTTACAGTTTTAGATGGAGATTCCTTAACTATTAATGATTTACTTGAAATTACACGTTTTGGAAAAAAAGTCCAAATCAGTGAGGAAGGCATAATAAAAATTGAAAAAGGAAGAAGAATTATTGAAGAGAAACTTGAGGAGAATGAAATCATTTATGGTGTTTCGACAGGTTTTGGAAAACTTTCCAATGCTGTTATATCTCCATCTGAAAGAGAAACACTTCAAAAGAATCTTATTAAATCTCATAGCATTGGTTTTGGTCCTTACCTCCCTGATGAAATCGTCTTAGGTGCTATGGTTATAGAGCTTAATTCCTTTTGTACTGGAGGAAGTGGTATTCGAATTGAAACAGCTGAAATGCTTAAGAAGTTAATCAATAAGAAAGTCATACCACTGGTTCCTAGTATAGGCTCTTTAGGAGCTAGCGGAGATCTTATACCTCTTGCATATATAGCAAGAATTCTCATAGGTGAAGGAGAAGCAAAATTAGAAAATGAGATACTCAAAGGTTCTGAAATTCTTTCAAAGCTTAATTTGCCTCCTATTGAATTACATGCCAAGGAAGGAATATCTCTAATTAACGGAACTCATGTACTTACTTCTTTTGCCGCAATCACTGTTTTTGATTCTTTAAATATTTTGAGAAATTCAGTTATCTCAATTGGTTTAACTTTAGAAGCATTTGAAGGTAACATCAATGCCTTCTCAGCATTTATTATGAATCTACGCCCTCATAAAGGGCAAATAAGATTTGCTAAAGCAATTCTTGATGTTCTTAAGGGAAGCGATTTACTCATTAAACAACCAAAGAGAATTCAAGATCCTTACTCAATAAGATGTTCTCCACAAGTTCATGGAGCTATTTTAGATGCAGTAGAACATTGTAAGAATCTAGTGGAAACTGAAATCAATTCAACAACTGATAATCCTCTAGTTGACATAGAAACTTCAACTGTAGCTTCTGGGGGTAATTTTCATGGAGAACCCATAGGGCTTGCTATGGATTATTTGTGTATAGCCATGACTGAGTTAGGGAACATCTCTGAGAGAAGAGTAAGTATTCTATTAGATTCATCAATATCTGGACTTCCCTCCTTCTTGATAAAAAAACCTGGTTTAAACTCTGGATTAATGATGATACAATATGCTGATGCAGCTATCTCTGCTGAAAACAAAGTTCTTGCATCTCCAGCTTCAATTGATAATGCTTCGGTATCAGCTAATCAAGAAGATCATGTTTCGATGGGTCTCACTGCAAGTAAAAAAGCTTACCAGATAGTGAGAAATATTGTTCAAATGACAGCAATTGAAATTTATACAGCTTATCAAGCTTTAGAGTATAGAGGAGATAGAGTTATTTCTAAATCATTAGAAAAAATATACTCACATATTCAGAACACCATTCCTCACCTTGAAGAAGATAGATTTTATGATAAAGAAGTTGAATGGATTTCTGAGAACATAGAGAGTACAAAATTTATTCAATTAGCAGAAGAAGAGTCAGAAAAACTTCTCGGTGATTAATAATGAAATTCGCCATAATTGGGGACTTACACGGATGTGTGAGTGACTTAAAAAGAATAAAGAGAAAAATTATGAAGTGCCAAGCTCTTTTTATTACAGGAGACATTGCGGGAACAATATCCTATTCTTTGATTCTCAAGTCCATTATTAAGAGTGGAAGAATCTCAAGGGGAAAATATATTGAACTGGTTTATGGACAATATCTTCATCAATTTACAGAATTTCAAATAAAAACTGCTGAAAAAATATTTGAGATCTTATTAGAAGTGAACATTCCTGTTTTTCTTACTCATGGAAATAGCGATACTAAAGGAGTTAGAGAACATCTAAAACTATTAGCGGATGAAAAGTCAAATTCCATTTTCTATATTGGTAATTCAGTTGTCGAATATGATAATTGGGTTGTAGTAGGTTATGGTTTCTGTTCACCTGCAAATTACAGAATGCCATTTAAAACACCAGGAGAAAAGAAGAAGGATGACATCAGAGAAGATCTTTCAATATTGGAAATAAAAATTAAAGATCTTGAAACGAAGGATAATCACATCCTATTAGGTTTGTTCCATGAACCTCCAAAAGATTCCAATTTAGATTACATCCCAAAACAATCCGCACATTGTGGGAGTGAGCTTATTAGAGAGCATATTTCAAAAATGCATTATAATTATGTTTTTGCTGGACATGTTCATGAATCACAGAATTATGAGTGCAAAAACAATCAACTTTTGTTGAATCCAGGAGCACTAGTTGAAGGTAAATGGGCTATTATCGATATTAAAACTAGAGAAGTCGAGCTTCATAAATCACTTAGACATCTTTCTTTCGGCAATTTAATTTACAAAATTCGTCATATTTTCAAATAAACACATTGTTTAAACAAAAATTTTAAAAGGACTTAATTTAACTCAAATATAGTTAATATGATTCCTGTTGTAGATGTTAATATTAGAGAAAAAGAAGTAGAAGCAGTTATTGAAGTTGTAAAAAGCCGTTATTTAGCTGAAGGGAAATTTGCTCGAGCTTTTGAAGGAAAATTTTCAGAATTTACTGGGGCAAAGCATGTTGTAACAGCTGTAAACGGAACATGTTCATTACATATGGCAATCACAGCTTTAGATATAGGTCCTAAGGATGAGGTAATAACAACTCCTTTTACATTTATTGCGTCCTCAAATGTTATTTTCTTCAATGGAGCAATACCAATTTTTGCCGACATTGATCCTGAAACGTACAATATTGATCCTGAAAAACTTGAAGAGAAAATTACTAACAAAACAAAAGCTATAATGCCAGTTCATATTTTTGGTAACCCTTGTGATATGAAAGCAATACAAGATATAGCTGAAGATTATGATCTTAAAATTATCGAAGATTGTGCTCAAGCTCACGATGCTACGATCGATGGAAAACACATGGGGAATTTTGGAGATTTAGGATGTTTTTCGTTTTATGGAACAAAAAATTTAGTATCTGGTGAAGGTGGAGCAGTTATCTGTAATGATGAAACTATTTATGAAAAATTAAAAAGCATTAAAAATCATGGTCGAAACCCAGCGGGAGGGTATTCGCATTACCGTATTGGTTATAATTATCGTATAACAGATATGGCTGCCGCTATCCTTTGTGTTCAAATAGATAGAGCTAATGAGATAATGTCTAGACGACATAGGAACGGCAAACTCTATAGGAATCTTCTCGGTGAAATTGAGGATTTGCGCATACAAAAAATCTTGCCAGGACACCAACACTCCGATTACATAATGGCGCCAGTACTCTTAAATGAAAAAAAGAAACCAAAAGAAGTCATTGAATATCTTAAATCAAAGGGTGTTAGTTCAAGAACTATATATGAATCCTTATCCTACGAACAAGAAAGCTACAAGGATTTGTCTACTTGGCATATGTCCAGAGTTATCAATTATCCTGATTATAGTAAGGTTTCTTGTCCCAATTCTGAATACACTGCCCGTAACCATTTTGAAATCCCAATGGTTTCTACTTTAACAGACGAGAATATTCAATACATAACTCAAACACTTAAAGAATTTTTAAAATAACTTAGAACAATTTCAAATAGTTTTCCTTTCATTTTCTAGTGCGTCTTTTCCGAAAACCTTTTTTGGTTATAGTCTAAGGAATGTATAATGAATAGCTCAGACTCTGAGGAATTTACTTTGTATTTATCTTCGTTTAAAGTGAATGAAGCTGACCATGTTGAGTTTTCAGTTACTTATGCAGGAGAAAGTAACGAAACTGACAGATTACTTCTCATAGGTACTAATAATAATCTAAAATCAGACATATCCCAAGCTAAGCTTTTTGAGGTTGAAGAGCAATCTGGCCAGTGTTTGTACACTATAACATTTCCAATATGGGAAGAAGGTACCTTCCAAGCAGTTATCCAAAGTGAGGAAAAATACATTTATGAACCTGGTGAAGCCCATACTCTGTCTTTTAGAGCAAAATCAATTTTTCTAGATTTAAGAAAAATCTACCACCTCACTAAAAAACCAGTTCGATCTATAATTGAAGAAAGTGAAACAGAAATTGTAGAAAAAGTACTTGAAGCTCAATCAGAGAGTATTGAAGAAATAAAAGAAGAGATTGTTGAAGAAGAAAAGTTGCCTGTTGCATATGATAAAAAAAACATGCTAAATCTTAAACCGAAAGAATTTCACGAGTTTACTCCCGAATTGAAAATAAAGATTCTGCAACTTCTAGACTACTTTACAAACCAGAAAAGTAAACAATTGGTTCTAGATCCAGTAATACTTCCAGATATTGCGAGATCATTAAAACAGCTCATTGCCGAGGAATTACGATTTTCTATATATGAAGCTTGTTTCCCTCTAGTTATACTTATTGAGAAGGCACTAATGTTATTCGTGTTAATTCAAAAAGAAATACCTAGTGAAGAGAATATTAACAAATACAAAACTGAAGTAGCTGAAAAAGCTGAAGAATTCAAAGATAAGATAAAGAATATGGAATTCAAAAAGTCAATTGAATTAATTAAGAGAGAATACGATGATGATGTTCATAATCTTAAAATGCTGCTCATAAAAGAGTTCTAGAAAAATTTACCAACAATTGTAATTTAAACAGTTGTCAAGACGATTTTTTTTAGCTTATATTGATGAAATCCTACTAATACCTTTACAAAACCATTCTTGATGTCAGAGATAGTCACTTGTTCATTTAAATCCAATTGCAAAGCGTCAATAGTTTCTAGTTTTGTTTCAGTAGAAATTATGATGATTTGCAAGGATTTGATATTATTTAGAATACACGCACTTATTTGTTGATTACCTCTACCAAAAATAAAACCTGTTCCCCCAATTGGAGTCAATATAATCTTAACATCTTGTCCTTTTACAATCTCATAAAGTAGGTTCTCATCTACATCTTTGTGAGTCAACTTACCATCTGTTAATACATCGACTCCCAGTAGAGTTTTTTCTAAATCCAACCCTTTCATTACGTGGAAAATAGTACTTCCAGTGCCTAAAAGAACTATTCCTTCATTGATTTTATATACCTCTTCTAGTTCTAAACCCATTGAAAAGAAACTATCCATTGAATCACTCGATGAAGAAACTTTTCCTCCTTGTATTAAGCCAGGTTTCTGAGGAACTATGGATTGGCCAAAAAGAGTCGCATAAACTTTATTTTCTCTAAACAGTTTCTCATCAACGTCCATTATATCTTCTGGGGCAAAGTCTACATCTTCTTTAACCATTGCGTCTATTATATCACCAAAGTCTGATGGACGATATAAGAAGCAACCACTGAACATTTTAACTCCTGAAGGGATTCCAAGGATGGGTATTTTATCTCCTATAATTGATGCTACGTCTCTTGCGGTACCATCACCACCTACAAAAACGATTAAATCGACTTTTTTTTGAATGAAGGTAGCACAAGCATTTTTAGTATCCTGAGCAGTAGTAATAGACTTTGATGGAGTATATTCAAGATGTTTTTCAAAAGGTAGATGGGATAGAAGTTCTTCTCCCATGGGATCAGCACAGATGTAAAAAGTGAGAGGAAGAGAGGAAGATAAAGAAGATAAAGCTGTTTTCACTCTTTCAAAAGCATGGCTTTCACCTTTCTCAAAAAAATCCCAAGCAGAATCAAAAGAATCTGTACCTTTCCATGCTTTTTTCCCTCCTAATCCAGCGATTGGGTTAACAACAAAACCAATTTTTAGTAACACGTTTAATAGACAAAAATTAGAGTTAAATTAAACTTTGGTTTAGACCACGAAAAGATTACTTTTTTTTAGAAAGAGGAAAATATAGATCTAATATTCTAGGAAAAGAAAGTTTTTTCCCTACACGTTTTTCTACTACATTTTTGTGGAGTAAATATGTTATAATGAACATTACAACAATTATCGCATATCCTAATAGGCTTAGATACGGAGACAAAGCTAATTTTTCTGCTTGAGCATCAATGAAGAAAACAGGATAAGCGAACATGCTAATGAGCCATATTAAACCCCAGATGCTGAAATTTACCATTATACTTCTAAAAGTCCAGCTTCCGTGAATAGCTGTGAACAATAAAGTTTCTAATAGAGCTGTTATCATATAGGCGGTTCCATAAAAGAGAAGAAGCTCTCGTTTTCTGAAGTTGGTCACAAACTAGGGAAAGCTACAAGTGTTTTAAGTTTAACGTATTAGCAGAATTTTCTAATTTGGACGAAACTTTTTCCATTCAAGAAGTTAATCAAGAGAAAAGGAAAAGGTATAAATATCTAAATAACAATGTATACATTACAAAACAAAAGTAGTTAGGCTTAAAAATAGGTGGAAAGCGGTTTTCCGCTATTTCTATGTTTAAAATACTATAAAAGAGCGTAAGCGAGTGCTATTGGAAAAAGCAAAAATTTATAAAGACACAAGTAACGAACAGAACCACAATCAAGAATCATCAGTTTATAGCGCTTACAAAGAATAATCGAATAACCTGAATGAAAAAGGTGAACAAAATGAAAAGAAGAAAATTGCCAAGAGGCGGAGAAGATATAATTAAAGTCTTAGATAAGATAGGTGCTATGACGCAAAAAGATATACTGGCCTCCGTCAAACAACCAGAAAGAACTATAAGATACGGAATAAGAAGGCTACTAGAGAAAGGTATCCTCAAGAAAATGTCTAATCTTAGTGATATGCGTAGTGTTTATTATTATCTTGCTCCTGAATTACGAAATACTTTCGAATTCCTCAAGGATAAAGAAAAAGCAACACAATCTGTATAATTAAGTTTTAATTAGAGTTTTTTATTGGGACGGAGAGGGGAGTTTTTCCCTTATTATTCTTTTTCTTTTTCAACTTTATTTTTCAACTGTTTCTATGAAGAATGTTACCTAAATGAAGTCTAAATTACACATTCTTACCTGAACAAAATGCAAAGATATATTAAGTTTTAATATATTACTAAATTCGTAATGACACACATAGAGCCCATGTCAAACATATCAAATTTGCACAACATTGTCACTTGGATGAAAACAATATTCGCGGCTTTTGAATCAGGAAAAGTTGATAAAAAAAGTGTTGCAAATAAAACTAAAAAAACTTTAGCCCTATTTCAAAAATATATTCCTGAAAAAAATGAGAAAGAGAATTATGACCTAATCCTTGATTTATGTATCTCACTTTCAACAATAAATCGATCGCAAGGGAATTTCGAGAAATTCTATCTAAAAAGTCTGAAAGTAAATTTAGAAGAAATAGAAAAATCTTTACTAGTTGAGAAAAATGAGTAGAATCCAACCTGATTATAATTTCAAAATTTTGCTGCTGGGTGATGCTGCAGTAGGGAAAACATCTTTAGTTCAAAAGTTTGTCCATGATAAATTCGCTGAGTCTTATTTGATGACCATTGGTATGGAGCCTAGTGAGAGATTCGTCACCTTGAAGAATGGAACAATAGTTGCTCTCTCAATATGGGATCTTGCGGGTCAAGAACGCTTTAGATTTATCAGACACACGTTTTATAGAGGGGCAAAAGCAGCTCTATTAGTATTCGATTTAACGCGTGATTCTACTCTAAAAAACACTAAAAAATGGTATCAAGAATTTATTGATAATTGTGGAAAAGAAACACATATTCTTTTGATTGGTAATAAAAACGATTTACAGAATATAATTGCTGTTTCAGATGATGAATGTCAAAAAATGAATACTCATATTAAAAGTTTTGATTTTATAAAAACTAGTGCTTTAACAGGGGAACATGTAGAAGATGCTTTCACAAAACTAGCAGGACTACTTGTTATGTAAAAATAAAGAGCTTTATTTGTTTTTTTTATTTTCCTCTTCTTCATCTAAATCACTATCATCAAAAAGTAGTACACTATCTAATACATCATCTAGCGCTGGACGCTCTGGAGGTGCTAAGAGTTCTTTGTCAACTGTCTCATTTATTGTTAAATCTAAGGAAGAGAGATCAGCTCTTCTATCAGAATATTTTCCTCTGGTTCTTACGCTTGTGGTTCCTAATTCACTTACTATAGATTTTAGTGATGTGATTTCATTTTTCAAGTCATCAATCGATATTAGTCCATCTAATTTTTCTAGAACTTGGTCGAACTTGGTATCTCTTACTCCCTCTTCTTCTGATAAAGATTCTTTTTTCTCTTTATCTTCTTCTACAACTGAAATAATTTTAGCTGTTGTACTTTTCTCTTTTGTTTCTTCAATAAAAACCTTCAATTTATCTAATAACTCATCAAATTTAGCTATATCTTTTTGTGTTCTTTGTTCAAACTTCTTACCATTTTCAGTAATTTTGGAAATCTTTCCACTAGTTATAGGTGTACTTATCTGATGACTTTTTCTCCTAAAAATCGGGGAACTGAATGAAGGTTTAACGCTTATTTCCTCAAATGTCCCCCACCGTTCTTTGTGATGCGATTTTATAGCCTCTAAAATGGCATCTTCGGGGTTACCATATTCAACAATAAGGTCTTCTAGCATGTCCCAATATTCAATCGGAATCGGTACTTCAATAATCCGAGCGAATTTTTGTTTTCTGGGTTCTTCATACATATGGTAGTCCTCACATTTGACTGTTTTCAACTGTGATAATCTTTTAGTTCAAAACGTTATTAGGTTTTTGTTCTTCATCAATAGGAACAATGAGTCCTCAACTGCAAGTTAAACAATCTAGTCCACTAATTCATCCGGTTTTTCCTATTAAAACCTAACAAGGATAGACAAATTAAAAATTTTACCAAGTTGTTGAAAGAAGCAAAAATTAATAACTACTTGAAATACACAGAATTGATATCAAAATGTCTAATAGTGAGAAGACAATTTTTGCATGTTTTGCACATCCAGATGACGAACTTGGATGTATTGGAACATTATTAAAACACGCAGAAAAAGGTGATAGAGTTGTTCTTGGCTTTACAACTTCTGGTGAAATGGCTTCATTTTTTGAAAACATGAGTCTTTCTGAAATTAAAAAAACTAGGGAGGAACAAGGGAAAATAATAGGAGAAATAATAGATTGTGAAATCAAATTTCTAGGTTATGGTGATACCTTAGTTATTCCATCCCGAGAAAATGCTATTAAAATGGCTAAAGTTATTGCAGATATAAAGCCAGATGCTATCATTGCATGGGGACAAAACAGTACACATCCTGATCATCGTGGAACAACTCAACTTCTCTATGATGGGATGACATTTGCACGAATTCCTCGTTTAACAGCTCCTGTTTTACCCCACCGACCAACTTTCCATTTACCTATGTTCATGTATTACGAACATAATTCTCCATTAAGAACTTGTTACATCAACGTTTCAAATCAATATGAAAAAATAGAAAAAGCATTCAATCTCTATTCTGAATTTTATGGTTGGGCAATATCTGATTGGCTTTATGTAAGAAGGAGAAATGATGGTATGGCTTGCGGAGTCAAATACGCAGAGAAATTCAATGTTCGAAGCAGTTTTCCCCCAGTTGATCAGTATTTACCTTTAAACAATAAATAGCTGTTCTTTCTCCTTATGTTTTCCATTCATCTCTAATTATTTTGATTTTTGCATGTAATTAAAAAATACCCTTAAAAAGTGAAGAAAAAGAGAATAGAGTAGGAAGTAACGCAATGACAATGGATGATGAATTAAAAAAAATCAAAGAAAGAAAGGCAAAAGAGCTTATGAGAATAGCTCAGCTAAGACAAGAAGGGATGGAAACTCTGAAAAAAGCTGAAGAAGCTCCAAAAAGCGTTACAGAAGAGGATAAATTAAATGTTATGAACTATTTCCTTACCTCCGAAGCTTATGAATACTGGAAAGTTTTATACGATACTCAAAATAAGAAAGAAACCGCAGAAACAATTTTCATCAATGTTCTTTATCTTGTGAAGGTTGGTTATATGGAAGGAAGGCAAATATCAAGGTTAGGTATCAAAAAATTAGAAAGAAAAATAGATAATATTCCTTCTACTTTAACAATCAAAAGAAAAGGAGAAAAAAACAGCATTCAAAAAGAACTCTAGTTTCAACACTTTTGAATAAAGAATGCTAGTTTATTTACCAACATTTAAATGCGATGGTTGATATATTCAAGATGAACCAAAAGGTGAAGTTAGAATGAAAATATCCGTAGTTACAGCCATCGGTGGGGGATCAATTGAAGTTGTTATGGACCCACATGCTACTGTTGCTCAATTAAAGCGCGAAGTAGCTCGAACGAAAAAAATTCCTGCCAATACAGTTCTTTTAGTATTTCATGGGAAACAACTTGATGATGCAGAAACTCTCAAAGCTTGTGGTCTCATGGACGGAGATAAATGTTATATGATTGCTCGAACAAAAGGAGGATATTGAGCAGAGTTTAACTATTTTTGTTTAATATTGTTGTAGTTAAATTTCCAATTTTCTAAATTATTAATTTTTAGAAGAATAGGTATATTTTCAGTCTTAGCAAAAATCCTTCAATAACAGTTTTAGTAACAGAAACTATTTTAACTTTCTTTCGTGTCTTTAAATCGATGGAAGAGGACGGTCGCTACTCACGACAATCGTTGATACCCGGATGGGATCAATCAAAATTAGATAGATGTTCTGTTGTTTTAGTCGGTATAGGTGCAATTGGTTCCTATGTAGGTGCAATTTTAGCTTCTTCAGGTGTAAAAAATATTACAATAATAGATTTTGATTCAATAGAACTTTCAAACCTTAACCGGCAACTGCTCTTTCGGGATGAAGATATCGGAAAACCTAAATCAGAGGTTGCAGCTGAAAGACTGAAGGAATTGAATCCAGAAATAACCATTAAATATTTTAACAAAAAAATGGAGAAAGTTCCCAGTTCAATTTATGAGAAAGCTAATGTGATAATTGCTTGTCTAGATACATTCCTAGGCCGCCGTTGGATTAATTCTATGGCACTAAGAGTCAAAAAACCTCTGATTTTAGGAGGAATGTTTGCTTTTTTGGGTGATGCTCAAGTTATTTTTCCTTTCAAAACAGCTTGTTTTGAGTGTCAACCACTAGTATCCCAAGAGGAACTAGCTCAAGCTTGTACTCCTTTTGGTGAAGAAAGGAAAGCAGAGAGAGAAGAGGAAGAAGAAGCTTTACTTCCTGCTGTTGCGACGTTATCATCTATAATTGGTGGATTTATGTCTCAAGAAGCTATGAAAATAATTCTTGGAATTGGTCAACCTTTACAAAATTATGTGTTTTATGATGGGCTTAGTAATGTGTTTACCCAACTAGAACTTGCACAAAATCCAGAATGTCCAGCTTGTGGAGAACTTTATCGCCTTGAACAAGTAAAATTCATTGCGACACATGGAGAGAAAATAAGAGATCTTATTGTTCGATTAGCACTGACTTATGGGTTAGCTAAACCAGATTTATTATTTAAAGGGAAAATACTAGACCATGAAAAAACTATTGAAGATACAAAACTGAAAAACAACTCTCGTATATTTATTTTAGATAAAAATCTAGCTAAACCAATTAAAATATTACTTAAGCTTAAAGAGTAAGTTTTTCTCTTTCTAAATGCAATGTTTTTTAAACTTTGATTGCAAAGAATACATAGAGATACAAAAATAGGTGGCAAAAATTACAGAAGACTACCTTCTTGCAACTGAAATGCAATTAATCTATGACAATGAAAGTGGATTTGAGCCGGTTAATGACAATTTAAGACATTGGAAGGGTGAAGTAGGTACTGTTTCAGGCACTTCAATTCCAATTTATGCAGAAATCAAAATTCCCTTGGATTTCCCTTCTCAACAACCTCTTGTTTTAATCACACCTAGAGTTAACCATCCCAATATGGAAGATGATGACTCTTTAAGTTTGCGCATTTTAGCTCAGTGGAATCAAAGTATTCATATTTATCAAGTAATAAGAGATATCAAACAGTTGTTTATTCGCGTTCCTGCAAGACCATATAAAACTAAAAAAAGAAAGCAAAGAACAGAGGGACGAAAAACGGTTTTACCGGTTGCTAGAATACCTACAGCTCAAATAAGACAAGTTTCTTTGTCTCCTCAAGTCGATACAAAAAAGCAGCAAAATGTCGAGAAAACAGTTATAGAAGAAGATATCCTAGAATATCAAAAACAAATTGAAAGTGTTTCGAAAGAAATTGAAAAAGAAAGAACAAGATTACTTGAAAAACAGGGTGTAGCTATTCAAAGAGGTAAATCCGAGATTGAAATATCACAAAAAGATGTTTTGAAATCTGAAATGTATGCAGTTCAAGAAGTTTTGGAAAACTTGGAAGAGAAATTTGAGGACGGAGACTTATCAGCTATCGACTTTCTTAAATTATCTAAGAAATATTCTAGAGAAAGTTATAAAGCTGAAAAGAAACTAAGTTTCATACAGACAAGCTCAGGTAGCAGGATGGATGAAAAGATGAGTAATAAACTTGATTTAGAAGCCGAATTATATGCTTCAATTATCACACTTGATAATTTAGCTCTAAATTACGAAAATAACGAAATAGAATCAATACCCTATAAGAAACAACTACGTTCCTTAATTAGAAATATATTCAAGGCTCGAATTAAACTAGAAAAAATAGGATTCAAACTTGAACAGTTTATTAAACAAGAAAAGTTAGATGAAAGATGTCCAAAAGGGATAAGTCATTTGAGGATGGCAGAAGGTTTAGAAACAAAAGAAGCTATTACTATACCATTTGATTCTTTGAAAAAACTACCTTCAAAGACCGCAGATTTCGTTTCAGCAGCAATAGAGCTTATAGATCTGACTAGATTAAGATCAATAGCAAAAGCAGAACTTCTTTTAGCTGATATCGAAGAAATGATACACATCCTTAATAATTTTCCATCTACACCTAAAGATTACTGGGCTCTTGAAGATATGAAAAACTGGAAAGATGTTATTTCAAAATACAAACCTAGTGAAGTAATTAGTGAAAAAGATTGTGAGCAACTAGAATTTCAAACATCTAGATGGCTGAATGATTTTCGAAGATTATTAAAGGAATTGTAAGAATAATGCGAAAGTTTCTCTTCTTATCGCGGCGCCTTACATTACATGTTAAATCGACAATAAACAGGTGAATTCTGTGGCTCGACAGAAATCATTAGATACGTTATTTGTGAATATTAGAAAAACTCTATTCGAACTAATAAACATGATTGAGATTAAAATAGATGTAGGATACATTTTAGAGGAAGTTGAGGAAGTTAAGCATCAAATAGTAAAACTTGTTGGGAGGAGAAACGAGCTAATAAACGACATCGAAAAGACAAACACAACGTTATATAGGAAATATGAAAGCAAACTAGCTTCATTTATTCCAAAAAAGGAAGCATATATTTTAATCAACAAAATTGAAAATTGGTTAAAAGAATTAGCTCAACTAGTGTGATATGTTGATTTTCTAGATTTTAATAGTTATTAGAAGATTCTTCTTTTGTTTCAAATTAGCTAACTATAAATAACTCTACCATATATACACTACTTGGAGATTGAAGTGGGTCTACGCGATATTGAGAAAAAAATCAAAATCAAATCTGCTTTTCAAGTGAAAGAAGCCGAACTAGTAATAAAAGAATTAGCGCAGATGATTGAAAATGTTAAAAATGTAAAGAAACAACTGAAAAAGTTTGAGAAAAGATATGGTAATGAAATTCAAAAAGATAAGGAATATTATGAGAAACTATCGGGTTTAAGAAATGAGTTAGGATTGCCTACAGAAATAGGGAGATTTGAATGGAAAGAAGCCCCAACTTTCAAAGACCGTTTAACAGGGGGAGGATTTTATGATATTCTGGCAAATGAAGTCCTTAATCTGGGTCAAAAGTTGACTCAAGAAAATGGAGGAATTATGGCAATTAGCGAATTGTTTACAAAACTCAATAAATCTAGACCTGGAAAGTTAGTTTCGATTGATGATATGTTGAGAGCTCTTGACAAATTAATTAACACAAAACTGATTTCGCCCTACAAAGTTTTAGAATCAGGAGTAAAAATAGTAGAATTTACACCTGTTGAATTCAGTACTGATCATGATTTAATCTTAAATTATGCTTCAAGAAATGGTTATGTAACAAAAGAAGAATTATTAATGAAAACAGGATGGACAGAACAACGTATTACTCGTTGTTTGGAATTCTTTGATGAACGTAACATATCTCGTGTCGATGTAGATTACGCAGAAGGAACAAAGTATTGGTTCCCAGGATTAGGAAGTTGAATCAACGCTCCTTTTTCCCCTTATATCTCTTAAAATACTCTTTCTGCTTCAAATTGTACAATAGTTCTCTCTTTATTCAACCATTTTACACTTCCTCTTTCCACTAGTTGATTGCAAATATCTCGCAATTCATCTGCGGGAAGAGAGGACCAAGCTTGATTGTAAGTTGTTAAATCATATAAAGAATGAATTTCAATAACACGCCCTGTTTCAATCATAAACTTAAGAAGGTCATCTGCAAATTCTTCATTTGTTCTCCAAACTATTTTTGCGCGTAATTTCTTTGTTAAAGGTTTACCTAGAAAAAGGGCAAAAAGCTTAGCAAAGAATCCTTCTTTATCTTGAATCCAATCAGAAAAGCCAGACACTTCTAAATAGTCAATAATATCCTTAACTTGACCTATTGAGAGTGTTTTGTTGATTTTTTGATTCTTGAAGGGATAAGCATTGCGTAAATCATTTACGTTCACTATGTGTATAACTAGAATCCTTGAATAATCAAGAATCACAGCTGACCAGCTATTAAGCCACGATTCTATTTGAGGGGTGTTTCTTTTGGGAGTTACGTACATCCAAGGTTTATTAACCCATTCAGGAAGATTGTCTTCAAACTCCATTATTAGAACAGTACGTTGATCTTCAGGTATTTCAAGCATACTAACTTCCTTTTCCTTTGGAAGAGTAGCTTGTAATTCATTTTCAGATACTTTCAACCCTTTAATACTTGCTTCTATTAGTTTTAGTTTTTCCTCAGAAATAGTCTTTTCTTGTTTTAATTTATCCAGATCTATGCTTGAGAAATCATCTTCTTTTGGTTTTTTTTCCAGAGTAGACATCATCTTTCACCCAAATTTAAGCGCTTCCAAATTCCTCAAACCAGTCATCATATTTTTTAATTTCATTGTCGCTCACGGATGGATTTATAGTTTCAAGTGATTCCAGAAAATCTTTTTGCGTTACCGATCTAGCTTTAATTTCTGGGTCAGTAATTGCTCCAGAAAGATCTAATTCTCTGATGGGTGTCATGATAGCATCTCTACAAATCATAGCAATATCTGCCCCAGAGTATCCATCAGTTATTTCAGCTAAAATAGAAAAATTGACGTCATCTTCAAGTTCCACGCCTTTAGAGTTCAAATGAAAGATTGCATCCCTTGCTTCTTCGTCTGGAAGTGGAACATAGATTCTTCTTTCAAACCTTCTTCTAAATGCGCCGTCTATAGATTCAGGGATATTTGTAGCACCAACAGTAACAATTCTATCACTTTCAGAACTTGACAAACCATCCATTGATGTTAAGAGTTCAGTTTTTACTCGTCTCATCGCGTCGTGTTCTCCGCCACGAGCTCCTGCTAAAGCGTCTACTTCATCAATGAATATAATACTGGGTTGTTTTTCTTTTGCTAATTTAAATAATGTTTGTACTAATTTTTCTGATTCACCTAACCATTTCGAAATAATGGAAGCTGCACTAACATTGAAAAATGTTGCTTCTACTTCAGCTGCTGTAGCTTTTGCTAAAAGAGTCTTACCACACCCAGGAGGACCAAAAAGTAAAATTCCTTTCCAAGGACGGCGTGCCCCTGAAAAGAGATCAGGTCTCATTAAAGGTAATACTATAGCTTCCCGTAGAGTTTGTTTAGCAGTTTTCAATCCTGCTATTTCATCCAAAGTCACAGAAGGTTTTTCAACTACAATAATATCTTGTAAAGCTCCCTCTATTTTATCGTCTTCATCGTCTGAAACTTTAGTTTTTCTTTCTTTTCGTTTCTTGATAAGTTCTTGCAGTTCCTGTGCACGTGCTATATACATTTCGGCTTTTTTCCTTAAAGTGCGAGCTACTTGGGGATTACGCTCGAATTTTATAGCTTTCATCAATGCTTCAGCTGCATCTAAATAGTGTGGAATTGCTTCACTATAATTCTTCTCTTTATCAAAATTATATGCCTTTACAGCAAATTCTCTCGCATGATCAATTAAACCTTGAGCTGACAATTGAAGTTACAACCACCGATTAGTAAGTTTCTATTCTATTATTTCATTCATAGATTATAAATATAATACTTCTGTTGCTCTCATTTAACTAAGTAAAAAGAAAAAGAGAAGGGAAAAGCTATTTTTTGTCTTTATCTGACACTTTTTTACGCAAACCTTCAAGTTCTGCTTCTAGCTCAGAAGTATCCTCTTCCTCCTTATCAGCTCCTGTAGGCGTTGCAGGAAGACCAGAAAGATCAGGAAGGGATGTTGTAGTGCCTAGTTCCATTTCTGCTTCAAGTTGTGCTAATTGTTCGTCAATTGCATTATCATCTTCGATGCCTAAAATTCCATCTGAAAGGGCAGAATCGGTCAATGTTTCAGTCATCATTTCAAGCTTATCACGCTGAGTGATTACCTTGTCCATTACTCGTTCAGCCTTCTCTGGAGATATTTCGGTAAATTGCTGATCGACAATTTTAGTACCTATATCCATAGCTTTAACAGTATCAACAGTAGATTTTGCAGTTTGAATACTATCCATTTGAGCTTGAAGATTCATAAGCATATTATGAACGGTGTTTAAACGCTTGGTGTAAACAGTCCTACGCTTAAGAGCTTGTCTAGCACCGGACTTATTACCTGCTTGGAGCATTTTAGAAGCTAGAACTTTCTGTTCATCAGCTTGTCTTTCAAGATTGCGACCTTCATGTTCATATTTATTTATTTGAGCTTTTAGAGTGGCAAGAGCTCCAGAATCTTCTTTTCTACTTTCTCCAAATAACCAATTTTTTAGTCCCACGACATTTCACCTTTTTATTCTTCTTTCTTTCTTAATTTTTGGATTTCAGCTTCTAAATCATCAGTCTCTACAACGCCAACAGTTGGTAATCCTGCTTGAGTTGATACACCCAGTTCTACTGCAGTTTGTTCTATTAATCTATCTACTTCTACAGGATCTGTGTCAGAGACCAATAAATCGTCTATTCCGTCCTCTAATGTTCCAGTACTCTCTTCAATTCCATCAATTGACGCTTCCATATCTTGTATAACTCTGTCTAAATCAGGAATTTGTAATTGAGCATTTGCTGAACGCAAAGCATCTGCTACACCATGCATTTCTTCAGCCATACTAGCAGCTGAATCTGCGCGCTCTAATTTAAAAATCAAACCATTTATTCTCGAAACTAATTTTTGATATCCTAACTCCCATTTCCTACTACGAACGATGTCTGTTGCAAACAAACGTGCTCCTTCTATGTCTCCCCTCTGAATAGATTGTTTCATTTTTAGTTGCATCTTGGATTCATCACGCTCTAGTTTTCTTTGCGCTCTTTCTAACCTTCTAACAGTTAAACGAAGGTTAACAATGTGGTCTCTACCTGACTTTGATGTACCTAGAAGCCAACCCATAAAATTTCGGAACAATTTCGATTCACCGTGAATATTTGTTGATTTATTCTATTTAAGCTTTGGTGCTTAATATAATTATCTTTTCGTAATGAATCTGATTTTTTATTATATCATTCCTCTCCTTTTATTGCTAAACTAATAATGTTACTATTCCTAAATTCATTCAAACAAGAAATATCCAAAACGTATAAACGGAAAAACTATTATAACCTTGATTTTAAAATCATGTAAAACTAGGTGAAAAATGAATGTTATTGAATAAGAGAATGGTTTTCAGAACTTTTCTGATTCTTGGTGTTATGGGTATTATAACCTTTACTGCTACTACTGTATTCGCACAAGAGGATAATGATACTGTTACTGTTACTGTTACAGAAGACACTTCTGGACTTAAATATATAGGAGCTGGTATTGCAGTATCTTTGGCTGGTATTGGATCTTCAATAGGAATGGCTATGGCAGGTAGTGCAGCCATAGGGGCTATCGTCGAGAATCCAGAGCTCTTTGGAAAAGTTTTCTTGTTTGTAGTGCTTATTGAAGCTGTAGCTATCTATGGTCTATTAGCAGCTATTTTAATGGTCCTCTAAATGAGTAACTTAAAATCTCTTTCTTTTTGTTTAAGTGATTAAAATGAATAAAGAAGAACGTCCAATGCAATCCCCCGCTTCAATGAAGCTAGGATCCTTGATAGATTTGGTTAAATTACTTATTTCTACTGCCCGACCAGGAGAAAGATCGGGTGGTTACCTGGGGTACTATGGTGATGGTGATAGGTCAATTTACTTTCTAATAAATACAACTTTAGGTTATTACGAACTTAATGCTCTACCTTTTGTTGTCTGGGTAGAAGAAACTGAAAAACCTACTAATGCGTTTCTTAGGTATCAAACTTCACCATCTGAAAAACTAGAATTTTCTGATGATGCAACAGATCCTAAATGGTTTACACTTCCCATCATAAAATTTGAAGAAATGCCAAAGTACTTAAGAGTCTGGGAACAATAAGAAATATAACTAGATTATTTTACATTTTTTATTCATTCAATTTACTTAATACCAATCCTCTTCATAACGAGTATCGAATTTATCAGCTTTTGCCCTAACTTCTTCAATATTGGTTTTAACCTTATTGTACTCTCGTTTTAATTTGTTCATCAATCCATCGTAACCTTTAGTACTTGGATACCCAGATTTTATTGAATCACGATATGTTTGCATTTTCCTTTCGACTGCAAAGAGCTTATCTAAAAGTTTATCCAAGGTGAAATCTAACCCTTCTCGCCAGTAGTATTCCCTTTTAATCTCACGTTTGTTCAAAACTTTTTTCTTGAGAATTATTATATGTTTTTGTATATTGTTTTTCAATTCATTAATAGTTAAAGATCGCTGTTGTATGTCTTCAATTATAGAAGTTTTCTTAATAGCATACTCAACATATTCGTCTATTATTTTGAAATAGAATTGAAATTGGTATAAGCTTTCATTGCTACCAAATAAAAGATAAGAATCGTTACTTGTTTTTATCCTTAAAGTCTTCCCGATGAATAGTTTATAGGAATATTTCTTGCTAACCAAGTATAAGAGACTTATAGTTTCTCTTAATTTTAATCTTACATCTATTAATCCTTTTTCACGAACAAGATATATACTCTTATTTGTTAGAACCACTAAGTACTTTTTAGGAAGATTTCCATTTTTCCTTATCCACAATCTAGGAATAATAGAAATCATCTGTTCTCCTTCAACTTCAGGTAAATAGGATTGTATTTTCTCTAGTAAATTAAATTGATATTTAACATACGCTATTTTTTGATTCAAAGAATAGAAATCGTCCTCCATCTCATTCGAGTTAGTCTCGAGAATCCTTTCCAGTAAAATGTATCTTCCTTCAAGTAATGATAGAATTTCTTCTGCTCTTTCCAAGTTGTCTAAATTTGAGTGTCTTAAGAAGCCAATTGTATGAAGTCTTTCATCAAGCATTGAAAAAGTGTTATTTTCAAACTTTATAATATTATCAATGAATATTGATATTTTACCATCTAAGAGAACTAAATTATTTTCTATGTGGGGAAACAGCATTATTTTCGATTGTCTCACTTTAAAAGTGGTTTCTACTAAATCATGATAACGCTGAGTTAACCCCCAAACATGAGCCATTTTTTTATTAAGTTTATCAATAGCTGTGAATATCAAATGTGGCATTTCTTGGTGATATAGTAATCCATCAACAACATCTGAAGATTTACACCAGTCACATCTATACACAGTTTCATTTTTTGCATAAATAGTTTCACTCTTACAAGTTGAACAGGTAGATTCGAAAACATCCTTATCACATTCGTCACAATGATAAACTGTATTAGTTATTACTACATGTTTAAGACACAATTTACGCTTACACGATTTACAGTAATAATGAGCAGGACTTACACAAGAACTACAACTAGTCACTACTGGCAGAGGGCTCACCTTTATTGTATCTGGAAAGCTAAGCTAATTTATGTATTAATGTAATATCTACAGAATAATGATGATTTTATCGAAGAATCTGGAGAACTCAAATAATGTCACACCATTAGTTTTATTTTAGTGTGTTATATGTTAATATAGAAATCAAAGAGATTATTACTATGAAAATTTCAAATCGTACCGCAAATTTCCAATATGCAATCAGAGATGTTCTTACAGTTGCTGCAGAAGTTGAAGCGCAAGGTCACAAGTTAATCAAGTTAAATATAGGTGACCCGATAAAATATCATTTTAAGACCCCAAAATTGCTTACAGAACCTCTCAAATATGCTGAAGATGAAAATTATAATTTCTATTCTGATTCTCAAGGTATACTAGAATTTCGAGAAGCAATAGCATCTTATGAAAATCGCAAGCATAAAGTCGGAGTTACTGCTGATAATGTAGTAGTGACAGCTGGAGTTTCTGAAGGAATACAAATGACCTTCATGGCTTTCACTAATCCTGGTGATCGAGTATTAATCCCAGGAATTCATTACCCAAGCTATTCAGGAAACGCAACAATCTTTGATGTGGATTCTCAATATTACAAAACTGTTGTAGATGACTGTTTCTATCCTGATTCCGACCATATAAGATCGTTAATGAATGAGAAAACAAAAATGGTCTTTATAAACACTCCAAACAACCCCACAGGTTCTGTTTATCCGGAAAAAGTAATCAAAGAGATAATAGACATTGTTGGTGAATATGATGCTTGTATAATATCTGATGAAACTTATGATGAATTGTTATTAGATGAAGGATTGAAACACACTGCAACGGCTACCATTGCAAAAGATGTCCCTGTAATAACCTACAATGGTTTCAGTAAAGTTTTCTTGGCTCCAGGTTGGCGTCTTGGATATGCTTATCTTCAAGATCCCGATAACAAAATCGCAGAACCATGGAATGGATTGAACAAATTAACTCGATTGCGTTTGTGTGCTTCAACACCTTTACAGAAAGCTGGGACAGAGGCACTAAAAGCAGATCAAAATACATATTTGCCTGAAACAATAAAAACACTCAAAGAACGCAGAGATTTAATGTATAATCGACTGAAAAATATGGAAGGAATCTCCGTCTACAGACCAGAAGCTGCTTTCTATATATTCCCAGTTCTAGATTTAGAGCAATTTACTTGGAAAAGTGATAGAGAATTTGTTTTCGATTTCTTAAGGAAAAAACATGTACTAACAGTTTTTGGATCAGGATTTGGACCTTTTGGAGAAAATGGATTTAGAATGGTGTACTTACCAACTCTAGAAAAGATAGAAGAAGCTATGAATAAACTTGAAGTTTTATTAAATGAAAATAGAATAAAGTAGAAATACCGAACAATAGTAGCTTCTATTTACTTTTTATTGATAGTTACTTTCTTGTCTTCCAGTTTTATTTTCTTAAAACTCGAAGTTGTTTGGGAAATAGACGCAATCGCAATTCCTAGTAAGATGATAAACATATAAAGAACAGTAATGGGTCTAGGAATCTCACTTAGAATTACTATTCCCAAAATCGTAGCTCCTACAGGTTCCGCTACTATTACCGTTCCAACAAAATAAGCAGGTAATCGTCTAAGAGAATAATTATAAGTTGCGTGTCCGATTAAAGAAGGACCAATAGCCATTAACAGAATGAAAACAAAAGCAATAGCTGTATATTCGAATAAATCATAACCTCTTATTAAATTGTAAATAAGTAAACTTATACCAGAAATTAAATTAACCAAACCAAAATATGGCCATAGAGGAGAATCTTGAAGGATTTTCTTACCGATTAGAAAATAGAAGGTTACAGTTAACGCTCCAATAAGAGCAAAAAATATTCCCAATACCGGATTAGCTTGTGATATATCGTCTGTTATTGCAAAAGCCAATAATACACCTCCAATAAATGCGAAAATAATCCCTATAATACCAAACTTATTGATTTTTTCTTTAAAGAAAACAAAACCAAAGATTGCCATAAAAATAGGAACTGTATCCACTAGAGTTGTTGAAATGGCAACAGAAACATATTCTAATGATAAAAACCATGTCGCGAAGTGTATTGCTAATAATATTCCTGACATTATTATCCAATGTAATCTTTTAACTGTGGTAGGTTCAACAATCCATTTTATTTCTCCTCTAGATAGTGCAAATATCAAGGCTATAGCCCCAGCAAACAATGTTCTGTACATTGCTATAACTTCAGATGGTACATTATACCCAAATTCAGATGACTGAAGTACTGAAACAATAGGTGCAGCGAAAGAAACAGCTATTATAGCTATGAATAACAAAAGATAAGGAAACAAACCTTTTTTATTTTCTTTGATACTTTTGTTTTCATTTTGCATAAATTGCACCTATTTTGTTGAGTATTACAGCTAAGCTCCAAACTTTTCAACTAAGCGAAGTTCATTAAGTAGGATACCCATTAGGTTTTTTCCTAGAATTCTCCCCAATCCACCCTTATAACAAGCTCTTTCACCGAAGCTTTGCACCTCATCTTTGAGACAATCAGAGGAAGTAATCATAACAGGCACGGGATCAGCTGAATGGTCTTTAAAACTACAAGGAGTGCTATGGTCACCACAAACTGCGATAACTAGTTTATCTTTATAATTTTCAGGTAGGAAACGGGATAACTCTTTGTCTATCTTTTCAATAAATTCAGCCTTTCCCTTTGCATCACCATCATGACCTAAATTATCTGTACCTTTTACATGTGTAAAAACAAAACTATAGTTTTTTAGCATTTCATAAGCGGTTTCAAACTTTATTTGAAGGTTAGTGTCAACACCACCAGTTAGTTCATGTTTTTCAATAATATCCATTCCTAACATTCGAGCAACGCCTTTGTATAATCCACCACCTGCAACACATACTGTCTTTAATCCATATTCTTTTTCGAAATTCGGTAACTTAGGAACCTTTCCTGCGCCTCTAATTAATAAATAATTAGCAGGTACCAACCCTTTTTCTTCTCGCTCTTTGTTAATTTCAGATTGTTGCAAGATATCGTGTGCTTTATTTGTAAAAGCGTTTAAGACTCTAACTGTTTTTTGACCTTCTGGACTATTATCTAATGCCTTAAACGCATAAGGTTCCTTTCCTTCGATCTTAGGATCGTTCCCTTTAACTTTGTCTGATAATCCCTCACCTCTTAAAATTGTTGCAGCCCTATGTTCAGTACCATCAGCTACGATAACTTCGACGCCCTCAAACTCCATACCCTTTAGTGATTCAACAAGGTCATATGTACGTTCTTTTATCCTTCCAGCTCGTCGATCAGTAATAATACCATTTTCTAGAGTAGCAAAATTAACTCTGAAAGCTACATCACCTTCTTTAATTTGTAAACCAACACCAGCGGCTTCAAAAGGTCCTCTACCTGTATAGTATTTGAAAGGGTCCACACCAAAAAGTGCTAAATGAGCTGTATCACTCCCAGGTGTAACACCAGGTGATATAACATCCATAATGCCAGTTAAACCTTGCTTGGCTAGAACATCCAAATTAGGGGTATTAGCATATTCTAAGGGTGTTTTCCCATCAAGTTCTAACGAAGGACGATCACCTACACCATCTAGTATGATAAATAATAGTTTCATACTTTGTTCTAAATAGATGAACAAATAAGTGTTATTCTCAAAAATACATCTTACTGAACTTTTCAAAACTAGATTAGAAAACTCATAGATAAACGCTTGATATTTCAAAATCAAGAGTAACAAAGAATTTTTATATGCTTCCTAGGAAGAAGATTTGAGGACAATGAAAGGTGACTATGTTCCGACAAATACTTGTAATTGACTGTTCTTTACGTGAGAGAAGGAATATCTGCACCAAAAACTCAAAACTTTTGAATTATACAATACTAAAAAAGGTGAAATTAGATGTCAGTATTTTCTAAAAACAAAGAAGAGAATTTTATGGCTTGGTATCTAGATATTGTTCGTCGCGCACAGATTGTTGACACACGAACAGAAGTTAAAGGTGCGAACGTTCTTATGGCGAATGGTTACGAGATATGGGATAGGATGAAAAACGTCCTTGATGGAAAATTCAAAAAAACGGGACACAAAAACATGTACTTTCCTCTATTAATTCCTGAAAAATTCTTAACACTTGAAAGTACGCACTTTGAGGGATTTGTTCCCGAAGTCGGTTGGGTAACAAAAGTTGGTGAAAGAGATTTAGAAGAGATCTATGCTTTACGACCAACATCAGAAACAATCATGTATCATATGTACGCCCAATGGATTAGAGCATATACTGATATGCCTCTGAAAGTAAACCAATGGTGTAATATCATACGCATAGATACAAAAGACACTAAACCTTTACTCAGAGATAGAGAATTTCAATGGACAGAGGCGCATACATGTCATTCATCCGCAGAAGAAGCAGAAGAGCAAGTTAAGCAATCAATGTGGATATATGGTTCATTCTTCGATGAGTGTTGCTTGCCTTATATAATTGTCAAACGTCCTAAACATGACACTTTTCCTGGTGCTCTATATAGTGTTGCATATGATTGCCCTCTCCCAGATGGCAAAAGTTTGCAAATTGGTACTACTCACAATCTTGACCAAGGATTTAGTAAAGTCTTTGAAATTCGCTTCCAAAAAGCTGATGGTAGTCATGATTACGCATATCAAACCTGTTATGGTTTATCTACTAGAGTTATTGCAGCTGTAATAGGTGTACATGGTGATAGTAGAGGATTGATTATTCCTCCCTTTCTCGCACCAATGCAAGCTGTAATTGTTCCTATTTTGTTCAAAGGAAAGGAAGAAAAAGTTGTAAACGAATGTAAAGAAGTTTTAGAAACTGTAAAAAAAGCAGGATACAGAGTTCTATACGATGATAAAGATAAAACCAGCGGTTGGAAATTCAACGAATATGAGCTACTAGGTGTCCCCCTGCGCATTGAAATAGGCCCTAAAGACGTAGAAAAGGAATCAGTGGTCGTTGTTCGCAGAGATACAAAAGAGAAAATATCCGTAAAAAAAGACAACATAAATAGAACAATTAATGAATTACTAGAAAAAATAACTGATGAACTAAAGACTAGAGCTAAGAATTTTTTGGAAAATTCGATTACAGATGTATTAACATATGAAGAACTTGAAGCGCAACTAACTCTAGAGAAAGCTGGTTATATCCGAACGAACTGGTGTACAGATGTTTCTTGTTCTGACCATATAAAGGAAAAATTCAAAGCAAATATTTTAGGAACAAAATATGGTGAAGAGGAAAAGATGTTTGGTAATTGTTCCATATGTGGAAATGAAGCTAAAGAAGTTGCATATATATCCAAAACCTATTAACTTCTTCTTCCAAAAACCTACAAAAGCAGAAACATCCTTCTTTCTTTTTTAAAAAATCCATTAGTCAAGCTTATGCACAAACAAAGGATTTTAATAGAAAAACAATGGATATTATGAAGAAGGAAAAATGTCAATTGATTTAAAACCAGAACAGAAACACCAACTAGTTCGAATACTCAAACAAATTTCTCTTGGTTGCGATTTAGAAGCTTTAGCCGTTGTTAATACTGAAGGATTAAAGATAGCTTTTTTTTCCGAAAAAGGTAAGGTCGACCCAGATTTAATGTCAGCATTAGCTTCAGCTATGAATAGCACAGGAAAGATGGTAGCTGAACAACTAAAACATGGTGGAATTGAACTAGTGCTAGTTAGAGGAGAAAAAGGTTTTACCATCCTATCAAATGCAGATAAATATATTCTTATCGGAGCCTCCGTTGATTTAACAAATACTGGTCTAGCATTACAAGTTATGAGACGTTATGTACCAGATATTATAGAGATTCTTTCAGATTAAATCTATATTTCTTATTATTTTTGTTTTAACTTTAAATGAATAAAGGAAATTTATTTTTTACATTTATAAACTATAAAATAGTAAGCTTTCGCGGATTTCTTTTTCTGAAAATCCAGCGTTAATTCCAACAATAATACGTATTACATCCATCGTTTCAGCAAGTTTCAACTCAAAAAAAGCTATAAGAACATCAATTTTTAACGTTATTTCATAACGGAATATTTTTTTCCATTTTTTAAGCTGATATCTTTCAACTGTAAATTCTAAGTCATGTAAAGGAACATCGTCCTTACCTATATAAGGTGAAAAAATACTTTTGTATAAACCATGATTGTATTTTTCTAAAACTTCTGAAACAGTTTTACAACTAAGAGCTTTAGCAATGAATTTGTTTGGTAAAATATACCTGTATGCTGGAATACCCAAAGCAATGCAACGACTAAGAGCGAGTATATTTTTCAGATTTACATAAGTAGAGTAAGTTTTAGAGAGTTTTGTTAGAGTATCATAAATATACTGATCAATAGCTGATTCGATTGGAGTAAAACGTCCTGTTGATTCAAATTCCTTGTATCCATCCTTAAGAAGATTTTTAAGATTTGTCTCATTTTGTTTATCTATAATTTCACCAATGGTGAGAGGAAGCAGTTTTTCGTAGTAATCTAAGGAATATCCAGCAACTGGAATAAGTCTAGAGGTTATTTCTTCAAAAGACATTCCCACAAACTTTCCGTGCAAAATAAAACGAAGGTTCTCAGCATTATATCTTTCAAAGAATGTACCTATTTTTTTCTTTGCAGAAAACGAAGTTTGTTTGTAAAACGACATTAAAAGATCTGAAAAAGTATTCTTAAAGCGACGAGCAATTTCAGGCATTTGCGTTTCTAAGTTTAAATCTTTAATAACTTCATCATACATTGTTTGTGTGAAAGCTGCTCGAAGTTCTTTTAGATCAGAAGATGCTAATAGCAGGCTCAATTGAGATTTTGATAACACATTCCCTATAATTCCGTGAGCCCTGCCAATCAAATAACTAATATCGCCTAAAGATAACATTTCTACAACCCTCTAGATGAAACAAAGTGAATAAAGTTCGTTTTTTCAGTTATAGGTTTATATTTTAAACCATCTCCAACATAGAATTTGCTAAAGAATTCAACCCATGTAAGTCTCAGAGAATTCAAGAAACTTAAGAGACCTTCAAGTGGAACAATAATCAACGACATCAATAAAACTGATACCCACCATAAAACGCTTAATGGTTCTAACCCATCTATTATTCGAAAGGGTAAACCACTTAGAATTGCATGAACGAGTAATAAAGCCATTAATCGACTGAATGAAAGCGTGTTTGAAATTAATGCGATTATATGGTCTATACCAGTGAGAATTCCATCTACTTTTGCATGAAGATATTCAGATATGAACATAACAGGTATCATGATAGCCAGCATTATAATGAAAATTGTCATTACATTTGGGGGAATTTTGGGAACCCTAATACCCAGAGAATGAACTTCTAAACCTTCACCTACAATTATTGAGTATAGTACACTGAATATACCAACATAAACTAAGGATAAGGAAGCAGGAGCAATTTTAGACGCAATACAGATCGGAAGAGCGTCGTGTAGGGAAAGAGTGTAGATCTCGGTGGT
>BPTO01000008.1 GCA_023705985.1 Candidatus Heimdallarchaeota archaeon | reverse complement strand
AAGGCCACGTGACTGGAGTTCAGACGTGTGCTCTTCCGATCTATTGCAGGATTCAGTGCAAAGATAGTATAAAAAATAGATTTTCCTGTTGTAACTTTTTTTATTCTCCCAATAACTGCCATAATTTGTTTTATTAATCTAATTCCCCAGAAATGAGTCATTATCATAATTAAGAAAGGTATTGTGTAATCACTTTGATCCATCTGTTGTATTGGCATATTAAGAACCAAAATCTGATAAATTGCAACAAATAAACCAGATAATATAAGGGCGAAGAAAGCATTTCTAGATCTTGTTTTATTTTCTATAGCTTGGAAATTTTCTCTCCATGAAACAGTTTGAAAAGAGAAAACAAGAAAAACAAAAGCCAAACTTATAGAATTAACCGTTACCCAAGTCTTAACATCATCAGGGAATTCCATACTTGGAGAGAAGTAGATAATTCTAATTATCATTTCATTGACATAGTACAGTAGAAATCCTATACAAGCAACTTTAGACCAGAAGAAAGAGAAATATGCGCTTTCTCTATATTTTATTGGATATTCATTTTTCATCTTTATCTGTCTGACTACTAATTAAAACACTTTTAATTCTTTCCAACATAGATTCTTATTTCTTTTTTTCTTTTTTGCTATCTTTTACTGATTTGTGAATACTGCTTTTTTCTTCCCTAGGTATCATTTTGGGCATAGGTATTTCTTCTAAAGATATCGATGTATCTGAAACAATAGTTTTAACATCAGTTTCAATTCCTTTCTTTGCAGGCTGTATAGCTACCAAATCGGGACTAATTGATGTCTTTGTCTCTATTGAAGCATCTGGGGGACTAATTGATGTCTTTGTCTCTATTGAAGCATCTGAGGGACTAATTGATGTCTTTGTCTCTATTGAAGCATCTGGGGGACTAATTGATGTTTCAGACTTTATTTCTTTATAATCAGCACTGAAACCTTTAGCTTCTTTAATAACGGCTTCAATCTCATCTTTAAACTGAATACCATCTTGCTCTTCAAATTGGATTCCCATCGTTCGAAGTCTCTTTTTCTTTTCTTTTTCCTTTTCTTCTTCTACAATATCAGGAAGAACACTTATTTTTTGTTTAGTACCTACAAGCTCTGCAATTTTTGGAATAAGCTTCTGATAGAGTTTAAGAGCTCCAAGTTTCCAGTTAACAGCACCGTCCTCCTTATTTACACCGAAATTAATATCTCTTATACAATATCGATGTAACCATGGATTACCTTCTACCTGCGTATTAGTGAGACTTCCTAGCTTTTTGCTAGAAGTGAGATTTAGTCTTTTTATCAATTTTATGTGTTTATCGTCCAATAATGTAAGGATGCTCAGCAATGAGACAACGGATAATATTATACCAAGAGGGATGACAAACGTTGGGAAAATTTCCGTTAAAATAAAAGGTAGAATAGTGAAAGCTACACCAGATAAAACACCCAGGATCTTCAACATCAGTATGAAAACGTTCTCTTTCTTGTAGCGATTATTACCAAAAAGAGAATAAAAAAGCCAATAACTAATAAATTCAGGATTGACATAAGCTTTAGAAGACATCCCTAAGAAGTTATTTTGTTCAATATGTTCTTTTTCACTGATATCTCTTATTTGTGAATACTCAATGTGCATTGTTATGAATTGCTTAATATCTAATTTTCTTTTCATTCTACCGCTTCTTCTAGATACCCAAATGTTAGCATCTTTGTACAATAGAAGTTGGAAATAGTTTTTACCTTGTTTAATTGAACTCCTGAAAACAATATCACCAAACCACACTTCACCAGGTGATATGGTTATAGTTTCAATAAAGTTAATTTGCTGAACTTTTCGTAGATTGCTATACCATCCGGAAAGAGAATAATATATTGACAGATCAAAAGCTTCATCAGTAGTATTAGCAATGAAAGTTCTAATAATACCCCTCTTACTTTCAGGAAAATTATCTACGATAGGTAGAAGAGAAACGAACAATTCATCTCCTTTTGTCCATTGCAAACTCTCAATCAAAGTTTTATCGACTTCTGGATAATGCGCAAATTTTGGAATTATTCTCTCCGCAAAAACTGGATTTGTATACTCTTCTTCCATACCGAGTTATTAACTATTCATGTATAAAAAAGTAGCTGGTAGATGTTCATGCTTATCGTAAATCTAATTCTAATTATGTTCTGTTCTTCTAATTATTTCGTTTTGCAGATCAACACCTAAATCAACAAAATAATCACTGTAACCAGCGACACGAACAATAAGATTCATGTACTTTTCGGGGTGTTGTTGAGCTTCACGAAGAGTTTCCGCTGATACAATATTGAATTGAATTTGATGTCCATCCATTTTGAAATAGCTTCTAATTAAATGAGCTAGACTGTTAATTCCTACTTCATCTTCTAGAAGTTGAGGAGAGAATTTTTGATTTAGTAGGGTCCCCCCAGTCTTTAGATGATCAATTTTGCTTGCAGACTTGATTACAGCAGTAGGTCCTAGCCTATCTGCTCCCTGAACAGGGGACACACCTTCTGAGAGTGGCTCAAAAGCTTTTCTTCCATCTGGGGTAGCTTTTATAACGCTTCCAAAATAAATATGGACAGTTGTTGGTAACAGATTAATGCGATATTTCCCTCCTTTAGTGTTTGGTCGATTATCAATAGCATCGAAGTAGATATTGAAGGCTTGTTTCATTATATCATCTGCATAATCATTGTCATTACCATATTTTGGGCTTTCTTCAACGAGTTTATAGTGTAATTGTTCTGATTTTTCGAAATTAGTCTCAATTGCATCCAACAATTCACTCATTAGCATTGTTTTATTATCAAAAATGTTATATTTTATAGCTGTAAGCGAGTCAGTTAGGGTTCCCAATCCCACTCCCTGTATATAGGTGGTATTATATCTAGCTCCTCCATCATTGTAATCTTTACCTTTTTCTATACAATCGTCTATAATAATTGAAAGGAAAGGAGATGGTAGTTGTGTTGCATATAATCTTTCTACTATGTTATTTCCTTTTATCTTAATGTTAACGAAATAGATAACTTGTTCTTTGAAGTTTTCTAGAAGCTCTTCAAAAGTTTTATAATCGTTTACATTACCAGTTTTTAGTCCTATTTGTTCCCCTGTTATTGGATCAAGACCATTGTTTAATGTAATTTCAAGAATTTTTACTAAATTAAAATATCCTGTTAAGATATAGCTTTCCTTTCCAAAAGCACCTACCTCTACGCAACCGCTAGCTCCGCCGTTCCTTGCATCTTTAATGTCTTTTCCTTGTCTTACCATTTCTTGAATAAGTGCATCTGTATTGAAAATTGATGGTTGTCCAAAACCTGTCTTGATAATTTTCAGAGCTCTTTTAAGTAATCTATCTGGTGTTTTATTACTAATCTGTAACATAGAGCTTGGTTGTAGTATTCTCATCTCTTCAATAACATCTAGAATAAGATATGAAAGATCATTAACTCCATCTTCACCATTTTCTTTCACTCCACCAATATTTATCAAGCAGAAATCTGTGTAAGTATTACTCTCTTGTGCTGTAATTCCTACTTTTGGTGGAGCAGGTTGATTATTAAATTTTATCCAGAAAGCTTGTAAAAGTTCTCTAGCTCCTTCTTCAGTCAAAGTACCATTTTCAATTTCTTTTTTATAAAATGGGTAGAGATGTTGATCCAATCTTCCTGGATTGAATGAATCCCAAGTGTTTAATTCCGTTATCACTCCTAGATGAATAAACCAGTAATGCTGTAAAGCTTCCCGGAAAGTCTCAGGAGCATTAGCTGGGACTTTTTCGCAAATTAACGAAATATCAACCAATTCTTTTCTACGAATAGGATCTTCTTCATCTTTTGCTAGAGTTTGAGCTTTTTCCGAATATCTTTTTGCTAGAATTATTATTGCATCAGCTGCAATCTCCATTGCTTCTAATTCTTCTTGTTTTTCATACGCTTTAGGATCATTATAGAAATCCAATTCTTCTAAACTCTTGTTTATTTGAGCTTTGAAATCAACAAATCCTTTCTTGAAAATTTTGTTATCAGCTACTGTGTGCCCAGGAGCTCTTTGTTCCATGAATTCTGTGAATACTCCAGCTTGATAGGCTAATTTCCAATCTTCGTCAACTGCGTCAAAAATTCGATCTCTAATCGATCTCCCTTTCCAAAAAGGAATGATTGATTCTTTGTATATCTCTTTTGTTTCATTTTGAATTTTGAAAGAAATTTTTTCTCTATTATCTAGAATTTCTAAATCTTCTAGACTATGAGCACATATTTCTGGATAGGTTGGTGTAGCTTTAGGTTGTGGACCTCTTTCTCCGATAATTAATTCTCCTTCATTTATACATAATTCTTTTTTCGATAATATATATTTAAAAGCCAAAGCTCTACCTACAGGAATCGAAACATTATTTGATATTCCAATTTTATAAAATTCGGTGATTAAAACTGCTCTTTCATGTGACAATGAAGATTTAGCATTTAGACTTTGTTCTCGCAGTTTTGCAATTCTGTCATTCATTTTATCCACCAACCTTTACTGTGAAACCATTTGATTCAAAAAATTCTTTAACCTGATTGATTCTTTCATCAGAAAGCTGAAGTACATTCTCCATCTTATTTTCAATATTGAGTCTTTTGTACTTTACTTCACCCATCTTTTTAAATGGTAGAAGATGAATCTCGTGTTTTTGATTTAATGTGAAAAGATACTGACTAACTAAAATCAAATTTTCTTCAGTATCGGAGATACCAGGAATTAAGGGGATTCTCACGATTATTTCATTTTCATTACTAGACAGCATCTCTAAATTTCTTAATATCTTTGCATTAGAAACAGAAGTATATTTAATGTGGTCTTGTTCATCAATAAGCTTTACATCATAGAGAAAAAGATCTACATAGTTACTAATACTTTCAAAAATCTCTTGTTCAACATAACCAGAAGTATCTAAAGTAGTATGAATACCTCTTTTTTTAGACTCCTTAAGTAATTCTAAAAGGAATTCATGTTGCACAAGCGCTTCTCCTCCTGAAAAAGTAACACCTCCCCCTGATTCATCATAGAATATTACATCTTTTTCAACTTCTTTCAAGACTTCATTAACTGTCATAGACTTACCTATAACTTTTGAACTTCTTCTCAGATAGCTATTGTTTTTGTTCTTATCTTCTGAAAAGTTCATTACTTCTGGTTCAAGCTTATGACTCTCAGGATTGTGACACCACCAACACTTTAGGAGGCAACCTTTTAAGAAAACAGTAGTTCTGATACCAGGACCATCATGTAAAGCATATTTTTTGATATCAAAAACTATTCCTTTCTCTTTCATCGAACAAACTCCAAATAGATTATAGCAATTAGCGAGATAATTATAGTTTATATCTTTTTAAGAGTTTTTCAAGGTGAAAATACATAAGTGATTTAATCAAGTACTAAAAGAATGCTTAAAAATCAAAAGAAGATATAGTGTATTGAGCCTTGTGAATAAGTCTGACTTCGATTTACCTAGTGAATTTGCTTCTTATAACAGATTTATTGAAAAGGACTTCGAACAGTTTTTTCCCATTTTTAAGAGATACGAAAATGAAGGATATACATTCTTTCAGTCCATAGTCTACAGCAGTGATGATTTAGCAAGCTCCACTATAACACCTAAAAAAGACAGAGATGTCTATGCACAGATAGCTATGATAGGGTATTTCCTTTTATCCGAATATTCAAAAACTATGATTTTTCCTATTCCTAAAGATAATTTTACTGCAATGTTCTTCAAATTAAAAGCTGCTAAAATGGTTGGAGATAAGAAAACAATTCATGCTCTAGTAGCGAATCTCTTAGCTGTTACAGCCGATATGAAGAAGACTAATTTGAAAGAATCTGAAGTGTGCAAAATCATTTTGGCTTTAGAAATTGGTTCAATCAACTCTGATATGATCGAGATACAAAATCTTTCAAAGAAATTTAAAGAAAAATTATTCGAAAATGTTTTAATCGAGAGCTATCCTTTAGTGACAATTCAAGTTGTAAGTGACTTAGCTTACAGAGAGTTCAGAACAGGTGATGAAGCTTTCTCAGAATGGTTAGAAATATACAAAGAATTAGCTGAAGCTTTTCATATGGAAACTAAGAGGCTAGATTGTTATACTATGTTGGGTGGTTTATACCGCTTCAAAGGTTATCTAGATGAAGCAATGGATTATTTTAGTAAAGCAATGTATATGGCTGAAAGAGTAGGTAATAAGGAATTTATAGCAGCTCTTATATCAAATATGGCTGATTTAGAACATACTAAAGGGAATTTGGAAAAAGCATTTTTCCTTTGTAATGAAGCTCTAAAAGATCCAGAAATTTCAGAGTCTAAACCTTCTATTTACATTAATCTAGCCGAGATTCTAATAAAACAAGAAAAATACTCAGAAGTACTTGAATATCTCCAAAAAGCTGAAAAGTTGTCTTCTCAACTAGCTCCTATTATAAATATTCTTTCTGGTTACACATTAGTGAAACTAACTGGGAAAAAGAATCTCCATAATGGGATTAAACTATTGGAAAAAGGAGGAATTCTTGCTAAGAATATAAAGAATAGACGATGGATAGCTACTTATTACTATTTCATGGGACGAGTATATTTAGAGACATATGATCTTTCTTCAGCTATTGACTCATTTGAAAAGTGCAATTCTATAGCTATAACTGCAGAATTTCAATATGTAGTCTTATCACAACTATATTTAGCAGAAACCTATCTTCAAAGATACAAAATTTCCCAGCTTGAGACTGATTTAACAAAGTCTAAACATTATCTTGCAAATATTATAACGATATGCCAAGAACAAGATTTACCTATTTTAGCAGATGTTTTTTATCTTCAAGGGCAACTTCTGTCAGTTCTTGAAGAGTATACAGACGCTCATCTTATGTTCTATAATGCAAAACAACTAGCTGATGAAAACAATTACCAATGGTTATCCTCAAAATGTGATGCAAACATCATGTTATTACAATCGAGGAAATTTGAAAAACCAACGATAATTATTCATGATATGACTAGAGTAATCAATGATTTAACAAAATACAGTTTTACAAAGAGAACGGAGAGACTCCCAGAATTATATTTGTTAATCGTTTTTACAAATGAAGGAACGAATATTTTCTCTTACTACTTTGATGAAGAAGCAGCTGTAGATGAGGTTTTGACCTCTGGTTTAGTAGCTGCGATAAGGACTATGTCTTCTGAAGTCTTTGGATCTGGTCTAAGAGGTATAGATTTCGAAGGAAAGAGACTCTTAGTTGAAAGCTACGGGAAATTTTGTGGGATTTTAGGTTGTAGTAATGACAGTTTTAATGCTAGAACAAAGCTGTATGATTTTCTAAAAAGATTTGAAGTGAAATTTGGAAAAACTGTTGATGAATTGAAGTATTCAGGAAAATTTCCTGAAGTTAAAACAGCAGCAAAACATCTGGTAAAAATAGTTTTTGGGTTAAGGGGAGAATTAGAGAAAATTGTTTAGTTTTAATAGGCGCTAAGTTTTCACTCATTCTTTCAGAAAGTTTTATGATAACATACAATAATACTATTTCGATGAGCTCTCATTTAATTAACCTCAAGTGTACAGCCTGTGGTAAAAAATATGAAACACACCGACCTATTAACCTGTGTGAGTGTGGTAAAGTTCTTTTTGCAGTTTATAATTTGGATGAAGCTAAAGAAACAGTTACAAAAGAGTCATTCTGCAAAAGAACTCGTTCTATCTGGCGAATCCCTGAAATTATGCCTGTTTATGAGGAAAGATATAGATTTACGCTAGGTGAAGGATGTACACCGCTTTTACATCTAAAAAGCATGGGAGAGATTCTAGGATTAGAACAACTTTTTGTTAAAGATGAGGGGTTAAATCCTACAGGAACATTCAAGAGTCGAGGTTTATGTGCAGCAGTTTCAAAAGCTGTAGAATTAGGAATTAAAGAGTTTGTGATTCCTACAGCTGGCAACGCAGGTGCAGCTTTAGCTGCATACTCAGCTAGAGCAAAAGTAAAAGCACATATCTTCATGCCTGTAGATACGCCTGGAATAATCAAAAAGGAGGTTCTTGCAACTGGTGGTGATTTGCGTCTTGTTGATGGTTTAATCAGTGATGCTGCAAAAGAATCAAGAAAAGAAGCTGAAAAATCAGAGTGGTTCAATGTGTCGACGCTAAAAGAACCTTATAGAGTAGAAGGGAAAAAAACAATGGGATTAGAGATTGCAGAAATGTTCAATTGGGAACTACCTGATGTTATAATCTATCCTACGGGTGGAGGTACAGGGATAATAGGGATGTGGAAAGCTTTTGTTGAACTAGAGGAGATAGGTTTAATTGGTTCTGAAAGACCGAGGATGATTTCAGTTCAATCATCAGGTTGTGCACCAATTGTGAAAGCTTTCGAAGAAAAGAAGGAAAAAGCAAGTTTCTGGGAAGAAGCTGAAACTATTGCACCTGGATTGAAGGTTCCAGTAGCAATTGGAGATTATTTGATACTTAAAGTTGTACGGGAATCAAAAGGAACAGCAATCTCTGTGCATGACGAAGAAATATTGACAGCAATGCATGAATTAGCAAAGAAAGAGGGTATAATGCTTTCGACAGAGGGAGCAGCAACAATAGCCGCAATTCCTAAACTCTTAAACAAAGGAGAAATAGAAAAAGAAGACAAAATTGTAGCGTTTGGAACTGGATCTGGTTTTACAACTATCTCGATGTGGTAACAAAGCGTTTTGTATTTGATAAGATAACCAATGAGTAATTTGATAAAACAGTTTGAGAGAAGGATAAGGGAATTCCTCAATTCTCCTTGTGTTTGACTGAAAACTTTATATCTATATTAACACTGTTCTATTGATTAATTATTAAAAGGTGAAAAACCTGAAAAATAAAAGAACTATAGTTTTCGTAATAATATTATGTTTAGTACCTTTGATTCTTCCAGAGAATATTCAAAGTCAAGATCCTGATCCTGTTTTTAACATCAATCTACTTACACCAAATACAAATCCTCAAAGAATACAATGGGCTAATATGATAGAATTGGAACTAGCAAAAATAGGAATTGGTGTGTCCAATCATGAACTAACTGGATGGGCAAACATATACGCAAGAACATGGGAATATCCAGTAGGTGTAGATTTCGATTACATACCCCCATATGAAAATGGAGGTTATGACATCCTCTTCTTAGGTTGGGGACCGGGATTATCAGAATTAGATTGGGAGCCAGCAGGATTGTTTGATACAGCTAGTATTGTACCAGCTGGAAACAACATGTATCAATTCAGTAATCCTGATTACGATATGTTTCTTAATGACTATCTGACAAGTTCAAATCCAACAGAAAGAATTTCAAGTCTGATGGAAATGCAAGCTGTTCTAGATTTTGAATTACCGTTAATTCCACTAGTTTACCCTAAAACACTCTATGGAATTAGTGACGGTTTAAGTGGTATCGATATTACTTCACTAGCTTCAAGCAGTCATAGATCAGAATTCTGGGCTGATCCAATCGATAATACCATTGTTTACGCCCTTCCAGTTGAATTTTCCAAATATAATACTTATGTCCAAGCATCATATTATGATGCTCAATGGATGCAATGTGTATATGGAACTCTATTCGCAAGAGCACAAGGTACAAGAATCATGGAACCCGTAATTGCAACTGGTATGACTGTAAGTGACGACAACTTGCAGTTTAACGTTTCAATTAATCCTCTTGCTCGACACAGCAATGGAGATCCAGTTCTTGCAGAAGACATCAAATATACTTATGAATTACATATGACACCAGATGTAGCATCTGCATCGTATTGGTATCTGACTCAATTCTTTGAAAATAATGACTCAATTGTCGTTCTTGATGAGTCTACAGTTCAATTCAATTTGAAACAACCTTACCCCTTAGTTGAAAAGCTATTCTCCTACCCATTAATTGATAAGTCGACAGTTGAACCATACTTCATTGCTCAAGGAGACGCTATTTTCGATAAAGAACCTGTAATTACACCTGAAGGAACAGCTCTTGTTACATCTTGTGGTCCATTCATGTTAAGTGATTATGACACAATTACCAGTACAGCAGTACTCGAACCTAACCCATTCTGGCATGGAACAGCTCCATCCTTAGATCAATTGATCCTCACATTTATCAGTGGTAAAGACTCAGCTATTGCTGCTCTTGCTGCTGGTACTATTGATATAGTAGACTGTAATTATTTTCTTAGTTATACAGACTTAGAAGGAATATCTGGAATTTTGCTATTATTAGCCCCTGAATTTCTTCTTCAAGAAATGGCATTCAACATGAGACATCCTATTTTTGGAACAGGTGAACTAACTCCCAAAGGAACAGCAGAAGCAGCTAGATATATCCGCCAAGCAATAAGTCATATTATTCCTCGTCAGACGATTGTAGATACAATTTTGGACGGTTTAGGAGCTCCTGCAGGTACTGCGACTCCTGATGGATGTGTTTGTCATCATGAAGGAATTAAACCAGATATATATGATGTTTTATTAGCTCAAAAATATATGGTAATGGCAGGTTATTCCACAGGTGAGCTACCTATTGTTACAGAAACCGTAACAGATACCGTAACAGATACCGTAACAGATACCGTAACAGATACAGAAAATACTGTAACAGAAACTGTAACAGAAACTGAATCTGTCAACGTGACATATACAGAGTCATTTACTACAACAGAGTCATTTACTACAACAGAGTCATTTACTACAACAGAGTCATTTACAATTACAGAAACAACTACCATAACCGACTCAACTGCTTCAGTAGGAAGTATTGGCCTTCTAATAGTCTCATTCTTTAGCATAGCTTCGATAATTATACTAAAGAAATATAGAAAATAGATATTTTTCTTCTTTTTCTCTTTTTTCCTTAGGATCGTTTGATTCAACCTCTTTGCATAAAATTTTTATATTTAAGTAATATTGTTTAGCTTGAATCAATTATGGAATTGATTATATGAAAAAAGTAAAAATACTATCTGTTTTCCTAGTGCTTTGTTTTGTGTTTTCTACAAGCAATGCTAGGAGTGCTGAACAAGCTGAACCGTATTTTTATATAAGTCTTCTATCACCAAACACTAACCCTGCACGAAATCAATGGTCAATCCTAATTGAAAGCCAATTACCAAAAATTGGTGTTGGAATAACCCATCATGAATCAACAGGATGGGGAAGCATTTACCCAAGAACATGGGAATATCCTGTAGGCGTGGATTTCGACTACATACCCACATATGAAGATGGAGGTTATGATATCCTCTTCGTCGGTTGGTCATGGGGATTAGATTGGGATCCAACAGGTTTGTACGATACAGCTAGTATCGTACCAGCTGGAGATAACATGTATCAATACTCTAATGCTGATTATGACGCTGTACTCCTTCAATATACTTCTGAACTTGATGCTGCATCTAGAATTCCTCTAGTTAAGCTAATTCAACAGATACTCTATGATGATCTCCCATCAATTACACTCATCTATCCAAAATCACTTTTCGGAATAAATGAGTACGTTACTGGCTATGATGAACTGTTAATTGCAACAAGTTCACAAAGAGCAGAATTCTGGGTTGAACCAGACGATGATGTCATCACATATGCTCTACCAGCTGAACTAACAGAATACAATGTTTACGTCCAAGCTTCATATTATGATGCTCTATGGATGATGAGTGTATATGGATCTCTATACGCAAGAAAACAAACTACAAGACTTTATGCACCCATGATTGCAGCATCAAAGCCTGTTGCTAGCGACGATGACTTGCAATTTAACATTACTATTGATTCTGATGCTAAATTCAGCAATGGACATCCAGTTCTCGCAGAAGACGTCAAATATACTTATGAATTACACATGACGCCATCTGTAGCATCTGCATCGTATGGTTATCTGACTCAATTCCTTGAAAATAATGACTCTATTGTCGTTCTTGATGACGCTACCATTCAATTCAACTTGAAACAACCTTACTTCTTAGCTACAAGCTTGTTCTCATTCCAACTTATTGAAAAGTCGACAGTTGAACCATACTTTGTTGCTCAAGGACCTGCTATTTTCAATTTAGAACCAGTAGTTACACCTGGAGGAACAGCTCTTGTTACATCTTGTGGAGCATTTATTCTAGCAGATTATGACACAGTTACTAGTACAGCAGTACTCGAACCTAACCCATACTGGCATGGAACAACTCCATCATTAGATCAATTAATCTTCACATTTATCAGTGGTAAAGACTCAGCTATTTCTGCTCTCGCTGCTGGTACAGTTGAAATTGTTGATTCTCAATACTCACCAGTTCTTGATGACTATATTGGTGTTGAAGGTGTCGACGCTGTATTGGTTGCTGACCCTAGCACACAAGAAATGGCTATTAACCTCAGACATCCAATTCTTGGTACTGGAGAGCTGACACCTGTAGGAACAGCTGCAGCAGCTTTAGCTATTCGTAAAGCTATCAGTCACACAGTTCCTCGTAATGTACTTGTCAACGAGATTCTTGAAGGTCTAGCTGCTCCCGCTTCAAACCCAATGCCTGACGCATCAGTCGGTTTTGATGACACATTAGAGCCTTATGCTTATGACATTGATCTTGCAAGAGAATACATGGCTGAAGCTGGATATGGTATCACTACTTCTCCTACAACTACCACTTCTCCTACTTCAACTACTTCTCCTACTACTAAGGAGAAATCAACTATTTCGGTCGGTAGTTATAAGATTCTTCTATTAAATTTCCTAGCTATTGCGTCTATATTCACTCTAAGAAGAATCAGAAGAAAATAGTCCTTATTTTTCTTTTTTTCTTTTTTTCAGATAAATATATATTCTTCTATACTTTGGTTTACTTAAAATGAAAATTCAAAGTGTGCACTATGAAAAGTAAAGGAACCCTTTTTCTATTAATGATAATTCTTTTTAATTCTAGTCTTTCACAAAGTCTGACTAGTGACGTTTTACCTGTTTTTAAAATAAGTCTTCTATCACCAGCCTCTTCTACACAACGACATCAATGGGCGTTCCTTATGAAAGAAGAATTACCAAAAATTGGGATTGGAATCGATATTCATGATCAATCTGTATGGCCTAGTATTTATTCAAGAACATGGTCTTATCCTGTAGGAGAACAAGGATATTATGACTACATTCCAACTTATGAACAGGGAGGTTTTGATGTTTTCTTTGTTGATTGGGTATGGGGACTCGATTGGTTACCTTTTAAACTGTTTCATAGTACTGAAATCCCTCCTAATGGTTGGAATCTTTATCAATACTCCAATCCTGATTGTGATATCTTGCTAGAAGATTATATGTCAGAATTTAATCCTCAAGAGAGAAAATTTATTGTACAAGATGTACAACAGATTCTATATGAAGATCTACCTTCAATTCCAATTATTAATCCCGGTTGTATTTTTGGAATTAAAGAAAGCCTAACTAACATAGATGCAGTTCTATTATCTGTCGGGAAACATAGAGCAGAATATTGGGATGATTCTGATGATCACATTATAAACTATGCTAGTCCTGTTGAATTTTATGATCCACACGTCTTCTCTCTTGAATCGTATTATGATTCTCTATGGATGCAAAGTGTATATGGTGGATTGTTTCAAAGAGCACATGATTTTCACTTTTATGATCCTGTAGTAGCATTAGATTATACTGTAAGTTCAGATAGTTTACAATTTAATGTAACAATCAATTCAAGTGCTAAATTCAGCAATGGAAACCCTGTCTTAGCGGAAGACATTAAATACACATACGATTTGCATTTTAACCCTGAAATTTATTCTAGTAATAGAGGATTATTGGAAAAATACTTAATAAATAATGATTCAGTAGTTATTCTAGACACACACAATATCCAATTTAACTTTAATCAAGCAAGTTTCCTTGCTTTTGAAGTTATGAGTTGTGGAATAATAGAAAAGTCAACTGTAGAACCGCTCATTTCCACTTATGGGTATGGTATCTTTAACGAGTACCCTCTAACTGGAAATGTTGGTAATGCTCTAGTTACCTCTTGTGGTCCTTTTAAGCTGTCTTCTTTTAGTTTGGATAACACTCTTGTTGAACTTGTACCAAATGTTTACTACCACAGAAAACAGCCATATGTTAGTGAAATCGCTTTTAAATTCGTTAAAGGAAAAGATACAGCTATATTAGAACTAAAAAATGGTAATGTTGACATTGTTGATTCCAATTATATACCAATGTTAGAAGATTACAAAGGAGTATCAGGTATCCAACCATTAATTGTTCCTTCTTTTGAAAACAACGAAATAGCTATCAATCTCAAACATCCTATTCTAGGTACAGGGGAGTTGACACCTGTAGGAACAGCTGAAGCAGCTAACAATGTTAGAAAAGCAATTAGTCACATAGTACCTCGCCAAATGATAATAGATGAGCTTTTAGAAGGAGTGGGGAGTCCAGCTGTAACTCCAATACCTAAAGGTTGTATCGGATTTGATGATTCTCTTAATCCTTATGAATATAATTTAGAGCTAGCAAAAATGTATATGGAGCAAGCAGGATACGTTTTATCAACTGAGACGACTAGCACTACTTCGTCCAGTCATACAACAATTAGTTTAGGAAGTAGTTGGATATTGATAATATGCATCTATGCAATTGTTGTAGTAGTAAAAGTAAAGAAAACGAGAAAATAGAACTCCTATTTTTAGTACAACTTTACTATATCAGTTAAATAGCAGACTAGATAGTATGATGAGTTTTTGTCTTGTTGTCTTATAAGACAGACAGAAGTAAGTGTATTTATTAGAGGTCAAAATATAGCTCAAAGGAGATGTTCTATACTCACTCTAAGCGGATACATCACGTATCCTCCTACCCCGTTCACCTTACATTGAGGTAAGGCTTTCGGATCGCTTTTTTTCAAGATATTGTAGGCAGCATTGACATCGGCGTTGATCAGATGACCATGAGAGGATCTAAATAAACCTCGAGTTATTCGTTTTCCAGCATATTTCTTTCTTTTCTGGGGGAATTCATTATCAAGGAAACTACATTTAGAGGTATACTTTTCGGGGATGGTCTCCACGTTTATCCCTCGCTCTGCTGCTTTGTAGCGTAAGATGTCGATGATTCGCATGAAGGGGATGGTGACAAACATTTGGGTGATCTTCTTCCAGAAATGCATCCCTTGTTTCCACTTCTTGTTGTAGCCGATAATCACCTCATGTAGCCCTCGTTCTACCCACAAGTCCACCAAGTAACAAGTGAGTTGGTGGATAGCGTCTTTAAGTTTCCTTCGCCACTTTTCCTTAAGCTTGTAGTAGGCTTGCCCATAACTGAGCCTAGTGTTCCCTTTCAATAGCTGTCTTTGCTGTTGAGCATATTGGATCTGTAATTGTTTCTGTTTCTTCAAATAAAATTGTGTTATACTCTTTATCCCTTTCCCTGCATCCTTGATAACAATCGGTTGGTTACCGAGGTTATCCACAAAAGTGGCAAGGTTGACCATCCCTAAATCTACCGCTCCCTTTCGTATCATTCGTTTCTTAACTTTAGGTAAGGTTTTCTGATACACAAGTTCAAGGGTATAGCCTACTCTTCGGGGGATGATTCGCACTTCTCTTAGCTTTGTAATGGAAGTCAATCGTGTTTTGTAGTTGTATCCCACTTTCTTTGGAAGCACTAACCACCCATTGACTATCCTTGCTTGCTGGTTGGTGAAAATCGCTACTACTTCCCCATTCTTGGGTTTGTAATTCGGTGGTTTTGGCATGGCGAAGAACTTCTCAGGATTGCTTTTCCACTCCTTTAACGCTTGAAAAAACCCTTTCCAGTTTCTTGTCAACAATTTGAGTGTGTGTTGTGCTGTGTGCGCAGGAAGCACGCTGTAACACTCTTCATGCTTAAGTATCTTATTCAAGTCGTAATAGAACAGAATTTTCTTCTCTTTGTTTAATGAACTTTTTATCAGAAAGTTTGCTCGATTATAGAGATTCTTTACTTTATGACAAAGAGTGCTTAACGCTGGGTGATAGTTCACTTCTATACATTCCACTCTCAGCACTGTTGTCATCGCTTCTTTATCTAGATATTCTTATAAAAACTCTCAACTATTTGCTCTAAACCGTCCAATTAAACTGATTCATTTGTAGTTAAGAAGACAACAAGACAAAAACCCATCATAATTTATTCGTCACGTAAACTATTTATAATCTGGATTTATTAACGTTCAGAGGATTTATTATAATCTTGAAGGGTGTCTAAATGAAGTATAGTAAAACTTCTAATAAAACTATCTCCATAATATTTAAGATTTCAGCGGGTGTGTTTTTAGCAAGTATAATTCTAGACTTAATTGATGAATTTATTGATTCTACAGCTTTATCTTGGTCTTGGACTATAGTATTTTACATATCTTATGCAGTTTTTGCTTATCTTTTATTCCAAACAAAAAACTCATTCCCTCAAGCTCAGGAGAAATTGAATCAATCTGTAATCCTTATTCTCACCTTTATATTATTTGATTTAGTTTTTTTTCTAGGGTTCTATTATGGTTGGCTATTATATATCCCATTCCTTTATATTGGACTATTTTTCTGTACCTCTTTAATACACGGAATCGCCTTCACGATAGTTTATATTGGCTTTAGAAAAGTAAACAAGAATCTAGGCAACCCAGTTTACATAATCTTTGGATGGGCAAAACTTCTATTTGATATAATCTACTTTAGTTTGAGTTATAGTGGTGTACGTCCCAATTTATCAATCGGTTTTTATACAGAATTAGTTCTGCTAGCTATGGTTTGTGTAGTTTTATTTTTGAGTTCAAACAAAATTCTAAGTGCTCAAGAATTTATTGCTCCTGCTCAACCTTATCAACCAGTCCAACCTTATCAACCAGTCCAACCACAGTCATTTGAAGAAATCAAACCAGAAGGAGATAAACCTGCAAAATCCTTCTGTACTAGTTGTGGATTTGCAATGAAACTTGAAGAGAAATTCTGTATAAACTGTGGAGCTTCAAAGTGATTCTTTTTATTCTATTTTATTTCATAAGATTAAAGTTTAGGAAGAATATTTTCATGAAATAGTTTCATCTGTTCTATTTCTTTGTTCTGTGGAAACATAAAAATAAAATGTTCTGCACCCAATTTTTGATAGGAATTGATCCATTCAACAATCTCTTCTGCTGTCCCATGCATTGCTCCATCATATCTCTTTTCAAGCTCTTCTTGTGTAAATCCTCTTTTTTCCGCTACTTCCTTCATAACTCTCTTTTTTTCTTCTTGCGACTCATATATTCTAGACCATATACCATATGATCTTTTGAGCGATTCAGGCTTTCTATCATATTTTTCACATAGTTCATCTAGTGCATGCATTTTCTCTTCAAAGACTTCCAGAGTATAAGTCCATGCTAGATTAATACCATCAGCATACTGTGCAGCGATATTCAAGGTTTTTGGCTTAGCATACATAGTTCCTATCCAAACTGTTGGATGGGGTTTTTGTAGAGGTTTTGGATAAGAAACAGTATCGTTTAATTGATAATACTCTCCTTGGAAATCAGCTCTTTCCTCTGTCCATAATTTTCTAATAACTTGAATAGCTTCAATAGTTTGTTTTAAACGTGTTCCAGCTGATGGAAAAGGAATTCCATAAGCATTATACTCTACTTCCTTCCACCCTGCGCCATACCCAAACTCTATTCTTCCTCCAGAATAATGATCTAAAGATGCAATTTGCTTAGCTAAAACAGCAGGATATCTATAAGAATTGCAAAAAACTAGTGAACCTAATCTTAAAGTTGAAGTGTATGAAGCTGCAGCCATCATAGTTGTAAAACATTCGTAAGCATTTGTTTCAACAGCATCTGCTGAAAGCATAAAATGATCTGAAAACCATGCATGAGTAAAACCTAATTGTTCAGCGCTTTGAACTATATCCTTTATCTGTTGAAAATCAAACCCAAATTGAGGTTCAATTTGAATCCCGTAAAAAGTCATAATCAAAGCTTAAATTTAGCATTTAAAAAGATTTAGAGCATTAAAGACCATTTTTCAGTAATGTAACTATATTTGAAATTACACTCTTCTTCTTAAAAAAGTTCAATTATTTTCATTAACAAAAAAGGAATAAATAAATAGTACTTCCCTAAATAATAAACATATGAAATTCTTGAAATTCTTTGAAGAGATAGATAGAGAAGATTTTATCTGGTTGACAATCGCTTTTGTTATTATCGTTACTCCTGGTTATTCTATCGGTTTCTACATGGATTTTGCTTGGATGATAATAGTAAGTAGTATAATTGTAGGTTGTTACCTTTTTACTGCATTTATGGCATTTTATGCAGATTTTGTAGCTAAGAAGAAAGATTCAGCAATACTTCAAGAATTACCTAATTTTCCTCAGCAAGATTTTTGTGATTCTTGTAGTAAACCTCTAGTAGGTGGAGAACAGAAAACAGATGGAGAATTTCTAATCATCACTTGCCCCTTCTGTAAAGCTGAAAACATCTTGGGTGATGAAAAGAAGGTACAAGAATTAAAAGAAAACATAGAAGAAGACAATTGATGAAAATTAGATGATTTCACTCTTCTTTTCGAAATAACTTATAGTTTTTTTCTGAATCAAAAATTTCCATTATTCATTTTTTATTCTAGAAGAGGTATTGTACATAGAAATATCAGGTTATCATTTCCAGTATTTCTATATCCATGCGGTTCATTTGGTGGTACATATAGAACATCATTTTCTTTGATTTTAATTGTTTCTTCATCGTTGAAGACTTCACCTTTACCGGATAAAATGTAAATCTCATGCTCTTGAATGTGATTGTGGAGACCTATTATCCCATTAAGTTCGATTTCAAATCTTCTAAGGATAAAATTCTGAGCACCATCTTCGGGAGAAACTAGAACCCTTATTGATGTACCTTTAGAACCATATTGTGTAACAGCCTTCTTTTCGACATCAGTATAATGTTTTCGCATCATTATTATCACTATAACAAAAAATAATTTTTTATATCTTTTGTAAGGTATATAACCTTACACAAATCCTTATTTATTAATAATGTCTTATTATCATAAAAACGGTGTCATATCAATGGATAAAGGATTTTGCCCTATACATCAACCTCATTACTATGCAGATTTTTTAAGACAATTAAAACTAACAAAAGAATATAGAAAAAAAATTTATAAAATTATAGGTTTGAAGGAAGCCAGAAGAGTTTTAGAGATTGGTTGCAGGATGGGAGTAGTAACAAAAGAATTAAGAGAAAATACTTCTGCACAAATTACTGCAATCGATTCGGATCATTTAATGATAGCAGAAGCGCAAGAAAATATAGATGGAATAGAATTTTTCAGAGATTCATCAGAATCGCTATCTATGAGAGATGAGTCTTATGATATTGTTATTTGTCACTATTTCTTCATGTGGAATCCAAAACCATTTGGTCAATTGATGGAAATGATAAGAGTTTGCAAGAAAGGAGGTTATGTTGTTGCTCTCGCTGAACCTGATTATGGCTCTTGGATGGAATATCCTGACTTAGGATTAGGTGAATACCATCGGAAAGCTCTTATTGAATTAAAAGCTGAACCTTTAATGGGGAGACGATTGCTTTCTATTTTTTCTTCTGGAGGTTTAGAAGCTACAGTTGGGGTAAATAATTATATAATGAATAAAAAAGAATTAGAAGAACATATAGAAGCTGAATGGTGTGCTGTGATGAATTCAGGAATAATTACAGAGGAAGAATATGATAAAAAAATGATTGAAGAGAAAAAAATGATTGAAGAAAATCTTCGTATAATCAATCTTCCATTAGTTTCAGTTATAGGAAAGAAAATTGAAAACATTCGACTCAAGAAGAAAATATAATTCTCATTCTTTTTTTATTCTTATTATGATATCATTGCTTTTTTCAGAATTGAATTCGCTTTTTTTGAAATCACCATAGAACTGTAAAGAACCATCTAAGTTTTTGAGTGTTTCAAAGTCTTCTTTAGTTAGAGCATAGAAATACGTTACCTTTTCTTGATGTTCAAAATATTTGTCTGAAGTTTTATTATCTCCAATCTCTGAAAGAGTTTCTACATACATTCTAACTCTTTCTTTTTTCTCATTTTCCCATTCCATTATTCTAACGTAGAAATTAAGCTTCTGTTCTTCTCTCTTTAGACGAGGATTAATCAACCATTCTGTATCTTCGAAATGCTTGAAGTAATTTACAGCTTGAATAATCGCTATTCCATTATTATCTAGACTGTCAATTATCTGTTTAATGATATCGTTTCTCTCTTCTTTGGAAAATAATGATAAACTGTTCCCTAGACAGAGAACTAAGTCAAATTTCTTTGTTCCTATTTGTTCTTGAAAATCTCTCATATCTGCAACAATAAAATCTAATTTGTCATCAACATTTCTATGCTTAGCTTGTTTCTTAGCTATTTCTATGCTTTCTGGAGAAATATCAATTCCTACTCCTTTGAAGTTGTTATATGCTAACCCTATAAGGTGATGACCTGCTCCACATCCTACATCAAGGATCAAAGGATACTTTTTTTCACTTCCTTCAAGTATTTCCTTAAAGAAAGGTATTTCTCTTTCCAATCTTTTCTGCCAAGCTACCATCTTGTAAAAAAGTTTCTTTTCTCCACTCATCTAAGGATGTCCTCGTAAAGTTCTAAATTTCTTTCAACAAAACTATCAAATGAGAGTTTTTTTTCAACAAGTTTTTGACCATCTTGGTTTTTTTCTCTAATATCAATTAAAGTTATTATTTTTTCCTCGGCTTGATCTGTATTTTGGCAGTATATAACTCCAGATAGGGGATAGTTATGGATAACATATCTACCCTTTGCTAGTGCTTCTACAATCATTCTAGGATATCCATCATGAAGTGTCATTCTGATTAATAGTGTTATTTTGGGCCATATAGTGTCCATATCTACATAACCACAATAGGTCACATTAGGTAGGATTTCATATTTTTCTGAATCAGGTAAATCCATTCCAACGATATAAAATTCTATACCTGGGAATCTGTTAGCTAAATGGAGTACTTTATCTAAACCGTATAATTCCTCAGCATCTTTAACACAATACGCAAGAACACTAAACTTCTCTGGATATTCAATATTTTCTATCTTAACTTTGGGACCGAATTCGAGTACCTCACTCTTTATTCCCACATCTTGTAACTCTTCTTTTAATCTCCCACTCACTACTACATGACGATCTATGAAGAGGTTAACAAAACGTAATTGAATTTTTCTAATGTAATTCTTAGTTGCAAGTAAAGTATCTGATCCTATCCAATAACAAACTGTCTTCTTGCGTAAGAGCTTGGCTTTTATGAACCAAGGCCAAGAAGAATGAAAGAAGAAACCATGTAGCAAATCTATTTTTCTTATATTTTGTCTAGGAAAATGACAAATAGGTAATTGGACTGTATTTATCCCTCTTTTTGTAAGTTCATTCATTAAATCCTTGTAACCAACACCCACATATCCAACAATGAAGTTTCTTACAGTAGAATCCGACACAAACGCAATTATGAATAATGTAAAAAGAATGTTTCGGTTGAAAATTTCAAAACAAAAACTAAATTAACTATAACTCTAAAAAATGTTATAGATTCAAGGTGTCTGAAAAATGGACGAATTAATAGAATTTCGAGATTATAGAAAAAAGATGAATGAAAAAATCTTTGCAATGCAAAATAAGAATATAAACAGAATTTTTGCTATAGATACTGGTTCCTACCGGGAAGGAGCGTTATCTGCTAAAATTAAAGAACTTATAGGCCTTGCTACATCTCTTGTTTTAAGATGTGAAGACTGCATTAAGTACCACATGATAAAAGTTGTACAAGAAAAATGTACTGATGATGAAATAGCTGAAACCTTGGCTATAGGGCTGGTAGTAGGAGGTTCAATAACAATCCCTGAAATAAGAAGAGCTGTTGATATACTAGAACAATTAAGAAAAAAAGAATCAAAAGGGGAATCCCTCGAAGATTTATTATAAGTTTAAAATTCACTTCTTTCAAGTGTATGTTTTAAGTTTATCAAGTTCATCATTCAACAATTTTTTCGCTTCGACATTTCTTTGATCAATTCTTAGAGCGCTTTTATAACTCTCTACTGCATCATGACCTGACTGGATTTTACCCAACTCTAACCATTCCTCACAACATTTAGGTTCCTTGTCATTCAAAATAAATTCCAATCCTTTACAAGGTTCCCCAAAATCCACAAAGGCCATTTGTTGAGGAATAGACGAAATAGAGATTTGAGGAGCAATTTTCTCGAATAATTCTTGCTGATAACTAGGTTTTTGATGTTTTTTCGAAACAAGCCATATCCATCTGGGAGGTTCTAAAGATGAAAGTAAAATATGCGAATGTAGGTTCATTTTCGTACCACATTGGTGGCATTTTGTACTATTAATTTTACCTTCAATGATATTTTTCTTCATTCTTGGTTTTTCAGTTAAATTTATAGAACTATAAGACCTAACCTTCGCTGACTTACCACATTTCGGACACTCAACTTCCTCAATCCCCATAATTATCCCCTTAATCTAATATACACTTATCTTAATATTATTTATAAATGATTTGACAAAAGATATTTGTGATGGACTTGAGGAATAATCCTGTTAAACTACTAAGTTTTGGAATCATTATCAGTTTACTAGGCTTTCTAGATGCACTTTACTTGATGTTTATGGAAATTTCAGGAGATTTTAGATGTCTGATCAATGGGGGGGTTTTTCAATGTGATTTAGTAAACACTAGCTCTTATGCAAAACTTTTTGGCGTTCACATCAGTATATGGGGAGCATTGTTTTATCTAGCTATAATTGTTTTTCTTTTAATAGCCGTCAAATCATCGAATCCTTATTGGGTAGGTTTCGTAATACCAATAAGTGGTTTATTTGGAGCTTTATTTTCAATTTATTTAACATGTATAGAAGCGTTTGTTATATACTATTATTGCGAATTCTGTCTCCTTTCAGCAATATGTACATGGATTTTATGCTTAGATGTTATGATTATAAAATGGAAGAAGTTTTCTTCCTTCTTTGCACACTTAGATTTCTGGAATTTTTTCAAAAAATCAAGTTATTAAGAAAGAGGAAATTTCCGATAAGATTTAAATGGATGAATTATTATATTTTTTGTAATGGAAGCATTGTCGAATTATGATTACAATTCTCTTATGAGAAAAAATCGTTTAGCAGGAACAGCGACAGAATTGTCTCCTGAGATAGCTTCAACATTAGGTGCTCTATTCGGTAGCTACCTTGGAGGTGAAGAAGCAGTTGTTGTAAGTGCTAGAGATTTCAGAAAAGATACTCGTATGATTAGTCGATCATTTAATGCAGGTTTAATCTCTGTTGGAACAACAGTTTTTGAATTGCACGCCTGTTCCTTACCTGTTTTACAATTTGCTCTCCGTAGATTTAGTGCTCATGCAGGAGTGCATTTTGCTGCTGCTCACAGATCTCCAGAAAAAATTAATATAAGAATCTTTGACCAAACAGGTGTAGAGTTACCCTTCACAGAGATTTTTGAGAAAGAAAAATTACAAAAGCGGAAAATTATTAGATCAGCTCCTGATAAGATTGCTGATATTTTATCAGTACAACAAGCAAACGATTTGTATCGCTCTGCTATTAGATCTGCTATGCCATATGATGTGTTGAAAGAAAGGAATTTTTCAATAGTAGTAGACTGTTCATTAGGCCCAGTTGCAGAGATATTTCCCAACATTATGGCTGAGTTAGGAAGTAAAATCTTTACACTTAATTCTTATAGACCTGATGGAATCCCTGAATCGCTTCCAAGCCCTATTTCTTTGACAATACTATCTCGTACTGTTGTTGCAGCAAAAGCTGATTTGGGTATAGCATTCGACCCTAGTGGTTCTAGAGTTATTTTTATGGATGAGCATGGAAAGATTATTGATTCTCATGTTATTGCAACAATTCTCCTGAAAAATAAGATGATAGGAAGAGAAAAAGGACATGTTGTTTTGGCTGAAACAATGTGGGTTTTAGAAAAATGGCTCAATGAAAAGAATATTTCTCACACTTTTACTCGAGGCTCTCCAGGAGAAATGTCGAGATTAATACAGTTTAAAAGAGCATTATTTGGAGCAAATGAACATGGAAGCTATATACACCCAACATTTTCGAATGAATCAGAACCTTTTGTGTCGACATTGTTACTTCTTTGGTCTTTTGCTCAAAATGAAAAACACAAATATATTTCTTCTTTTGCAGAAGAAAATGACGTTGTCGACGAAAATATGTATTTAGAAGAGTATTATAGACTGAATGCTGATCCAACTTTGTTTTTCAAAAAAATATATGAAACTGATACAGATGGGAGAGTTGTAAACACACTAGACGGTGTCAAAATAGTATCAGGAGCTAGAAAATGGGCTCATATTTATGCGAGTATAATTTCTACAACTTTGATTGTTAAAGTATGTGCTGAAAATAAAGAAGATAGGGAAAAATTACTTATTGAAATATTGGACTTAGTTCGAAGAATAGATAATGAAGTATCAAAAAACTAAATCAAGAGGAGAATAAAAATGACTAAAGGGTATCTTAATTTCGTTTTACATGGACATCTTCCTTGGGTTCTAGAACAAGGAACATGGCCTCATGGTGAAGTATGGCTCCATGAAGCAGCAGCTGAAACTTATTGTCCAACTTTGTCAATGTTAACTGATCTTTCAGAAAAGAAAAGTTACACTGAAATGGCAACAATTGGTTTAACACCTGTTTTAACTGAGCAACTAGCTCATCCTAGATTTAAGGAAGGTTTTGTTAACTACCTTGAGGACAGAATTAATGCTAGTTATAAAGATAAAGATCACTTTAATTGGATTGGTGATTCTGAAACAGCTAAATTGTCTGTAAGGTGGGTTGAATTCTATAGCTCTGTCAAAGAACAATTTGTAGAGCGATTCAATAAAGATTTAACATTAGGATATCGAGAATTACAAGATAGAGGAGCAATTGAAATAATTACTAGCGGGGTTTCTCATGGTTATTTACCTCTCTTAGGGAAAGAAGAATCTGTTAATGCTCAAATAAAAGGAGGGCAGCATATCTATAGATATCGTTATGGTCGAGATAGTTCTGGTATTTGGTTACCAGAGTTAGCATATAGACCTAGCTATAAATGGAGGAATCCTGTTACTGAAGAAGAATTTGAAAGGAAAGGGGTTGAATATTACATACAGAAGAATAACATGAAATATTTCTTAGTTGATACTCCCTTGTTAAGAGGAGGTGAAGGAATAGGTACATATCTAGACAGATTCACTGCCCTTCAACTTTTATGGCAACAATATGAGAAGCAAAAACAAGATATTCAAGGAGAAAATCTATCTATCTATCGTCCATATATTGCAGGGGGATCAGAAAATCTTGAAAATAAGGTTAGTTTCTTAACACGTGATGATAAAACAGGAATTTTAGTCTGGTCTGGAGAACATGGATTTCCAGGAGATGGTTATTACCTAGAATTTCATAAAAAGCATTTCTCCTCAGGAAATCGATATTGGCGTGTAACAGGTTCTGATGTTGATCTTGGTGAGAAAAAACTTTACGAACCAATTAAAGTTGTAGAACGATTAGATGAAAATTCCGCATATTTCGTAAAAATGGTTAAAGAGAACTTATTACAGTATTATGATGAGACCTCTAAGCCAGGATCAGTTGTTAGTCCATATGACTTTGAACTCTTAGGACACTGGTGGTTTGAAGGAGTAGGTTTTCTTGATAGAGTTATTAATTTAGTCTCTGAAGATGATGAAATTTCTATGATTACTAGTAAAAAGTACCTTGAAACCTATCCTCCAAAAGCTGATACTGTTGTTTCGCTTCCAGAAGGCTCTTGGGGTAAGGGTTCTTTTCATTGGATTTGGCTTAATCAAGATACAATGTGGGTATGGAAATATATCTATGAATGTGAAGAGATATATTTGCAAGCTCTGAAGGATTTTAAGAAGAAACACCATAAAGATTTCTCAGTAACTAAGAGGCTTATTAATCAAATGGGAAGAGAGTTATTCCTACTTTCTTCTTCAGATTGGACATTTCTTATTTCAACTTGGGCAGCCCGAGATTATGCAGAGCATAGGGTGTCTCAACACTATGAAAGTTTCAAAAAACTTCATGAAATCTTCAAGGAAAGCCATGAAAATTCATTGTCAGAGCATCAGTTTCAACTTCTTGACAAATTAGAAAAAGAAGACAGTATAGCTTGGGAACAAGACGTTTACAAATGGTTTGAGCTCTAAACGCTCTTTTTCTTTTTCTGTCTTTTTTCGTTAAATACCTTTCTATACACTTCCTGCCAGTGTTTAGCAGAATCTTGCCACGAGAAGTCAATTTTCATGATGTTTTTTTGCAATTTTTTCCATTTTTCAGGATTACTTCTGTAAAAATTTATTGCTCTTTGAACTGTATCAAATAGCTCTTTAACATCAATTTTGTCAAATACAAAACCTGTCCCCTTAGCAGTAGCAGTGTCGAAATTCTTAACTGTATCTGCTAACCCACCTGTTTTTCTTACAATTGGGACTGTTCCATAGACCATACTATACATTTGATTTAATCCGCAAGGTTCATAAATAGAAGGCATAAGGAAAATATCTGCGCCAGCTTCTATTTTATGAGCCAGTTCATTATTAAAATCAATATTAATTGAACACATGCCTTTGAATTTTTCTTCTTTTTTCTTCAAAGCTTTTTCAAGAGCATGATCACCTGTTCCCAACAATACAAATTGGATATCAAGATTCATCATTTGATCGAAAATCTCTAAAATTAAATCTATCCCTTTTTGAGGAGCAAGCCTTGAGATTATGCCTATTAAAGGCTTATCTGATATTTCCAATCCCAGTTCTAGCTGTAAATCACTTTTACAAATCGCTTTACCAGTTATATTATTTTTATCATAATTTTGTTTAATAAATGGGTCAATACTTGGATTCCACTTTGTATAATTTATTCCATGAACAATACCAAAAAGATCGTTTTTTCTTTTTTGAATATACTTTTCTAATCCAAATCCATATTCTTTGGTTTGGATTTCATTTGCATAAGTTGGACTAACTGTTGTAATTAAATCAGCATAGAGAATGCCTGATTTCATGAAATTAATCTTTGAATAGTATCCAAGACACTCTTCAGTGAAATAAATTTCAGGTATATTAGCTTCTTGTACATCTTCTACAGGAAAGATTCCTTGATAACCAATATTGTGGATCGTGAAAATTGTCTTGGTTTCTTTGAATAAATATTCTGAATGATATTCACTTTTTAGAAAAAAAGGAACTAAACTAGTATGCCAATCATTGGTGTGTATAATATCTGCTTTAAGCTGTAAATGCTTTAGAACAGTGAATATTGCTTTATTAAAAAATAAAAATCTCATAGCACTATCCTCATATTCTATTCCTTTTTCATTAACATAGAGCCCCTCTCTATAGAGGAACGGATTCTTAATGAAGTATACTAAAATACTACTATCTGGAAGAATTCCTTTATACAAATCCATGAATTCTATCGCATCTCCTACTTGTACACCTATTTTTTCACGAACACGTTCTAAGTCATATTTTTGAATATCAACAAATTTGTAAAATGGAGTAATAATACATATAGAATATCCGCGTTTTTCTAAGGCTCTAGGTATAGCTGCAGATACATCGGCTAAACCTCCAGTTTTCGAAAATGGAGTTACTTCTGTGGAACAGAATATAATATTCATTTCTCTTTCCCAAGATTACACTTTTTAACTCTTTTAATAATGTTGTCTGAAAGATTGATTATCATTTTCTTGTCTGATTCAGGAAGGTTTTCAACGATATTTTCCAGCGTTTTCCTTTGAAAATCCAGACCTGTAAGAACTAATTTCTTATTCCACATCTCTTTTGATCCCCACCAGAATTGACAAGAGTAAAAAGAAGCATGATAATCCTCTAACCAACTACTCAAGGAAACTTTTTGTTTGATTTGTCTTAGGAGTTCAAGGTGTGAATGGAGGAGTTGATGTACAGAATTTTGGGGGTGATCCCATAGAGGGAAATGTATCCCCATCTTTAGCTGAACATCATCAGTAGACCAACTAGTTGATTGTAAAATCCCGATCTGTTCTGCAATCTTATATTCTCTAGAAAGTTCTGATACTTGAATGCTTTGCAATTCGTTCATTAATTCGAAAAAGAAATTGTAATAATTTTCGTGATGTTCTCCAAAAGTTTCAAGATCCATAGCTAAAACAACTGGAATTGAAGAAGTCTGAAATGCATGTAGAATGTCTTTTAAAGCTCTTTCTGAGTTGTTGTAATAACCATTAAAAGCAATACTATTACTTAGTATTTTATTTCTTTTAATAATAGAAATCGATTTATCATTTTTAACCTTGAGAATCCCGCCATAAGGTTCAAGGAAAACGTTTGATGGAGCAATAATATTTTCAAACCCATTCAATATTAATGAGTCGAAAATAGTAGGTGAAATTGCTAACTCGGGTGGAAAAAAAGATGTAGGTAATATGTCAAAAACTTCTTGAATAATCATCTGCTGTTTTGTTATTTGATAATTCTGCTCATCTTTTGTTAGTAGAGGTAGTAAAGCGTGGTAATAAGCTGAACCCATCATTTCGATTTGACCAGCTGAAATGCTTTTGTTAACTAAATTTATTATTTGAGGATAATCGTTCTCTAGCTTTTCAACTAGACATCCAGATATATTCAAAGTAATCTTGATTTGTGGATTTTCTAGAAGCTTTGTGAAGAATGGCTCATAGCATTTATTGACAATTCTTTCAAAAATTTGTTCTGTTTGTGTTATGGGTTGATAAGCATGAAGAATAAATGCAATAGGAACATCTTTAGTAAAATCCATTTTTGTAACCTTGAGTGAATCTGAAGCTTGCTTTTTAAAAGATTTTTATATGATTAACTATATATATAATATCAGGTGAAACAGTAACCATTTCAACAAAAAAAAATGATAAGAATCTTTGCATGATAATATTTAAAAAGAAGTAGAAAAAGAAAAGAAATGTAACCTTGTAGGTGAAATATATAATGCTTAACACAAAAAACATACGAACTGTTTTACTGAAGAAAATGATGGAAAAAAGTCAAGAATTTATAGCTATTGAGAAAGAAAATATCAACGCTATAAATGTCTTCCCAATACCAGATGGGGACACAGGAAATAATCTTTTTTATACAATTAAAGCTATAGTCGATGAAGTTGATAATCTAGCAGAAGATGTTGATCATGATTCAATTATCTCAGCAATTTCAAAAGGTGCATTTGTTGGTGCAAAAGGAAATTCAGGTGTAATTTATTCACAGTTCTTGATTGGAGTTGTGGAGGCTTTAGAAGGAAAAACTAATACCTCTCCTAAGGACTTTTCTGATGCACTAGATGAAGGTACTGAAATGGCTTATGATTCAATACTTAATCCTACTGAAGGTACCATTCTAACAATTATGAAGGTTATAACAGAGAAATCAAAAGAACTTATCATTGAAAATCCTGATATCAGTTGGATTGATTTCATGTCTGCACTTGTAGAAACAGGTAAATCCACACTTGCAAAGACAAAAGACATGCTGAAAGTTCTAAAAGATGCTAATGTTGTTGATGCAGGAGCAAAAGGGTTGGTTCATATTCTCGAATCTTGGCTAGAGATAGTGTCTTCTCAACAATAAGCGGTGGAAGAAACTGTTCTTTGTCATAACGGGGAAGAAAGGAACAGGCAAATCTACTTTTTTATATAATCTGTCAGAGGTTTTAAAAGAAAATTTTAGTGTTTTTGGGTTAATTACTCAAGGTCAAGAAAAAAGGTTCTTTTTAGATTTAGAGACAGGTCAACGTTGTGATTTTTTCAAAGTAGGGGACCTGATAGGGGAAAAGATCGGTAAATTTGTCTTCTCCCAAAAATCCTTAGATTTCGGAAACAGAGTTATTAGAAGTTCATTATCATCTGATATCATAATTATTGACGAACTAGGGTTGTTAGAAAGTAAAGAAAAGGGGTTATATTCTTCAATACATGAAGTAGTAGAAATCGTTAAAAAAAGCGAAAAGAAGCTTATAATTTTATGCATTAGAGACGATGTTAAGAGCAAAATTCTAAATCTCTTAGCCATTGTACCCAAGGGAACCTTGGAAATAAAGAAATACCCGTCCAAACGAACTCTCGAAAAGTTTTGCATAAACATCGATGAGTATCTTAAATTGTTTGTAAATCCCTAATTTACGAGCACAAACGCTTTTCACGTGAAATGTTTTTTTGTAATGATTATATATGAGAATTATAGTTCAATAATTGTACCTGACTCATTAAATTTCTTGAGTACAGGTAATATAGTCAAACCTCTTCCTGGAGAATATTACATTCAAATTCCTATACAAACAGCTACTACTATAACAGTAACAAATACAGAAACTAATACAGAAACAAGCAATAATGATACAGAACTAACAAATGGTTTCGCTTTTACTTTGAGTTTTTTGGTGTTGGTTTCTTTTGTGTATCTTAGAAAACGAAGAATTATATGATTGAAAATAAAAAAAAAAAAGTAATAAAAAAAAGAGTAAGAACCTACTCTTTCTTTAAGATTTTTTGAATAATTTTCTTTGATTTAAGAAGTTTGAAAACAATCTAAAGACAGATGCTTAGGACAGCTACAAGGTGAATTCTTCTAAATCCAAATCGAAGACAGAAATTAAAAGAATTGAGTATTATTATATCAAACAATGTTTACATAATAGAATAGTTGATGAAATGAAAAAAAGAAAGAAAATAACAATTGTTCAAGGGTTAGAATCTCTTATGATGGAAGAACTCTTAGAACGTCAATCTTCAGGAAATTTTAGTATTCTAGAAAAGGTTATTCCCATCCTCTAATCTATTTTTTCTTTGCCTTCTTTGAGATTATCCTTGTAAGCATTAAGGGAAATACTAACATCAGGAGAGTAATTGTAAAGCTTAATTGATTTTCATCTGTAGTAGATTCAACTGAATATTCAGCAGGTTCATCGAGAGGATAGAGATCTTCTGAACCCGCATAACCATCAATAGAATAAGAACCTGTTCCTGACCAGTCATCCCAATAATTCCCTTCTTTTGTCTCAGGGTCATACCAGATGTTCTTATAAGCACTATCATATGCTTGTGAAGTTCCTCCTAGACTATTGCCTACAAAGGTATTATGGTGAATAAGATTACCATCAGAACCAGAAAATAAGTATACTCCATAACCTTCATTTTCTTGTAGAAAATTGTAAGTAACGACACAAAAACTAGAAGAGGAAAGCTCAATGCCACAGTCGTAATTGTTGCTACAAGTGTTGCTGGTAACAGTAGAAATAGAAGATTCGTAAAGAAAGATGCCCAAGTTGTTATTACTACAAGTGTTGTTGGCAACAGTTGAGCAATAAGAATTGTAAAAAGAGAAGCCTTCTCTGTCGTTGCTGTTACAAGTGTTATTAACAACTGTAGACCTATCAGAAGACTCAAGCTTGATACCTCTGTGGTTGTTGCTACAAGTGTTATTAACAACCGTAGACCTATCAGAAGACTCAAGCTTGATACCATCCCCATTGTCGCTGCAAGCGTTGTTAAGGACAGTAGAACTCTCAGAATCGTAAAGATAGATACCATCCCCATTGTTGTTGCACGTGTTGTTGGCAACCGTCGAACTCCCAGAAAATCGAAGCTTGATGCCCTCGTCATTGCTGTTACAAGTGTTGTTAGCAACTGTAGAACTATCAGAATGCCAAAGCAAGATGCCATAGTTGTTATTGTTGCAAGTATTGTTTGTCACAATAGAACTCCCAGAAAATCGAAGCTTGATACCCTCGCCATTGCTGTTGCATGTGTTGTTGATGACAGTAGAACTATCAGAAGACTCAAGCTTGATGCCCTCACCATTGCTGTTACAGGTGTTGTTGGTAACCGTCGAACTATCAGAAGACTCAAGCTTGATACCATAGTTGTTATTGCTGCAAGTATTGTTTGCCACCGTCGAACTCCCAGAATCGTAAAAATAGATGCCTTCCCAGTTGTTATCGCTGCATGTGTTGTTGGTAACCGTCGAACTCCCAGAAAATCGAAGATAGATGCCCTCGCCATTGTTGTTGCAGGTGTTATTAATAATAACTGAATATATACAGGAGAAGAGAAATAGACCAACTGTAGCGTTAATTAATATCTGGTCACGTACTGTCACACTTGTACAATTAACTAATATTAATTGCCCATAAACTGGTTCAGCAATAGTAGTTGAGTCAAGGTTAGTATAAAAGCCTAATATTTTTCCATTCACCCAATTATTCTCGATAGTGTTAGAGAGGTAATCACCAATGGTATCTTCAAATATATAAAAACCACAATTACTAAAAGTGTTGTTAGCAACCGTCGAACTCCCAGATAACAAAAAGTAGATGCCATAGTCGTAATTGTTGCTACAAGTGTTGTTGGCAACAGTAGAATAATCAGAAGACTCAAGCTTGATACCTCTGTTGTTATTGTTACAAGTGTTGTTGGTAACCGTAGAACCATCAGAATACCTAAGCACGATGCCTCTGTTGTTATTGTTACAAGTGTTGTTGGTAACCGTAGAACTAACAGAACTGTAAAGATCGATGCCTTCATCATTGCAGTTGCATGTGTTGTTGGCAACAGTAGAATAATCAAAATAGCAAAGATAGATACCCTTGTCATTGCTGTTGCACGTGTTGTTGACAACAGTAGAATTAATAGAATCGTAAAGAAAGATACCATCCCCATTGTTACTGCACGTGTTGTTGGTAACCGTAGAAATATCAGAAAACCAAAAATAGATGCCACTGTCGTAATTGTTACTGCACGTGTTGTTGGTAACCGTAGAACCATCAGAATCGTAAAGAAAGATGCCTTTGTTGTTATTGCTACAAGTGTTGTTAATGACAGTTGCTGTACCGTAAGCTACATCATAGATATAAATCCCATACTTTTCTGCGTCAATATAGCAATTACTAACAATGAAATATTTCGTTGTCTCATAGATAAAAATACCATTTGAACTCGTTGTTGTTGTAATATTATACCCTTCAATAATGTAAGGATCTACTTCCGTTCCTGTGCCAGAAAAACCATAATCAGTGAAATTATCATCAGAGATTATTTCAATAGGATCATGAGATGTCAAATCTAATGAACTAGATTTATAATTATTCGCTTCAGCAGTTATTTGTACATTGATATTAGATGCGTAGATTGACAATATTAGTAGAAATAACAATACTATTGTTCTCTTTTTCAAGAAATCACACTTAATTAATCTCTTTATCGAATATATGTTTTGTGCAACGGATTCTTCTGATAATAATCCTAACTATAGCAACAAAGACGAAGATCTCTTCTACTAAAAGAAATGGTATATAATATAAGAAAAATGTTGAAAGAAAAGAAAAGAAAAGAAAAAGGAAAAAGTGTCAGAAAGATTAATCTTTCTTCTTAGCACTCTTTTCCAATACTTTTGGATGTTTAACAACTTTGAAGATAGCCCAGACGAGGACACCAGCAAGAACTGCACATAGAATAGCAACAATAATGATCCAGATAGCAACATCACCAACTGCGGTATGAGCAAGAAGTCCGCCAATAAGACCATCTTTACCTACTGCTAGCAAAAGTCCCATAAAGACTGAAGAAGTAAGTGACATAACAACAAGCAAAGTGTTAATACTTGGACCTGAGGTGTCTTTGAAAGGATCACCAACGGTGTCGCCAGTAATAGCAGCTTTGTGAGTTTCAGTGCCTTTACCACCCAAATTTCCGTCCTCTATAAATTTTTTCGCATTATCCCACGCTCCACCCGCGTTAGACATCATTATAGCAAACACAAATCCTGATAGAATTGCTCCTGCTAGAAAAGCACCTAGTGCTGCAACACCAAATATTAGACCTACTAGAACTGGTATTGAGAATGATATAATACTGGGTAGAATAAGTTCCACTAAAGCTCCTTTTGTTGCGATAGCAATCGTCTTATTAAAGTCAGCAGGTTCTGTTCCTTTTAAGATTCCAGGATTTTCTTCAAATTGTCTTCTTATTTCTTTAACCATCTTGGCTGCGTTTTTCTGAACTGATAGTATTAACAAAGCTGAGAACAGTGCTGGAATAACTACGCCTATAAATGCACCTATTAGAATTTTTATATCTAGTAGGTTCATCCCTGCTTCCACTATTCCTGCTTCTTCCGCAAATGAGAATAGTAGTGCTAAAACTGTTAAGTTTGCTGAACCTATTGCAAAACCTTTTGTGATAGCTTTTGCTGTGTTTCCAGCTGCGTCTAGCTTATCAGCTTTTCTGATAACTTCCTCTCCTAGCCCTCCTTGTTCAGCTATTGCTCGTGAATTATCTACTATTGGGCCGAATGCATCATTAGATACGATTGTTCCAACGATTGATAACATACCAACAGCTGCTAAAGCAACACCAAAAACACCATCTAGCATATATGATACTGCCATCGCAACAATTATACCTAGAGCTGGAGGAACAACACTGATCAAACCATATGAGAATCCTGAGAGTATTGTTACTGCATGACCTTCTTCTGCTGCTAGAGCAATATTCTTTGTTGGTTTTTTATCTTCTCTTGTAAAATAATCACTTGTCCATCCAATCACAATTCCACTAGCAAGCCCGATTATTATTGCGAAGAAATCTCTCCATAATTTAGTTGTGCTATCTGGAATTTGAGTTGTAAGTATCCAAATCAATATTGCTACAAAAGCAGCAACTATTAAAGTTGAAAGATATGTTCCTAAGTTTAGAGCCTTTCCTGGATTTTCTCTGCCTAACCATTTAACGAGGAAAATACCAATTAACGAAGCAACTAAACCCACAGCTGCGACTAATATGGGTAGAATAACAAAGTAAATTTCATAACCAAGAAGTCCGAAGGTTGTCCCTAGAATCATTGCTGCAACTATTGAAGCTACATAAGAGTCGAGTAGATCACTACCCATACCTGCAATGTCTCCTACGTTATCACCGACATTGTCAGCAATAGTTGCTGGATTTCGAATGTCATCTTCAGGCAGATTGTATTCAGCTTTACCTACTAAATCTGCACCAACATCAGCTGTTTTAGTGAAAATTCCTCCACCACATTTCATGAACAATGCAATAGTACTAGCTCCAAAACTGAAACCTAGAACTATTTTTGTGGCAAATTTAAAACCTACTGCTGGTTCGAATATCCAGTAAATTCCTCCAACGCCTAATAAGGCTACACCTACAACAGCTAAACCCATTACTGAACCTCCAAAGAAAGCTATATCAAAACCTTCCTTGACGCTTTTTGTTACTCCTTGAGCAGCTCTTGTGTTAGTCTTAACTCCTACAATCAAACCTAGCCATCCAGCAAACATTGATGCTGCAGACCCTATCAGATAAGCTAAAGCTTGTTCCCAATTTAGATGTCCAACTATTACTGGAACTAAGCCACCGGTCATCTCTGATGGTAGGAATAATAATATTATTATGAACAGAACAACAACAAATGCAGCTAAGACCAAATATTGGACCCAGAGGAAATGTTTAGCTCCTTTTTCAATATAACCGGATATTTCTATCATCTTTTTGTTTCCGCGATCTTTTTTCATTACAATCACTGTAAAGTAAATCGCAGCAACGATAGATAAAACACCAGCTATTATAGCAATTAGTAAAATAAGTGGTACCATTTTTAAATCACTTTTTTTATGTTTAAGTGATTTGCATGTAAACCATTTATATTTAAAACTTACTCCCTTGACCTATTGTTATAAGTCTGAAATAAAAAGGGTATTTCACTTATAAATGCCCGCACTGATTGTTCTTTCCTTTTTGAATTTACCTTGTTTTATATCTCTAGTTAGCAATATATTAGATGATAAACAAAAAGTCAGAATTCATAATTTACTTATTGATTTGATTTACATTAGATTTGTAGAATTTCTTTGCTCTTCTTTGTTTTACCAAGTTTTCTGTCCCTTACATAAAGCGTAAATGCAGCAAATGTGCCAATTATAGCTAATAGAGATAAAAAGCCTATAGACCAAGTATTATCGATGTTTTCTTTTACTAAACCAAACATCCATGGGAAGAAGCCACCTAGGATACTAGGAAATGCGAATAATAAACTGATTCCAGTAGATCTTGATCCTTGAGGAACATTTTCAGCAACATATTTTGTCCCTGCTGTTGCTGAAAAATAGAGGAAAGCAATAAAGATAAAGTAAAGCATAATTACTAAGAAACCAGGTAATGATTCTCCTGATATAAAAAGTAACAACAGTATAATTGCAGACCCTCCAAGAGATATTAACATTGTAATACTTGTAGTATATTTGTCACTAACTATTCCTCCAACAATTGCAGTCAAACCTCCTACAATTAATATAACAGTTGTTATCCATCCTGCGTTAATTTCTGAATATGAATACATATCCACAAAAATAATAGATAGCCATTGATTAGTTATTTTAAATATTCCTGTTCTAAATGAAGAATAGAATAAACAAATAATGATTGAGAAAGTTATGATTAATACAAATTCAGTTCTAAACCAATGTTTTATTCTTCCACTGGTCTTCATTTTGTTCATTATCTGTTCTTTTTCTTCGATTTCCTCACTCGTAAATCTGTAACTTATCAGATAATTCATGCTAAAGAAAATGAAGACTGTTAGACCCAAACCAATAATTCCAAAGAGTATGAAAAAGTTCCTCCACCCCATTAATTTATCCATTGAAACCACTAGACCTGGAGTAATTGAAGTGCCGATCATTCCAATAGCTGCATTCATTGCCATCGTCAATCCTTTTTTTTTCTCATATAGATCTGCTATTGCCGCATAAGCTACTGGATGATAGAAAGCTGCGCCAAAACCCACTACGACTGATGAAACAATTAGTAAGGTCATACTTGTTGCATACGCTGCAACGAAAAGATGTAAAGACATAAAAAGGATGCCAATAGGGATAAATATTGTCTTGCTTTTAAGCCATTTATCTCCAACAATACCTACAACTATTGAAAAAACAGCAAAAACAAGCATCTGAATTGTGCCTAATAAACCAACTTGCGAATCTGTAAGATTCAAATTTCCAGGTAAACGCATAATTATCATTGAAGCCAGAAAAACATAAGCGTAGAAGTGGTTTAGAAAGTGTCCAAAAATAAGTGCTGTCAAAGCTAATGCTGGTCTTGGACTACTTATTTCTGGCATCTGATTTGTGTTTAAATATTATGTTAAAAACTTTATTGTAACGTAATGGTACTATGCACAAAGTAATAATTACCTTTTTAGATTATATGAGCATAGTTATAGTGTGAACCATACAGATTATATTTTTAAAATCACTGTAATTGGCGATGGGGCTTTTGGATTACTGATGATTTAGGAAAACACATAGAATTTCGTTTAGGAATGGCATCATTTGATGTGATCCATGGTTCCTTAGGTAATTCAGTAGCATTACCGGGTCATAATCATTGGTTCAAGGTTCTAATTGATGGAATTGCTCAAGATGCATACAATCTTATACTGACTTTCCCTGGAAAGGATAAGGAAGCTAAATGGTTTAAATGGATTACGCAAAACTGGAGAGGAATGTAGGATTCTTTATCTACGCCATTTATCCCTTTATCCCTTTATCCTTTTATTTTTTTTCCTAAAATAATGTTCCACCTTTAGGAGAGCATATTTGAATTCTTTTAGTAACAAGGGTTTATTCTCTTCACTAATTTTAGAGATTTTAACAATTTCATCTAGAATTTTATCTGTTGACTGACCACAAAGTTTGCGATAATAAATCATTATTATAAAAACTGCTTGAAAATCTTTAGATCTAATGAAGGCGTCTAAATCAATAGACAATAATATTTCACAAACACTGTCGAATTTGCCAATTGTATCTTCTGGTAAAGCGATACTTAATACCATGTTTATATCGTCACATAATGCTAAAATAGTATTAAACATTGTATAGTACAATTTACTACCATACATTCTCAACAATGATTGGTTGCTTCCAAGATCGCTATGAATGATAAGAGTAGTGTAAAAGTCATCAAATAAATCGTTAAATATCTCAAAAACGCGTGAATCTATATATTTTTTCTTATCACTTAGGGTACGAGAAATAATTATTAGAGGTTTAACCGCTTCTACAAAAGCCCCCCTAAAAAAAAGGCAACTAAATAAACTGACTAAATCATCTAAAATAAATAAAAACAACTCTTTTCTGTCAAAATCGAAATTTTTCTGAGAGAAAAGTTTTTCAAAATATATTTGCCTTTGAGCAAACAATTGAAATCTTAGTTCTTCCCCCTCTTCTCCTTCTTCTTCCCTTTCTAGATTATCGATATAGCTACATATGGTCAATATCGATATTAACTGTTTATAGATTGTAGTTTTTGATTCTTCATCTTCCGTAAACATTAAAACTTGCTCAAAAAAAGATATTGTTAGATTGAACATTTTTTCAAATTCATCAGACAAAGATTGTGTAATGAATGGTGTTGTGTCTACTGCCCAATGATATACTACAATTGCGACAGTTAAATAAACATAAGAATAACACATAACGAAAGACTTACTCATGCAATTCTCAAATTTCTTATTGAACATTCTAACTTTTTCTGTATAATCCTCAGTTTCTGGTTTTATACCATACCATTCAAGTAACAAAGGAGGAAGATCGGAAGAGCGTCGTGTAGGGAAAGAGTGTAGATCTCGGTGG
>BPTO01000007.1 GCA_023705985.1 Candidatus Heimdallarchaeota archaeon | reverse complement strand
ATGGCTGCTTCTTTGACTATGTTTAAACTAAATACTTCTGGAGTAGAAATCGATAAAGAAAGTGTTCCTGATGCGCCTACTTTGACGTTATCTGAAGTCAAGACTCCTTGTTGTTGTGGTATTCCCCATTTGGTATCAAAATCTTGTTTTGTTAGATAAACAACTTTGAGGTTCTCAGCTCCACCTTTCTTATCTAAATCGTATACACCGTTAGTTAATGTTCTAACTATCTGTTCATTTTCGTAAACTACAGCTTGCTCCGTACTTTTTACTAATATTTGATTAAATTTCCTTAGTTCTACTCTCTTCTCTCCTTTTTCAAGCGCGTGTGGAAACACCCAGGCTACTTCTTCCCCTTGTTTTTCGCTTTTTATCGCTATTTTTTCTTTATATTCTTCATTTTGAATTTTTCTTATGTAAGCCATTTAATCACCATATTTCTAAATCTATACTTTCTCCTCTATTCCAGGAAAGTAAACTCTTGTTCCAGTAGTATAATCTGAATCAACTATAGCTAGACCACTGTCTTCGAGTTTTTTAAGAATGCGCTGAATATTTTCAATTGGTAAACTACAAGATTCAAGTATTTCCTCTTGAGTTGTATACCCTCTCTGTTTTGCTAATTGAATAATATCTTTTTGGAGACTGGTATCATCAGCGAGTAAAATTGTTAATGGAGAGTCTTGAGATTTGTCAATTATCCCAATTACACCTGAATTATGTAGTTCTTCAGCTATCTTTTCTAAATCCTTTAGTTCCCATTCAACAGCTGGATAACGATTCTTAAATAAATCTGAAAATTCTGCGAAGGGTATTGTTCTTCTGTTTTTTTCTAATAGAGATAAACATGTAGAATGAAAGTGTCTTTTCAGTTGTTCATAATATTCTTTCTTTCCTCCTCGCAAAGGTTTGGCTAATTGATCATACTCATGAATTATACCTATAGATTCAAGATAAGCTATATCTCCTTTATATTCTGTTAATAATCTTGTAAAAAACTCTTTAGAGGGGGCTATATTTTGGACCATTTTTCTAAGATCAACCATTTTCTCTAGTTTTTCTATCGAAGAATGGATTAATAATAATAAATTATTGAACAGATCCCTTTGATAATCAATCAACACTAATTTGTCCAATTTTCTTAAACCATCAGATAAATCTAGAAATCTATCCAACAGAAGAAAATCTAAAACTATCGTTGTTTCATGATGTAATGTAAGGTTCTGGGGAGTTGTGCTTTCTGCTGTAAAAGAGCTATAAAGAATAATGTCAAAATTTGTTTTAATCTTATCTAGACTTTTTTTGACTCTCAAAAGTTTCTTCTTTTCCTCCATTTGAAGGCTTTTCATCAATGTGAACGTATATGTTCTTACATCTGATATCTGGGATGCAATCTCTGAATGAATTTTTGTTTCATAATTCGAAAATTCGCTGACAGATGGTGGAAATTTCAGGAAATCCATTATAACATTACTAGTCATTTTTACTCCTTCCTATACTATTGAAGTTTCAACAAATTAAGTTTTATGTATGGAATATGATATTGAAAGAAGGTTATCGCTATTTCTTTGAAGAAAAAAGAACAATGGCTTCTTACACACTTTATTCAAGTTTCTTCTAATTTCTTAAGCAGGTCTTCTAAATCTTCCTCCTCTTCAGCATTTTCCTCTTCTTCAACATCTCCTTCGCCGTTATTTTTCTTATCCCAAATGTCTATTATCATGTTTTGCTGCGCTGCCCACCAATAATAAACTTCTCTAATGAAAAAGTGTGCTATAGTTAGATTAGGTGTCCACGCTTCATCCACTGTTTCCATATGTTCGTGGCATATCATCACAAACTTTTCTCCGTCATCTTCTTCCCAGATGTTTTTAAGGAAAATTTTTCCTGCATATTCAGCTATCGATTCTTCTGCAAAAGCTCGAGGACAAGCGAAAGGATAGTTACTAGGTAGCAATATCACCATTTTAAACCTTATTTCTGGTCTTGCAGGAACTTGAAGATAACCATCCCATTTGATGAATTTATATTTGGGATTTTTATTTGGTGCTAAGAAGAACCAGCTTCTTCCTCCTTTCTGTTGTAAAAACTTCACATATTGGGTTAGATTCAATATTTCTATTTTCACTCTTTCTTGCCACTTTGGGTGTTTTGGCCCAATATCAATTAATGTTTTAGGAAATTTTATCAACACTTTCTCAGCAAGTGTGTCTGCCCATTTAATTTTGTCGTTTGAAATGCTTTTTACCTCCAGTAGCTCTAGCCTACGACTCCACGATTAATAACTTGAAATGCTGGTCCATATTTTTCGAATATTTCTTCAACACTTAGAGTGAAATCAGTTGCTGTAAGAGTTTCACCTAGTTCTGAAGAAATGGCTATTTGCTCTGAAGCAATGCTGAACTTTTTAGCTACTTCAGCTATTAATTCATGAAAAATTATATCCCCTGGTACTTCAAAAGGCATCTGTTTATGCTCTGTACCTATAACACTTGAAAAATACAGTCGTTTGAGAGTGCTCATTTTAATCCCTATCATAAATTCTTTTCAATTACCTAATATATCTTTTTCGCTATCCTTTCACACACATCTTCTTAATGATAAATATATTTCTCCTTTTCTTTTTCATGTTTATCGATTAAAGTTTTTCTTTCTCCTTCTTCGCTTAATGACATGTATCTCATTCTGAAGATTAGCTTCTCGAAGAGTTTCTGCATCTTTTCCCTTTGATCTTCTTGAACATAAAACTTCCATAAGATATTATCCAATAAGATTTCAATTTTCTTTGGGAAGACTAGTTTATCGTCTTTCACTTCAGTGTTTTTTAATTGGTAGTACATATCATCAGTAAAAGAACGCTTGAGTTTTCCTTTGACTTCTGAAATTTTAGTACCTTTTTGTGAGAGAATATTTGCATCAAGAAGTATTTTTGAAGGTAATTTTGACCCAAATTCTCTTTTTTCTGATTCTTGGTGTTCTAGCAACACTTGACATATCTCTTTTCTAATAGAGAATAGATCTGTTTTGTCGTCTAACTCTTTAGAATCGCAAGAGATTTTCGCTATTTGAGAGTTTTCCAATTTTTCTCTTAGCTCTGTTGAAACATGTGTTAGAATACGCTCTCCTTTTTTTTCTACATCGAAAGATACACTTGTTTCAAAATTTGAGAGAACTAAATCTTCTTTTTTGATTTTCCCCACATTTATTTCGTTCACACTATTCTCTTTGAACTGATAATATTTTGTTTCACTTACATTTGTCACAATTGACAAGAAATAAGGGTAGATAGTAGCAAATTGCTCAATAGTTTGATCATCTGTTTTACTATGAAAAACCTTACCTGTATGAGAATGATATATCCCTACAACTCCTATCCCTTTTGGAATCGCTTTTGTTATTTCCATTACTTCTTCATGAGAAGGTTCTGCACTTATCTGACTCTGCATTCTGTAATGGTAACAAGGAATGCTACTGATAACGAATAACTTTTCATAATTATCATAACCTAATAACCAGCCGTAAATCTCCTGCTCTTTAAAAGAATCTGCGTGGTTCTCAATAGCTTCTAGAACATGTTCAAAGATATATACATCACTCATCTTCTATCCTCCTCTTTTCTTCTCCTAACTCTTCTATTAATTTATCAACACTCTTCCCTTCAGTAATAGATTGTATTTGCTTTAAAGAACTTTCCTTTTCTGTTTTTGAGTACTTTCTATCTCCACAAACATAACAATTAGGGTCTCTAGGAGTTTTCTGGCGCAAATAAACATCGTCTAGAGCATTAAAACCTATATAATCGGGTATTTTCCCAAACTCTAGTAAATATTTTAAGCTGATTTCTGTGGCTATTGAAGCTATTATAGCTATAGTAGATGGTAATGAAGCTGTACATGATTCTCCTTTCTCTTTACTCCCTAAATCAAGTGAACCTGTGCAAGAATAACAAGCATTTTTCTTTGGTAGGACTAGATGAATATATCCCCCTAACCCTGATCTTGTCGCTCCAGTATCGACATAAGCTTTATCCAACGCTACACATTTCTGGTTTATGTATAACCTTGCTGGTAAATTGTCAAGGCAAGAAAAAGTTAGATTGCACTGTGTTATGAGTTCATCTAGTTTCCCCTCAAACTCATTAGAACAGACATCTGTCATAAAAGAATTAATATGAACTTCTGGATTAACTGTTGATAACATATTCTTAACCACTTCAACTTTAGGTTCACCTATCTGCTCTTTTAGATAGAAAAGACGATTGAGATTCACTTCCTCTACGATGTCAAGATCTATGATATTAAGCTCCCCTATTCCACATCTTGCTAACATTTCAGCAACGATGCTTCCAACACCACCAACACCGATGATTAAAACCTTTTTCTCACTTAATTTCTCCCAATTTATGTCATAACCAAAATCGCTCAAAGATTTCAAACGAGTATATCTGTCTGTGGAATCCATTTTATCAGCTACTAATTTACTACAACATTTTAAGTTAACCGCAGCCAATTTTTTAAACCTATTTAACCTAAAAAACTAAAAGTTATCTTTTGAGGAAAAAAGATAAATATGACAATATATTTCATATAACGTTTAGAGAGTGATATGATGAGTAGAAAAACTGAAAGTCAAAGCGTTCAAGGACATTTACTTGTAACTACCAACAAGCCATCTCACATAGGTGTAATAAGAACTATTGCAATCGATGATGACTTTGTTTACATAGGAGCTGATGATAGCACAGTTAGAATTTTGCAGAAGGAAGATTTGGCTGAAATAATAGTAATAAAAGCTCATGAATCCGAAGTTAGAAGTGTTTGTGTAGATGCTGATTATGTTTTTTCGGGTTCAACGGACGCAACAATTAAAGTATGGGATAAAAAGAATAAGGAATTCAAGTTTAAGTTTGAGGGACATAAAGAGGGTGTTACTAGTTTAGCAAGTGATGAAAATTATCTCTTTTCAGCTTCTTTCGATAGAACAATTCGTGTGTGGTCAAAGAAGAATTTTTCTCTTGTCAAGGTTTTGGAAGGACACAATGATGTAATCGAATCCATCACTCAAGATTCAACAAATCTCTACAGTGGATCTAGAGATGGGTTAGTAATAGTTTGGAAAAAGAAGAATCTCAAAAAACAATCAGTTTTCAAGAAACACAAAGCCGCCATAACAGGTCTATATGCTGATGAAAGTCATCTCTATTCTTGCACAGCAGATAATTTAGTAATAATAAGAGACATAAACAAATTTAAGGTAATTGGTGAATTAGCAGGGCACAAATCTATCATTACAACAGTATTTTCAGATGATAAACACATCTACACTTCTTGTTTAGATAAAACAGCTAAAGTTTGGGACAAAGAAACCTTTAAGGAAATTACTACTTTAAAAGGTCATTCTGCTTACGTTTTCACTATTATATCAGACGAAGAACGTATTTTTACAACTTCTGCTGATAAAACTTTAAGAGTATGGAGCAAAGACAATTTTGAGTGTTTGAAAGTATTTGGTGGTAATCCTTACTCCATTGATGCTATATTTTCTGATTCCAAGTACGTTTATTTAGCTGCTTCTGACTTTATAATCAGGGTAACTGATCTTTTCAAACTAAAAGAAGTTGCAATCTTGAAAGGCCACTCTAACAAAATTTTAGCACTCAATTCTAATGATAGACACCTTTTCTCAGGTTCAAAAGATAATACATTTAGAGTTTGGGATAAAAAAAGCCTTGTTGAAGAGCATGTGTTCAGTGATGGACCTGTAACAATCATCGATTTAGAGGATGAATTTAACGTTTACTTGATGTTAGAGAATGATGAACCTCTTGTAAGAAACATTCAAACTTTTGAAGACGTAACTGAAAAGAAAAAAGGATCCATAAATATCCGAAAAATCAAAGAAAATGCCGGTTTAAGCCTTCGAAACTACTTTGCTCTTGGAGAAACTGTTGTCTGTGATTACAATGTCGAGGAACTCAAATTGATAAATCCTTCATTACTTTTCGCTAATGGTGTGGCTATTGAAGATGAAATAGGGATAGTTGTATTTAACACACATATTTACGACGACTGGGATGAAAGGATTAAGGCTAGAATAGCACGTATTTATGATTTAGTTGAAAATCTAAGAGTCACAAAAGTGATGGATTATATCATCCCACTTGGGTTTAACGTTTTTAGCAATTTTATCGATTTCTGCAAAGAAAAATTAGAGATACTGGAATCATCTCTCGAATCTATCAAGAAAGGAAGAAAGACCATTAAAAAAGGGCTAGAAAGTAGTGAGGGTGATAAAGAGCAAATAGAGAGTGTTTCAGATTTACTTGAGGAAACAAGAGAAAGTTACGAATTCATCCAAAAAGTCTCTGCTCTTCCTTGTTCTATAGACGCTGAAATAGATAGAAGAATTGAAGCTATGCACAAGGAATATATGGAGATTTTCACTGAAGGAGAAGATCTTGTAAAAAAGGCTGAAACTACTATAAGGCGAAGAAACGTTCTTGAAGAGCTTATTCATGTTTACAAGAGGATTTCAATAGAAAAACTTGCCAAGCATCTAGAATACGAAGAAGAAGAGGACCTTTTCTTACTAGAAAAATGGATTGTTTCCATCAAATCCCCATTATTATCGATTGATGGTGATTACATTGTTATTACTCTAGAAGATACAGAAGATAAAACAGTAGATGAAGCAATAGACTCATTACTAAAGAGCTTTGGCGAACAAGAAAAAATTGGTTGGGGAAAGAAAGAATGAACTACTCCTACCTAAAGGTAGGCGTTTCTTGATTCATTGAAAAGACTTGACCACTGATGATTGCCGAAGCAGTGATAGTGATTAGAGGTCTATTCTCCACAAGTAAAGAGGTATATCCCTTACCCCTCTTCAAAATGTTTATTGAAGCGTTATAGTCACGGTCTATCTCTAAGCCACAATAAGGACAAGAGTGTGTCCTATCATTTAATGTCTTGGGGACTATCTCTCCACATCTGGAACATTCTTGAGTAGTACCTCTAGGTGGAACTTTAACTAGTTCTTTATCAGCGTTTACAGCTTTATAAGATAAATAGTTGAAGAATATTCCCCATGAAGCGTCGAGAATGTTACGATGGAGTGTGCGTGACCGTTTGTGTTTATTATTACCTTTCTGTGTGAGTCCTTTAATGTTCAAGTTTTCCACACAGATAATATCATAATTATCTACATAAAAGTTTGAGACTTTATGTAAGAAGTCTGAACGCTGGTCAACAGCTTTAGTGTAGAGTTTAGCCAACTGATATTTGGCTTTTAACCAGTTTTTTGAACCTTGCTTCTTACGACTAAGAGATTTGTGCTTATTTTTAAGTTTCTTTAATTGTCTTTCTATGTTTTTGGGGTTCTCTATCTCTTGTCCATCAGAATCCACAGCGTAAGAATTTATCCCTACATCTATACCTACACTGCGATTAGTTTTAGGAAGAACTACTGGAGAGTTTTCTACTTGTATATTAGCGAACCATCTACCCGTTTGAGTGCGTTTGAGTATTATGCCCTTGACTTTGTTTTCTCTTACCCTGTTATTTAATCCTCTACAGTTGATAATCCCAATCTTAGAAAAGGTTATCTTGTTTTTATTTTCGTCTATCTTGAACCCGCTCTGGTTATAGTTTATAGTCTTGTACCATCCTTTTCCTTTGAAACGTAAGTGACCGATCTTATGTCCATTCTTCTTTAATTGTGCTAGACTTTTGATATTTGTCCATAGAGTGTAATTGACCACCTGTAAAACCTTGGAATGTACTTCTTTCAACTCGGGCATAGAAGTATTTTTTAGCCCTACTATAAACGATTGAGTTTTGATTTGTGTGAGCTTTTCTCCCTTCTCCCGCGCTTTCTTACACTCTTCTAGCAGCCTATTATAGAGTTTTCTACAAATGTCCAACTGTTCAACAAGTGTTGTTTGTTGCTGTTTATTAGGGTACAGTTGCACTTTGTAGGTTAACATCAGTTCATTTCCTTATTTCCTTAGTACTTTTTTCACTATAAAAAGACGAGTATATGCTAAATTGATGCTTCTATCGCATTCATCCCCCACCTAAAGTTAGGGAATTTCTGCTATGCTCAACATTTAAATTATATGTTAACAAATAGTATGTGTGAAAGCTATTAAAGGGAAAGTTGAATTGGAGTTAAGAAATGGAATCAGCATTTTACTTTCGGATACTGTTAAATTAGGTGTTGATGAGAAGAAAGAATTTAGTTTCCTGTACAAAACAACTTTAGGGCGTTATACATCTGTTTTCTCGCAAATAACTGAAATAGAGAAAAGAGAAGGAGAAACAATCTTCAAACTTGACAAACGCATAGCAGGAGAAATAGGTGATGGAGATAATGTCGACCTTATTTTTTCAGCAGCTCCTCCACAAGCTGAGATCGTTTATTTAGCTATCCAAAAACAAGTTCCACTCCCACAAGGGGATTGGTCAAAAATTGTTAAGGAAGGTAATATTGGAAAGATAATCGATTATGGTAATAATCTTAGTTTTGTTGTCCCTGCAAAATTAAGAGAACCCTTTGTAGTATCAACACAAATGGTTACTTCTCTTCCTTATCCTCCTGTAAAAATTCATGAAGGAACAAAGTTTCAATTAATAAAAAGGGATCAATCCGAGTTCACGAGAATTCTAGCTGATGCTTTGAAAGCACGAAAAAATCGAGCCGAAGAACTTGAAAAAGCTGTTATTAGTGGTTATTACGAGAAAATCATTGAATTAAAAAATGATAAACTAGAAAGCTTGGGTAGATCAGTAGAATTTCATACAGAACCGCGAGTAGTTTTTGACACTTTAAAATCAGCTTTCACCTCCTATTTCACATTCCAAGAGAACGTTTCTCTGGAATCGGATGATAATTTTATAGGAAATCTGATGTTTGTAACAAGCAAAACTATAGAAGGCACGGAAATAGTCGAAATGATAGTTAGTGGAAAAGAAAGAAGTGGCAACATTGCTATTTGGATATATGGAGAAGATTCTGAGAAGATACAAAACAAAATGAAGAAAGAAATTTTGCCTAAAATTCTACAAGTGATAGAAGGAGTAAAAGAAGGACCGGAATTGATTCCTATGTACTGTGCAGGAAACTGTGGAGAAATGTTGGATTTAGAACTCTTTGATGAAAACGGTTTATCAAAATGTCCTGCTTGTGATACACTAAACATGTTACCTTCAAAACTGAGAGTATGATATGATTCTGTTTCACTTGGTTTTAAGAAAAAAAATTGCAAAAAAGAGTATGAGAGTTAATTGAACTATTTTATGTCATCAGTGTAGTTGGTTATCAGTCCTATAGATTCCGGTCCTAAGTGCGAAAGTACTGATCCTCGGCTATGGACAATTTCCATTTGTACTTTAGGATAATGTTCTTTTAATATACTCTCTACTTTTTCAGCATAATCAAGCCTACTCCCATAAACAATAAAGAATTCTTTTGGATCTCTTTTATAATCATCTGTACTAAGAGCACAAGTCATTTCCAACCCTGATTCTACATCTTTTGCATTACCAGCAGGTACAACAAACCCTTCTTCGTTCATGGTTACTAGAGGTTTCTTACGTAACATTGATCCAAGTATGAATTTACTTGTACGAAGCCTTCCACCTTTCCAAAGATAGAGGATGGTGGGTAAGAAAATTACTGTTTTAATTTTTATTGCTTGTTCAGTGAGAAATGAAGCTATCTTTTCTCCAGTATAACCTTTTTCTATCATTTCCACTGCCATTTTGATTAGAATTACTCCTGGGTATGAAGCTGATTTAGCATCAATATTATAGATTTTAATATCCTTGTTTTTTCGATTAAAGTTTTTTGCAGCAATTCGAGCACTGTTAATCGATCCGCTTAATCCTGCTGTTATATCAATTACGATTATCTCTTTAGCTCCGTCATCTACATGTTCTTGATAAGCTTGGTAATAATCTATAGGTGCTGGTTGGGAAGTTTTTGGAACAAAAGAATGGATTTTAAGCATTGGAATTTTCATGAATGCTTTTTCTTCTTCAAAGTTCTTATAATATTCTTCACGGTCGAATGATTCATCTTCTTTAATTACTTCATCACCGACCATAACAGTTAAACAGGCGACTTTGATGTTGTTCTCTCTAGCATAATCCCAAGGAATGTCTGTTGCGCTATCAGTTACAATACGAATGGTCATGGTAGTTTTTTCTTTTGTACAAATAAAAACGTATTGTTAAGAATATGAAAAGGGTTAGACGATTTGGGTTCAAAATTAATAATTGTTCAATAAACTCCACATTTTTTGTGCATAAGTTTCTTAAATCAGAAATATATAATCTAGTTGGCGTAATTGATAGAGCTATCAAAATATAGTATGTTTCTCACTGAGAAGGATAATAATTTTCTAGATGGATTGTTGGATTTTAGAAAATATAAAACACTACACGAATTTTTTGTTAGCATTATTGATAATTGGTCTGTAATTCTATTTTCTGAACTTCTTCCAGTTCATCAAGCAATTGTATCATACGTTTTAATGATATATTTCCATTACCCAAGATTAGATGAATTATATACTAAATATCCAACAATTGAGGTAGCATCAAATTTTATACCTGTTTTAACAAGACAGGGTCAAAAAGAGAAAATTATGAATATTATAAGTAGTTTTTCAGAGGAAAGTATAAATGAAGCTTTAATTATTTCACAAATTGATCTTCTTATTTGGAAAAGCTACTTTCATGTCCATTATCATGAATTCACAGAAGCTGAAGAGCTAATAAGTTTAGCAGAAAGAAAAATTGATGAAACTATAGGAAAAGAACAATTTCAGACAACTTATTATCAACAAAAAGCGTTAGTCAAAAACACTCTAGTAGTCCTTTTTGATAGAAAGAAAGATCACCACCAAGCTATAGCTGAATGTAAACAAGGAATAAAACTTTTAGAGGATAACAATATTAATGATAGGTACCTTCTTGGAACATTATACAATTCTTATGGAAACGCTTTAGACATTTTTGGAGACCCATTAGCGAGAGAAAAGTTTGAAATTGCGTTAGAGCATTTCACAAAGAATAATGTTAAACGAGGTATGGCTGTTTGTCAAGGTAACATTGCGTCTTTAATGATAAAAGAGGGAAGGTTTGAGAAATCTTTGGAATATTGCTTTTTGTTCATTGAAATAATGGAAAAGTTTCAAGATCAAAGAAATATTCTCATTACCTATAATTTAATATATTCGTCCTTAAAGTCATTGGGAAGAATGGAAGAGGCTGAAAAGTATCTAACAAAAGCATTCGAACACATGGATAAATATAAGCTTGAAAATGATGAGATATATCTTGATGCTTCAGAATTTTATGCCCTTATTGGAGACTTTAAGCTTGCAGAAGGAAATATAGATAGATATTATGAGTTACTAAAAGTGGATGAAAAAGAAACTATGAGAAGAGCGACTTGGTTAATGCACAAAGGTTTCATTGAGTTAAAGAAAAAAAATATCTATAGATCTGAACAGCAATTGAGAGATGGGATAAGAATTGCTAAAAAGCAACACTATGCTACTTTAGTCCTTCAAGGTTTAATCTATACAATTGAACTTCTACTTACTAAATACAGAATGGAAGAAAATCAGCAAATAAAACAAAAAATCATTGATGAAATAGAATTACATAGCCAAGAGAGTGTGGTACTATTAAGAGAGCATAAATCTATTTTTCAGATGGTGAATTATGAAATTTTATTAGCAACTGTCTATATTTTAACATTAAAGCTAAGACTTGCTAGCGATATTCTAAGAATAGCTCGCTCAATTTGTGAAAGATATAATTTACAGAAACAGTTAGAAGAAATTAAAGAAAAAGAAGTAATTGTAAAAAGCTTATTGGCATTATCAGAACAATCAGAAAGAGAGAAGGAAATCCTTCAAGATCAATCTAAATTTGAACATACACTAGGATTTCATTCTACAAGGGGAGTGAAAGATGCTACTTACATTTCAACCACAGAAGAGAAACAAGATATTCTTTACTTGTTAATTATACTTCCTTCTGGTCTACCTTGCTATTCTTATAATTTCAAAAAGGAGAGATTACATGATGATGAGCTTCTAATCGCTGGTTTAATCAATGCAATCCAGAAATTTAGCTCAGAGATATCAATAGAGAAAGGAGTATTTAGAATGCTACAACATTCCGATTACTTGTTATTACTCGAACCTAGAGAAACGTTTACAATTGCATTATTTACAGAGAATTTCGCTTACAAAATTAAAGAGAACATCATTCTTTTAGCTGATAAAGTTGAAGAAGAAGACATTGATATTTTGGAAAAGAGAGGGTTTATAAAAACGGAAGAACTTTTGCCAATAACAACAAAACTAGATGAATTATTAAAAGAAATTTTCGTTGAATCTTAATCTTATTTGGGAACACGCTCCTCTTATTAGACAAAAGTAGTTTTCATTTACGAATACTAAATCTTAAAATAACTTGTAACATACAGTATTTCCCTATAGTTTAACAAAGAATATGATAAGGTGATTAAGATTCTATTCGGTAAGAAAACAAGAAGTATGTATGATTTATTTGTTGAGAATTGTACACTAGTTGAAGAAGCTTTCCATCTCATGTCTGATGCTGTTCTAGCTTTTCTAGATCAAGATTTCGAACAAGCTAAAACAAAGACAGAAGAAACGATTCTAGTGGAAAAGAAGCAAGATCGTTTAAGGGAAGAAATAACTGAGCGCTTGTTTAGCAGAGAGACAATGGCTTTTTCACGGTCTGATAGACTTAAAATTATTGAATCACTTGATAAGATTGGAGATAAGATAGAAATTGTAGTGAGAAAGCTAATCCAATTCCCCCACGATGTTCCTGATTCTTTGCAAGGGGGTATAAAAAACATTGTAGACAAAAGTAGAACTTTAGGTACTGAAGTCAAAGAATTGGTTGTTGGTGTTCTTGAAGATTTCAAAAAGGGAAAAGAACATATCACAAAAATAACTGACATTCGTCGTGAAGTAAGAGAGATACATTGGAATCTACTTGAGAGCAATTACAAGGAGAATTACAAAGATTTCTTAATTTTCGACCATAATCAAAATCTAATCAAAGACCTCTGTAAAGCCGCTGACAGAGTTGAAGATTTCGCTGACCAAATCTATGGTTTAATCTGTAAATATGCTTTGTAGATATCAGATGGATAAATTACAGGATGGTACTTAGATGGATGTTGTGGTCATTGTTCTCTTGATTTTGATGTTGGCTCTATCATTTGGCATAGGTGCTAATGACGAAACTATGGCCACTTTAGTAGGAAGTAAGTCAGTAAAACCAAAATACGCCTTAATTCTTGCTGGAATATTAGTTTTTATTGGAGTATTCTTTTTGTCAGAAAACGTTGGAAAAACAATTGGTACAAACCTACTAGGAGAGAATGTCGACTACAATGTATTCATGCTCCTTGCTATTGGTATTAGCACAACAATCTGGCTTATTGTAGCGTCTCGAACAGGCGCACCTATCAGTACTACACATTCCATAGTAGGATCAGTTTTTGGTGTTGCTATAGTTTGGAGCATCAGTAACGGTGGAAGCTTTATAGATTCAATAAATTGGAGTAAAATGGGGGACGTGGCACTTGGATGGGTAATATCACCATTATTAGGATTCCTTGGAGCTTATGGTGTTCAGTTTATAGTATCAAAGATAATGGCTTCACAACAGAAAGGTTTACGTAAACTCGAAAAAATGGAGAAATTCTTTATATATTTTCTTATCGTATCTGTCTGTTGGACCCAAATAAGCAGAGGAGGTAATGATTCTGCAAATGCTCTAGGAATCATGTATGGTTTAATTGAATCAGGTGACTTTTCCGCAGAACATTCCACTTACCTTGTGCTTGCAACTGGTGTAGTACTAGCTTTTGGTTTGGTTGTTGTAGGAAAAAACGTTATAAAAAACGTAGGAAAAAATCTTATCGAAATGCGACCTTCAGATGCATTTAGCATCCAAATATCTACAAGTATTATTCTTTTCGTGGCAACGTGGCTCGGTTTTCCTGTTTCTGGAAGTCATATTCTTATTTTTGCCGTATTAGGAGCTGGGAGAGTGAAAGGACAAAGACCAGATAAAAAATCCTTCAGAAAGATGGTGTTAAGTTGGGTAATCACTTTTCCTGTAGCTGCAGCTTTATCAGCCCTGTGTTATACAATTTTTGTTCTAGCTATTTGAGTTCCAAACATTTTTTTAAATTAATAAATGGAAAGGAATTTATATTTGCCTTGTTAAGAAAATTTATGTCAAAAGATCATATTCGTTTTTCAGGATCAGCTATACTCCCTGATATTAACACTAAAAAGGATGTACGTGTATCAGGATCGGGTAAACTTGATGGTACTATCGAATGCAACTTCCTCAGAACCTCCGGATCTTTCCAAGGAAAAGGAAGCATCAATGCACATGGAGGAATGAGAAGTTCGGGATCTTTCAAATTCGAAGGTCCCGTGCAGAGTGGTGATAATGCTAGATTTAGTGGCAGCGCGAAATTGAAAGGAGATCTCACTGTTGGTGAAGAACTTAGGAGTTCTGGCTCTTTTAATGTAGATGGTTCAGTTAGTGCTAAAGATGATACTAAATTCAGCGGAAGTGCAAACATCACAGGTGATTTAATAGTTGACGATGATCTCAAAAGCTCTGGCTCCTTAAAAGTTGGTGGTGCAGTTACTGTTGATGATGATGCAAAATTTAGTGGTAGCGCAAAAATTGAAGGAGACATAGACATAGGAGAATTTTTGCGATCTTCAGGTTCTCTCAAATGTGCTAGCAACGTAAAAGCTAAGCATGGTGCTAAAATAAGTGGATCAGTGAATATTGTTCTCAACCTTGAAACAGAAGGTTTCGTCGACATTAAGGGCGGTGCTAAGATTGGTGGAAATGTCACAGGGGTGGATATTAGCTTTGATCAGCATAAATGGTATGCTTTCTGGTACTGGACATCTTACATTATTAGCTTCTGGAGAATGTTCAGGGAAGCTTACGAAATAGGTGGAAGTATTATAGCTAAAAACTCAGTTGACATAAACCGTACTTACGTTGCAGGTGATATCAAAGCAAGAACAGTTACACTAAGGCGATTTACCAAGGTCGATGGGACAGTCTATTATGTCGATGAATGTCTAGTTCATAAAAAGGCAAAATTGGCCAACCAACCTGTCAGAATAGCTCCAGAAGAACTATAAACAAAGAAGCTAAACTTAGAAGATTTAGAATATAAGCTAGGTTAGTGGAATTTGGAGTTTAAAGATTTTAATCCTATTTTAAACTCCTAAATATTATTATCTCACTGGAAAACTTTCTCACTGGAAAACTATATTTAAAAATAACCTATTTACGAAGAATTTCAAAATAATTTCTTTAAATATAAGAAATTTTTCGGTGATAAAATGTCATATAAATTTCCAAGTAAAGAATGGATTGAATCCTATAAGGACACTCTAAATAGCGAAAAGGGTAAACCATGGCAAGAGGCCGCTAAAACATGGGAAGGTGACTTTCTATTTGTTATAGAACCAGATGAAAGATTAGAGAAAGGGCACACTTTCTACATAGATCTATGGCATGGAGAATGTAGGAAAGTAGATAGTTTTGAGGAAGGCGAAAAAGTACCAGAATCTGAGTTTGAGTACAAAGGAACATATTCTAATTGGTTGAAAGTAATTAGTGGTGAATTAGACCCAATAAAAGGGATTTTAACGCGAAAATTCACATTGAAAGGTAGTAAAGCAAAAGTGATGCGTGCCACAAAAGCAGCTAAAGAACTAGTTAATTCTGCTCAAAACGTTGATACGGAATTCTTTTAATTCCCCTCTTTTCAGTTGATTTCTATGTGGTATTTTAGATCACCAAAGAATATAGTTTTTGGTGAAGATGCTATTAGCTATCTTGAGGATTTGGAAGGAAAAAGTGTTTTACTTGTGACTGATAGTATATTGATGAACCTAGAAATACCTCAAATAGTGATAAAGCTACTCCAAAAAAACAATATGAATGTTACAATATTCGATGAAGTAAACTCTGAACCAACAATCAATATGGCGGAAAAGGGAGCAAAAATCGCATCTGAAAATGAGATAGATTGGATCGTTGCTGTTGGGGGTGGTTCTGTAATTGATTGTGCAAAATCTATTTGGATACTTTATGAGAATCCTGAAATGAGAATAGATGAAGTTTTTCCTGAAGACCCTTTACCCTTAAGAAATAAGGCCAGACTAATTGCTATTCCAACAACAAGTGGAACAGGTTCGGACGCAAATTGGGCTGTAGTTATTACAGACACTCAGACTGGACAAAAATTGAGCATTGGACACAAAAATCTTATCCCAGATATTAGTATTGTTGACCCACAATTCACATTAAACCTTCCCAAGCATGTAACAGCTTCAACAGGTATAGATGTTTTAGCCCATTCAATTGAAGCTTACACTATTCAATGGAGAAATGATTTCAGTAATCCTTTCGCGCTTCAAGCAATAAAAACTGTGTTTAAATATCTACCAAAAGCTGTTGAAGAAGGACAGAACCTGAAGTATAGGGAAGAAATGCACAATGCAGCTACTATGGCTGGAATAGCAATTGGAAACAGTCAAATTGGAGGAGCTCACGCATTAGCTCATTCAGCTGGAGCTGTTCTTAATATCAACCATGGTAATATCATAGCTGTAGTTCTGCCTTATATGATGCGATTTTGTGTTGAGGAAGAGGAAGTTGCAAGACTTTATTCTGAAATTGCTTATCATATTCATTTATCTTTTAGTACTCCTAAAGAAGGAGCACTAAAGCTGATTGACAAAACTGAAGAGTTAATTAGAAATCTTGGACTTAAGATGAAATTATCTGATTTCGGCGTAACAAAGAAGCAATTAGAGGAAAACATGGAAAAGATGTGTGACTTTGCAATAAATGATACTGGATCACTAGTAAATCCTAGAGATTTTACAGAAGACGATATTAAAAAACTCTATAATGAAATGTTTTAGGTGGTTCCAATTAGTGGTTATCGAGGTAAAATACTAAGAATAAATCTGACAGAGAAAGAGGTTAAAACTGAACCTCTTGATGAGGAAAATGCAAGAAAGTTTGTTGGTGGAAGCGGTTTAGGGGCTTACTATTACTATAAATTCATGGAACAGAAGGTTGTTGAAGCTCTCTCTCCTGAAAACATTCTAATCTTTTTTACAGGTCCATTAACTGGTTTACCTACTGCTTGTTCAGGTAGATTTTCAATTTGCTCTCGATCACCACTTACAGGTATTTGGGGTGAAGCAAACTCTGGAGGAAAATTCGGACCTGAACTCAAATTTGCTGGTTATGATGGTATAATAGTAGAAGGGAAATCAGAGAGTCCTGTTTATATTTATATTAACGATGAAAAAATTGAGATAAGAAACGCTAACGATTATTGGGGAATGGGAGTTTTTGAGTCTCAAGAAAAGATTCTACAGTCTTTAGGAGACGAAACTTTTAAAATAGCTTGTATTGGTCCTGCAGGCGAAAATTTAGTCAAATTTGCATCAATAATGAATGATGGTGCTAGAGCAGCTGGTAGGACAGGATTAGGAGCTGTTATGGGTTCAAAAATGTTGAAAGCAATAGTTGTTAAAGGAAGCAATAAACATTTCTCACTTCCTGAGGAATTCAAGGAGGTTTCGCAAGAAGCTCAAGATACAATAATGAAAGACTTTTCCACTGAATTGTCTCATGATTTAGGAACAGCAGGATATGTTGATCTTGCAGTAGACATGTTTGGAGACTTACCAATTCGCAACTGGTCTCAAGGAACCTATGAGAATGCTTTCAATATCTCTGGTGCTACAATGTCAGAAACAATACTAGTTGGAAGGAAAGCTTGTTACCGTTGTCCTATTGCTTGCAGTAGAGAAGTGGAGATTCCAAAAGGCAAATACAAACTTCCTAAAACCAAGGGACCGGAATATGAAACCATTGGGGCATTTGGAACGAATTTGTTGATAGATAATCTTGAAGCGTTAGCTTACGCCAATTACATGGCCAACTCCTATGGTATTGACACAATTTCATCTGGAGCAACAATAGGGGTTTTTCTAGATCTTGTATCTATGAATGCAATTCCAAAAGAAGACTTACTTGATAACTTAGATTATTCATTTGGTAATCCTGAAACATTAATTGAATTACTGCGTATTATTAGTTACCGTGAAGGTATTGGCAACTTACTAGCAGAAGGAAGCAAGAAATTAGCAGAACATTATGATCAACTAGATGTTTCTCCGCAAATTGCAGGATTAGAAGTACCTTATCATGATCCCCGAGCTTTTAGTGGAATGGCAGTACAATATCTAACAAGTCCACGAGGTGCTTGTCATGCGAATGGAGACGCTTATCTTGTTCTACAAGGATTGATATTTCCAGAATTGGGTATTGATGATATACCAAACAGATTTGAAAACAAAGGAATTGCTAAACAGATGGCAAACATTCAAAGCTATAGGCAACTGTATAATGCAATGACTATATGTCAATTCTACAATCCACCAGCCAAATTAGTAGCAAAATTACTAGGAATAGCAATGGGAGAAGAAATAGTTCTAGAAGAACTCATTTTATTAGGTGAAAGGATTTTTGCGCTGAAGCGCCTTATAAACCTAAAATTTGGCTGGAAGACAGAATGGGAGAAGATTCCCCAAGTGATGTTACAGAAACTAGAAGGACCAACAGAAGGTAATATACCTGATTATGAGATACAACTCAAAGAGTGGTACACTTATAGAAACTATGACAGAAATACGGGAGAACCAAAAATTGATGAGCTCAAAAGATTAGAGTTGTTAGATTTCTAGTTAATGAACCAGAAATACTAAATGAAAAAGATTCCAATCATTCTAACAGTCATACTTTCAAGATATTGTAAAAGGGAGTAAGAGAAAATTATATCTTGTTTCTTTATAGAGTCTTGAAATAATTGAATTTGAGATGGTTAATCATCTTAGAACTATCATACAGTTTTTAAGTTGGTTCAATGAAGATAAATAACATAGAACGATATTTATAAAACAGATTATATTTCCGTATATCAGGTGAATACTAGTGATTATTCAATCTAATCCAAGCATTAACAAGACTATTGAAAAAATGCTAAGAGTCAACCTTGCTCTTGTGGATGGAGAGAAATTCCTCATATTATCAGACTATCCTTCACCTAAGGACATGATTGACAAACCATCCGATATGATTGAGAGAATGCTAAAACGAAATCTTCTAGCAAAGCAAATTGCTAAGATTGCATCGGAAAAATTCCCCAATGTTCACACTGAATTCTTCTTATTTGAATGTAGATGGAAACACTACCCTACGTTTGATATTGATTTTATCCAAAAAATTAGCAAGTATGATGTAATATATGTTATTTCAGAATTTTCTATAACAGACACCATGTATTTGGAATATATAGAACGACATAAGAAAAGAGCGGCTTTTTCACCAATGAGCGACGAAACAATTTTTCGTGATGATGGACCCTTGGATATTGATCAAAATAAACTTGAAGAAGAGTTGCTTACAATTTATGCTAAAATTAAAAAAGCAGAAATATGTCGAATTTACAATGGCATAGGAACAGACATTGAGATAAATGTGGATCCTAATATGACAGGATATGAGACAGGTATTGTAGACATGCCAGGAAAAGGATCAAATTTACCTGCAGGTGAAATTGCCGTTGGAGGGAAACTAAACGGTACATATGTTGTTCCTCGTGGATGGCTAGAAGATCTTGATACAACACTTACGCTAACAATTGAAAATAATAATATAAAGGAATATAAAGCAGATAATGAAGAAAGTAAATGGTTTAATAAACATTATTTACTTCTGAATGAAAACCGAAAAATAGGTCAAATCGCATTTGGTTTCAATAGAAAAGCAGACAATCCATTTCTTCAAATTGAATTAGACAAAATGAGGGGAGTAGCGATTATTGCAATTGCTATACTAACTAATCCTCTTGAAGCAGACAGTGTTGTCTCGTTTTCAGGTCATCTACCAACACCCAATTTCACAATGGAAGTAGATGGTAAAATTATTTTTAAAAATGGACATTTAATACCCTAAAAAAGAAGGAAAAAGAAGAAATTAGTTTCCAGTCTCTTTCGATATAGATGGAATTTGAGGGAGAATCCAACCAATCCTGACTTATACCGCTATTATAGGCAATCAGGATATAGTGTGTTAGGCTTTAACTTTTAATCCACCTATTTTTTCAGCTTTTTAGCAATTTCAACTACACTATCTGATAATTCATTTGGCATGAAAATAACAATCTTTTCACTTGGATCTTGTGCTATATCACGTATTGTTTGAAGAGTACGAAGATGTAAAGCTCCTTTTGCTGTTGCTAGTTTCTCTGCAGCATCAGCTAAGTTCTGTGAAGCAATTTTCTCTCCTTCAGATTGAATAATTATAGCTCTTTTTGCTCTTTCAGCTTCAGCCTGTTTAGCAAAAGCTCTTTTCATCTCTGATGGAAGTTCAAGTTCTTGAATCTTAATGCTTTTAATATCGATACCCCATTCAATAGTTTCTTTTTCTACTATCGCACGAATATCAACAGCGATTCTTTCTCGCTCCATCAAAACTTGATCAAGTTCCATAGTACCGATTGTGTCTCTTAATGCAGCTTGAGTATATTGTCTAACTGCATAAACATAATTTTCGATTTTTATAACAGCATCTTCAGGTTTTACAACCTTGAAATACACGACAGTATTAGCTAGGACGGGTATATTATCTCTTGTTATTACTTCTTGCCTAGAAATATCTTGTGTGATAATTCGCAGTTCTACTTTATTAGCTGACTCAAATAGAGGAATAATGTAAATTAATCCTGGTCCAATTGTTCTGATATATCTTCCTAATCGAAAGACAACTAGCCTTTCATATTCTAAGGCGACTCTTATTCCAGATAAAAAGAAAAGAAGAATCGCTGCACCTGCTACAATTGCAATAATAGTTCCGACTTCCATTTTATCACCTTAAGTTTCAGTTAAGTTATTCTTAATTGCACATTTTTAACATTATTGTTCAAGCATTAATTGGTATAAAACAAAAAAAGTGCTTTTCGATGAGTACAAGAAGAAATTTGAACTACATTTTTTAATAGTAATGTTAGATGGTAAATATGAATGAGCATTCTCAAGGAAAACGATTGAGATTACAAGAACTTGAATATGATATTGGATCGCTTCCCCGGGGATCATTAAACTCTATTTCTGATGTAGATGGAGTGTTAGTTGGCCATTCTACTATAATAAAAGGAGAAGGGAAGCTGGAAGTGAGTGTTGGTCCTATTAGAACGGGTGTAACAATCATTTTACCCCACAATGGGAATATTTTCAGAGAAAAAGTTCAAGCAAGTGCTTTCGTTATGAATGGATATGGTAAAACAATAGGCCTTGTTCAATTAATGGAACTTGGAAATATTGAAACACCTATTGCTCTAACCAATACTCTCAATGTTCCTGTTGTAGCTGATGCTCTAATTGATTACTCAATTGTCCAAAATCCTGACATAGGAATTACTACTTCAACTGTTAACCCTGTAGTTTGTGAATGCAGTGATGGTTATTTGAATGACATTCAAGGTAGGCATGTTAAGAAATATCATGTACTTGAAGCAATAAAAAATGCTTCAAATAAAGTTACAGAGGGAAATGTGGGAGCTGGAACTGGTATGATGGCATTTGGACTAAAAGCTGGAGTCGGTTCAGCATCAAGAATAATCGAGTCAGAAGATGCTAAATATACAATTGGTGTTCTAGTTTTGTCCAATTTTGGAAGAAGAGAAGATTTGAGATTTCTTGGTAAGAAAATCGACTTGAGCCCAGAAAATGAGTATAACAATCGGGGAAAAAGTACAGGAGGATCAATAATTGTAGTAATAGCTACTGATGCACCTTTGACTTCTAGACAATTGAATAGAATCTGTAAACGAGCTCCTCTTGGCATATCTAGAACTGGAGGGTATGCAGCTCACGGTTCAGGAGATATTATCATTGGTTTTTCCACAAAAAATACTCTTAATCACGATGATAAGAATGTTAAGAGAGAGATTGAAATTGTGAATGAAAACTCAAAAGAATTTCAAAAACTACTTGCTGCGACAGTTGATGTGACAGAAGAAGCTATACTTAACTCATTGTTAATGGCTGAAACAATTGACGGTAGAGATAATCACGAAGCGCCGTCCCTCGATGTTAATAGACTAAACGAAGAATAAATTACATAAATCACTTTGATAAATCTTCAATTATCTTACCTATTTGTTCCTTTAATTTCTCAACATTAGGACTGTCTTCAGCTTCATTGAGCAATTTAGCGGCTTCATTATAATATTCTAATGCTGATTCTTTCTTACCTGCTTGAGCCTTTAATTCACCTAATTGAGTAATATTAGAGTAATGAATACCACGTTGCTCTTTAGAAAATTTAGTACTATCAACTTGATTTTGGTTCAGATTTTGTAAATAGGTTAGATTCGATTTTATTAGTTGGTTGTCTTTCATCAGATCATCGTGACCAGACACTATAAAATTAACATCACGAGTTAAGTATTCTTCAAGCGTTTCAATATAGGTTTCAATATTCAGAATGCGAATATAGGGATAAGGGGACTCAAGATTGTCTCCAACAAAAAGAACTTCATCCACACGATCATAACATGATGAGGAATCTTCAGTATGACCAGGAGTGTGGTAAAATTCAACCTCATCCTCCAAAAATGATTTTTTTTCTTTGAAAACCACATTTGGAAGTGTCAGAGCTATTTCTCCTCTTTTATGACTCGCATATTTTTTAAGATCATCTTCTCCTTCATCTTTGATCATCTTTCTGCATAATTCATGAGCAAGAATTATAGAATCTTTAAATTCACTGTTACCCCAGATATGGTCATAGTCATAGTGACTGTTGAAAACAACGACAGGTTTAGTTGTGCACTTTTCCTTATCTAAAAACTTCATTACATCCTTTATAGGATCAGATCCAAGAAATGTATCACAAATGAAGAGATGATTAGTTGCATTTATCACATAAAGATTAGTTTTGTAAGGTTCATCAAACGTAAACAAATATCCTCTAGAACCTACTTTCTGCACTTTCATTAATATCAAGAAATTATTATTACATACACTAATAAAGTTCTTGGATTAAGTTTCGAGAGGTTTTGTTCCTTCCCTTGGCAGGATGAAACAATAAAATCATTGCATTATCTTTCATTTATTTTCCGTATCCTTTTCTTATATTAGTTTATCAAAATTCTTACGTTGAGTGTTAACTTCCCCCAATAACTTTTTAGTTCCAATTTCCTTAATAAAATTCAGCAATTAAAATCTAGGTTAAAGTGATAGAATGCAGAATAAACGTGTTATAATCTTCTATGGTACAAGATATGGAAGTACCGAAGGAATTGCAGAAAAAATGGCTGAAATTATTAGAGAGAAGGATTTTACTGTTGAAGTTGTCAATCTCAAAAATTTACCAAAAGATAAAATTCCTGACATGACTCAATATGATGGAATATTGATAGGAACAGGTATTAAAATAGGGCAGTGGACAAAAGAAGTAAAGAAATTTATTACCGGTAGAAAGGAAGAATTAAACAATTTTAAGGGTCACAAAGGATTCTTTGTTAGTTCAGGTTATGCAGCTCTACCAGAGAAGTACGAAGAAGTGAAAATTGATTATACTAAAAATGCTTTAGCTAAAAGGGGTGTCGAAGTAGATCAGTATGACGCTTTTGGAGGATTGATGGACCTAACAGAAAATTCACGTATGGGTTGGTTAGAGAAAAAAATTCTAAAAACTGTTGGAAAACAATCTTTAGGATTGAAATCTGAAACAGATTCATATACTGATCTTAGAGATTGGGAACAAATAGAAAAATTCACATTGGAATTTGTTAACTTGATTCTCACATAGTTTCTCTTTTCTGTCAAAATGAATTATAATATAGTTGCTAGCAGGATTATAGAGTAATTATTCACTACTTCTAATATTCACATTATTATTCCAAGAACATTCTCATTTTTTCGAAATCAAAAGTAACGGCAAATGTTCTAAAGAATGTATGTGAAATCAATCCTTCTATCTTGAAACCGAATAAACTACCACGCAAAGGAGCATTCTCCATGTATGTACCTCTTACATTCTTCACGCTTTTATTTCCTAAAGCTAGTTCATTAATCAATATTGGAACAGCTGTTACTTGACCAGCGCCACCTATTCCTTTCGAAGCTTTACCAAAATCAATAGCAACCCCTGCCTCTTCTAAGACTTCTTTTGAAGCTGTAAAACCTCCACCAGCTAATCCTGTGTCAACAAAGAAAAGCATTGGACGTCCTTTATTGATTTTCCCCCAAGCAACTACGATATGTTTACCAGCCATCCAAAAAGGGAAAACAGAGGATTTTGGTTTTAATTGGTTTTCAATTTTTTCAAGATTTTCTTTTGTTTTCTTATGTAGTACTAATTGTCCGTTTGGATAGTCAATAGTTGTAATGAAATGGTAAAAAAGAACGGTTCCTATAACTCCACTGATTGGAATACCAAAAATAGGAGAGATATGATTAAGTTTCACAATTCTTACAGGAAGATTGGATACTTGTAAATTGCCTATTTTCAAGGAATCAACAAAACCTTGTATTACAGGAGCTTTTTGACCTCCTGCAAAAGTACCCTCAGTTTCACCAAAAATCCCTAATCTTAATTTCACAGCTGCTTCAAAATTAATAATTACTTCATCAGCTCCAGTATCAATTACAAAATTCAAAGGTTCACTATCATTAACAGACACCTTAACTACAGGTAGAGGGTCAGTCATCTCGAATTTTACTATTGCGACTTCACCATCAATGATAATTTCATATGGTGAATTTTCGCTTATTTTTTCTAATTTATCAGCTTCAGTCTCTAATCCAACTTTTCGATAGAGGAAAGATGCCAAACTAAATTTATCTTGTCGGTAATAAGTTTCAGCGAGAAGAAGTTCAGTTTTCTTCTTAATTGATTGAGAATCAGGAAATTTCCCAGTTTCACATTTTTCCAGCACTTTAGGTAAATAATACCCTGCTTCTGTAAATTTATTTGAATATAATGCAATCATTCCTAGCTTACTTAAGGCTTCAACATTGTCTTTTTCTAAATCGATTATTTGTTTGTAAATCTTCTCAGCTTTCTCGAAGTAGCCATTGAAAAAAAGCTTATTGGCTTCTTCAAGCAAAGTTTCAGAATCAGAAGAAATTTCAGTCATTAATATTCATCTCTACTTTATTATATGATATACATTGTGTGATTCTTTATTTCAGTCTTACTTTGTAGGCTTTTCAATCCAAGAATCCACTTTGAAACTTCTTTTGGTATCTGATGTATTCGTCTCCAAACTGTTTCAGTAGTTTCGTTTCTTCATTTGATGCTATGTAATAGTTGAAAATTACATCAATTATCATTTTGCCGATTCTTTTAAATATGTCAAATGTACCTTATTTCTTTGAGAACACTTGAAGGTGTACAAATGACAGAAAATTATGTTAATCCTGATAAAAAAATGGTTGTAATATTCACTCATGGAATGGGAGATCAGAGTAATAAACCGAAATGCTCTAAGAAATATGCCACAAAGTTTGAAAAATCCTACACAAAAATGCAGAATAGGCTTGAAAAGCATTTTAGGAAATTTGGTAAAAATGAACATGGAGATGAAGAATATTACTTGGACAGAATTCGTTTTACCCCTATTCTTTGGGCTAGAGAACTCCAAGAACAGCAAGAAATCCTTAAGGAAAATGTTGTAAAATGCAAATATCAAATAACGTGTAAAGAAAAAAAACTAAAATACTGGACCTGGTTGAGGGGTCTGCGAAAATTCATGATTGATTTTCTATCAGATGCTATCGTTTACCAAAAAACTAGAACTAGTAGATTGATGTATGATAATATTCAAAAAGTTTTTCTGAAAGAACTTAAGGAACTTGTTGATGTAACATCGAATGGTGTAAGAGAAGATTCGCCTCTTTGCATAATTGCTCATAGTATGGGTTCAATTATTACTGAAAACTTAATCTACGATCTACAAGACATGAAATCGACAGGTGGATGGGAGAATGCTGAAATTACTCCTATATATAAGCTAGATAAAGGAGAAACTCTTGAATTCTATTATACAATGGGTAATCCTTTAGCATTATGGTCATCAAGAAGAGAACCACCTGATTTCGGAACTATTATCAATGTAAAACACTGGGTAAATTTCTATAGTAAAAATGATGTCATTTCATATCCTCTTGGTAATTTAAATGACTGCTATAGGATAGCTAGGTGCAATGCTGAAGAAAATGGTCTAGAATATCCAGTAGATGAAGGAGACTGCAAATTTGAAAAGGATACCGATAATAAAATAATAACAAAATTAATTGATAAGAGAGTAAGACCAGGAGGACCGCTCACTTTCTGGAATCCTGGTTGCCATAACAAATATTGGACTTGTAAAAAAATTATCAAAACAATAGTGAAAGATATAACAGAGTATATAAAGGAGGATATTTCTTAGAATAAAGCTACACTGAAAACCCTTTATTCACTTTTGTTGAGATTTAAAAGAAAAAGAAAAAAAGGAAAAAAAATTGGAAGAATTAATTAGTTTTAGGTTTTCTTCTTAAAGCGAAAACAATCATACTAACAATCACTAGTGCACTGATGGCTGTTACAATCAAGTAACCATTTCTAGATAGTATGGGAAGCGCGATCCCAATACTTATACCTAATGTATCTAGTAAAATGTTAGACATACCTACCTTTGGATCGTGGATGATTTCTTGTCCTCGTGGATAGTTCAAGTAGAGTTTTTGTTCTTCATTTTCAATTTCAAGTGGAGTTGCCTTTACTACTTGTTCAACGCCATCTATGAGTGCTGTTTCAACCCATGAAAAGAATCCTTCAGCATCCCCTTTTGAGATTTCAACTTCTCTTTCATCAGTTGCTCTTCCATCTTCTTCGTCTTCTGTTATGTCATCTTCTTCATAGTCTGCTGTTGATTCTAGCTTGACTTTCAATGCTAAGTCAGAATTATCATCTAAGTATGGGAAGTCGTGAATTCCAACATCAATCTTTATTTGCGTTGGGGCTACAATTACACCCTCTATTAAAGCAAATTCTGTTGCGAAATAAATCGAACTTGTGAAAACACCATCTGTAGTAGAGATATCTATTGTATGGATTGGTGTATTTCCAGTGTCATCGACTGCATATACCATTGGGAGAAAATCAAATTCATATATTTGTTTTTCAGTATCCAACGACGCATTATAGAATCCATCAGCTGTTGTGTCTATGTATTCAACAATCTCTTGTATTTTGACTTTAAATTCCAATTCAAATTCAGTGTTTCCTATATCCTCATTATATTCAAGCTTAAAGGTTAGTCCTTCGTCTTCAGTTTTTATTTTAATACTGAATTCGTTCTTCACTTCACCTGTTTTAAGTTGAGATTCAATTTGGATTTCTGTGTCACTAACATCTACATGAAGTTCTCGTTCATTTAACTCTTCTTCCTCGTCGCCTACACCATCGTCATCGTCATCTACAAGATCATCGGTAAGATCATCGACATCATCAGCTGCTACAGGTATAAGTAAAATAGCAGAGAAGAATAGTATAATGAACATGCTACCTATCAGGAGTTTCTTTTTATGCAAAGTTTTCATTTTTGACATAGTTTGTTCACCCTATTTTTGGTAAGTATACTTTAGCAATCACCTATATATATCACTTTTCTTATAGCCTATTAGAGTTTCACTTACACTATTAAATAGTTTTTCTTACAATTTTGTGTAAATCTAGTTACACACTTGTGTAGTTTTTTTCTTAGAGACGCTTAAGAGCGCTTTTTATGGGGTTAACTTATGAGGACGAAAATTGTAATCATGATCTGGATATAACTTACAAACATAGCTGAAATAGCTGCTCTTTCGATTGACAATTTTTTCAATACACCTAAAGAGGTAGTAAGAACCATAAAAGTCCAAACTTGGAATATCCCATGCATTATTAATAACACAATTGCTGGGAGAATTACAGCTGATGCGGTAAAAAGACCAATAAACCATAAAATGATGAAGAATAGAAAAATTGGTAGAAAGACAATGCTTGAAACACTTATTAAATGAATACTTTTCCCTTTCTTCTTGAAAACAAACCTTGCTATTAATTCTGTTACTCCTCCTAGAAATAACCAACTCGCAACTATGCTTAGATAATAAAAAAACAGATTTGTTTCATAATACATTGCAAAATTACCTATTAGAAGGATACTTTGATTACTAGCAAGATAGCCACTAATAACGGCAATTATGAGGAATTCCACTAAAGTTCTTAGAGGTTTTTCTGAAAAATAGTTTATAATGGGCTTTAAACTAATACCATAGAAGGTCAATATTTTATTCTCTTGTAGCCCACTTAGCTTTTGAATATCATCAATCTCACTAACTTTTAAAATCGCAATTGCTTTTTGCCCTTGTTCAGTCAAGATATATTTTTTATCATCAGTTTGATTCACAAACTTATTCATTTTCTTAATATGATGGTAAAGAGGTCCTGCCTTGATATCCAATAATTCGACAAGGTGGGTGTACGATACTTCCTTTTTTTCTGCTATTTCTTCGAGAATCTTACGTCTGATAGGGTGTGATAGAGCTTCGAATATTGCAGATTGAAGATTAGTGTCGTCTGTCATCGCTAGATGATATGATAAGTCGATTAGACTATATATTTCTATCTTAAGATAAAAATTGAAAAGCTTCTACTTTGCATACTATTTATTAACAAGTAGATAGAACATTCTTCAACTCAATAAAAACTGAAATTAGAGGATTACAATTGGGGAAACATAAATTTTCTACTTTCATAGTATTAGGTTTGTTAATTGCTTCTATTATTGCTCTTGATGTTTACCGACAATATCAATTTGGATCTGAAAAGGGTGAAATTGTATTAAATGTCTTATATACCAGTGAAAAGAAAGGGTGGATAAATTCTATTGCACCTGAATTTCCTGAATGGTTTTCAAATCGTAATCCAGAAAAAAAGGTACGTTTACGATTTGAAATTCAGGGAACTAGAACATCTATGCTATCAATACTTTCAGGTGAAAGTAAGCCTGCGATTTGGAGTCCTGCAGCATCAGTATGGATTCCTTTGTTTGATTGGGCATGGGAGAATAAGTTTGGAGATTCAATCTTAAACTATAATCAAATAAAATCTCTAGTAGCATCCCCAATTATTATAGGAACGTGGAAGAGCTTTCAGGAAGAAAACAATTTTACTTCTTGGCAAGATCTCTACACTTTAGCAGATATCAACCTTAAGCTTGCCCATACTTCTGCCCAAGAATCAAATTCTGGTTTTATGGCTGTTTTATTAGAAGTTTCTGCAGCTTGTGGTAAACCTCCAGATCAGATACTTTTGCAAGATCTAGAAAACACTACAATTCAAAGCTGGTTAGAGAAAGTTGAATCAAAAGCTGTTCTTTACGGTACATCAACAGGATTTTTGGCAAAACAAGCAGTTCAACTGGGACCTTCTGCGATTAATGTGGTAATATTGTATGAAAATCTTATAATTGAAACTGCTAGGGATGGTGAAGCTTTCGCAAAATGGGGTGAAAATCTTGTAGCTGTTTATCCAGACGAAGGAACGCTTTGGAGCGACCACCCTATCGCAATCTTGAATGCTTCCTGGGTTTCACCCGAAGAAGCTTTTGCAGCATCAGAATTTGAGAAATACCTTCTAAGTAAAGAAGTACAGCTTCAAGCAGTACCTTTCGGTTTTCGTCCAGGAAATGAGACACTAGTAAATGATACCGATACTATTAATGAGATGCAACAGGTTTTCAAAACAGAGAGTGGAGTTTCATTAAATATAACCATTCCTAGATTTAATACTCCAACGGATGGAAAACTATTAGACAGAATTCCTGATTTATGGTTAAAAACACGAGCCACTACGCTCGAAAGGGATGAAGATGCAGAATACTGGCAAGTAGGACTGGAACTTAGTACCATTTTGCAATTAACTCTTGGAACCTTGATAATTCTAGCTGTTTTTAGAAAAAGAAGGAGGGTGAGAAAATGACTGTTGAAAAACGGAAATTGGACATCGAGTTGAAACTTAGACGAACGCTCCTTGCTGCTGAAAGCTGGTTATCTAAAAAAACAGTCCTCTCAATAGGTAAAATACTTACAGTTACTATTTTTATCTTGATTGTCTTAGGTCCAATCTTATATCTCTTATTACAAATCATAGTCAATTGGAAAGAAATTCAGACAGCAGTTTTCAACGACCCCATACTTGGAAATGAAACTTTTACCATAATGTTAAAATCAATAGGTCTTTCACTTAAAATTGCAGCAATTGTTACCGTTTTTGATATTATTGTAGGTGTTCCTATTGCTTGGATATTAGCTAGATACAATTTCAAAGGCAAGAATATTCTCGACACCTTAGTCGACATGCCCATGGCTGTTCCAACAAGTGCTTTAGGATTTTCCATTTACCTTTTCTGGGGAACGAACAACGGAATATCAAGATTGTACAATTCTCAAGTAGGATTTACTTCTCAAGGAACTATGCTTATAATCCTTGCACATGTTGCATTTACTTTTCCATATGTTACAAGGTCTATTAAGGGAATAATTATGGATTTAGACCTGAAACTAGAAAAAGCATCAAGAACTCTGGGTGCTCCTCCTTTTACGATAGCAAGAATGATATCACTCCCAATGGTAAAAGAAGGGTTGATAGCAGGAACTATTTTAGCTTTTACAAGATCTTTAGGAGAAACAGGAGCAACTTTAATTGTTAGCGGTGTTTATCAAACAGCTCCTGTCGTAATTGTTAGCTGGATGAAAGGATTAAAAATACCCACAACAGCATTTTTGGCGTTTATATTAATAATTATTAGTTTGTTATTGTTAACATCAGTCAGAATTTTTGCCCGAAAAGTAGGATTACCTTGGAATACAGTATTTCCACGTTTTGAAAGAAAATTAAGTTCTAAGAAAGTGGCTAGAACAAGAAATGGTGTTTCATTACTCTTATTTTTTGTATTTGTTTTCATACCAGCATTATTTGTTATTCTCTTTCTATTCCAATGGTGGAATAAATCCCCCTTTTCAGGTGATCCTCAAGCAGGGATGATTTACCAAGTTTTTCAAGCTCCTGACCGGAAATTAGCAGATATAACTCAAGCGCTGGTAACATCACTTGAAATAGCATTGATTGTTACAATCATTACGATAATTATAGCTACCCCTATGGCTCTTTTAATTTCGAAAATGAAAAATAAGAAATTAAAAGGATTCTTGGACACATTAGTAGATATACCACTAGTAATCCCTAGTTCAGCTCTAGGATTTAGTATTTTCTTCCTATGGGGTACGAATGGAATGCATATACTATCTCCAGGTTTTATGATGATGATTATAGCTCATGTTTCTTTCACATATGCGTATTGTGTACGTCCCTTAATTGGATCATTTGATGCTATACCCACAATGTATGATGAAGCATCTTCAGTTTTTGGTGCTTCAAAAATAACAACATTCAGAACAGTAACGATGCCATTTTTGAGAAATGGTCTTATTGCAGCAGCTATTATGACTTTTACTAGGTCGATGAGTGAAACAGGAGCGACTATTATCTGTATGGGTACTGAAAGAACCATTCCTGTTCTACTAGTAGATTTTTTTGAAGCATCAACATTTCCAGCAGCAGCGTTTGCAGCAACAATTTTAATTGTCATTTCATTTATTTTGCTAATAGTGCTTAGATCTGTTACAAGGAGGACAAAAAATGAGTGAGATACACTTCAAACATGTAACAAAGATTTTTGGTCGTAAAGTTGAAGCTGTAAAAGATCTGAGCTTTATCATTGAGGATGGAGAATATATCTCCCTTATAGGTCCTTCAGGGTGTGGAAAAACAACTACACTACGATTGCTTGCAGGAACAATTATGCCAACGAAAGGAAGAATATTCTTTGATAATACTGCAATGGAAAATATTAGTATACAAGATAGAAATATAGGGTTTGTTTTCCAGCATTTTGCTATATTTCCTCATATGAGTATTTGGGAAAATGTAGCTTATGGTCCATCAGTAAGAGGGAGGAGCAAAATAGATATAGAGAATCTTGTTGAAAAAGCTCTCAAATCCTTGCAATTAAGTGATAAAGCTGAACTTTATCCAATATCACTTTCTGCTCCAGAATGGCAAAAAACTGCTCTTGCTAGAGTGTTGGCTTCTGAAGCGCGAATTTTGCTTTTAGATGAACCCCTTGGTGCATTGGATCAAAAGATACGAGAAGAGTTTCAGGTATTTTTAAGAAATCTTGTTAAAAAAGAAAGATTGACGGCCATTCATGTTACTCATGACCAAGCTGAAGCACTAACTATTAGCGATAGAGTAGTTGTAATGAACAAAGGGCAATTAGTGCAAATTGGATCACCGACTGACTTACTCTTTACACCCAATAATATTTTTGCATCATTCTTTGTAGGAGAATCAGATTTCTTAGTAGGTGTAGTTGTTGATGATAGAGAAAAATATTCTGAAGTAAAGGTTGGAAACAATATTATCAAAGTTAAAAATATGGGTATTGAAAGAGGTAAACGTGTTGTTGTAGCAATTCGAAGAGAATTCTTTCAAATTGAGAAGGTTTCTGTTGAAGACAAAACAAGACAAGATTCAAAGCTCAATAGTCTACCAGGTGTAGTAATCCAAGATCAATTCCTAGGGTTGCTTAAAAGAATCAAAATTAAACTTGAAAACCAGCAGATTATTGAAGCAAAAATTCATGCTAAGAATCCTATACATTTTAAGGAACACGATAATGTGAGAGTGATTATAGATCCAGATTCAGCAAGAAGTTTTAACTATCCTAAAGAAGGGATAGTATCCGCTTTAGAGATGTGATCGTATGGTTAAAGTACAATTGAAAGATGTAACCAAATACTTCGGTAAAGACAGAGGAGTAGAAAATATCAATCTTTCAATAGATGATGGTGAATATTTAGCCGTGCTAGGTGTTACAGGAGCGGGAAAAACGACAACACTGTATTTAATTGCTGGACTTCTTTCTCCTTCCAATGGTTGTATCTTATTTGATGATAAAGATGTAACAACACTTCCTGCTGAAGATAGGAATGTTGGTTTTGTGTTTGAGGAATACAACCTATTTCCAAGGATGAATGTCGAATCAAATGTGTTGTTTGGACCTGTTGTTAAGGCTCTAGATTTAACAGACTCAAGACAGATTGCAAGAGAAATGTTTTCTCTCCTAAACATAGCAGGAAAAGAGCAAAACTTTCCTGACGAGATTAGTGGGGGACAGAAACAACGTGTAGCTTTAGCTCGCGCAATAGTTTCTAATGCAAATTTGTTGGTAATGGATGACCCTCTTAGAGCACTAGATGCTAAAATAAGAGAGATACTTCAAGTTGAGTTACGCAAGCTAGTCAAGGATTTGGGGTTAACGTGTATTCATGCTACGCATGATACTCATGAAGCAATGAGAGTTTCAGATAGAATAGCTGTTTTCAAAGATGGAGAAATTGTTCAAATTGGAACCCCAGAAGAGGTGTACAATCATCCAATATCGCTTTATGTTGCCAATTTCTTAGGTGAATCTTCACAAATAGAAGGAGAAATTGTAATAGAGAATAATGAGAGTTTTCTGAAATATTCAAGCGGATTAAAACTGAAAATTAATACAAAATTGAAAACAGGAACTAGAGCTATAGCTCTTGTTCCAGCTGAATTAGTCAATATTTATGACGTTTCTGAGAAAGACAAAATTAATTATGATAATGTTATTGACGCTCAAATAATTAGCTCAAAATGCATTGGAGAATTTTACGATATTGATATAAAAATGCATGATTTAACAATAAAATCGAAAGTACTTATTGGGCGCAAAATACCGTTAAAAGAAAGAAGTAAAATAGTGTGTGGAATAGATAAGGATGATTTTAGAATATTTCCTATTGAGGAGGAAGAAAGCAATGACCAAGAATAAACAACTGAAATATAATATTAATATCAATAATGATATTGAAAAGAGATTAAATGTATTTAAAGGGGTGTATATATGAATTCAAAAGAAATGAAACACTGGTTAAGTAGAAGAAGAGAATCGCGCATCCTAGATAGAATTAGGGAACATCTTGTTCATGTCAACAGCTGTATCGCAAAATCAAAAGATTTTTACAAATTCTGGACAGCAAAGGATGAAAAAGCAGCTGAAAACATGTATGAAATAATTCATCAAGAAGAAAAAACAGCTGACAAAGTGGAAATGGAAATAGTTCAAATGCTCTCTAAAGGAAAAACTCCTGTATATGTAAGAGCTGATTTGCTATCTTTTGTAAGAAAAGCAGATAAAGCAGCTGGAAGCATAAAAAGAGGAACGAACAATTTGCTACTGTTAATTAACCACACTTTCCCAGAAGGAATCATTGCAGAATTAGAAGCAATTATTGACTTGTTAATTGACGAAATGAACGCATTTGTCAAAGTATTTGACGGTATGTTTAAGGTAGAACATTCAGTTCTTGTCAACTATGTCCAAAAAGTAGATGAGATTGAGTCTAAAATTGACCAAAACTACAAGAAACTTAAATATGAAATAGCTTATTCAACTGAAAAAGTTCCAGCAGGAGCGCTTATTATACTTGACCATGCAATTAAAGATATAGAAGAATGTTCAGATCTAATAGAAGATTGTGCAGAAATGATTAGTAGCATAGTTTTATTGTGAAAGAAACACCTCAAATATATGTTTAATCTTGCAAATGGTGAAAATCATTGATTTTCACTAGTTTGAAGTTTCCAGATTCTTTTAGAACAATATGTGAGATAGAACATGGTTTAACAAAGAATTTCCAAAAATTTGAAGGATGGGTCTTATATAGATAAACAAACATAAGAGCAATAACAACACCATGTGATACAAGTGCTATGCTTTCTTCTTTTTGATTTTCTAGTCGCTTAAATAACCGATGGATTCTATCTAATACTTGGTAGAAGGTTTCTCCATTAGGGATGATAAAACTATGTGGATCAGTGTGCCATCTTTTTTCTTCTTCTTTTGAACTAAAAACTTCTCTATCAGCTTTTCCTTCCCAATCTCCAAAAGAAATGTCATATAGGAAGGGTTCTTCCAAGAGTTGAGTATTATTCTGATTTTGACCAATTTTAGAAGCTGTTACTCTTGTTCTGGACAGTTTACTGTAATGTATTATATCTAATGGAATATTAGATAGAGCTTTCCCTGTTTGTTCAGCATGTTTCAGTCCAAGTTCAGAGAGAGATATATCCATTCTTCCTCTAAATTTATGTTCTCCTACATTGAAGGCGGTTTCCCCGTGTCGGATGATAAAGATATTCATATTCTTGACCAAAAGAACTAGCAACATATATAATTAAAAGGCTATTCTTGTATCCATTGCTCTATATTTGAAAGCCTTTCATATGTATTCCTTCCTTAAAAAAGTGTATTTTCCTAGGTTCGAAGTTTTGCCAGTTTTCGTGAACTGAAATAGGTTCAGATGAGATTAATGTAAAGGAAACAGGTTTATCCTTGCATTTAATAGTTAACTTGAAATCAATATCTTCACAAATAACGTCATTAGTATGAGGTGGCTTTAGCACAAGATAATTCAAGGATTTATAACCTGAATAATAAACAAAAACCGTTTTTCCATCTGTTAAGAGAAAGTTTACACCACCTTGTTGGGCTAACTCATTGGCAATATTCTCTATTATTTTAGCTTTAGCTGCATCATTTTTCAATTGTCTATGTTTGTGGAGTTTCTCTAGTATCATGCAAAAAGCTTCTTCTGAATCAGTATCCCCTAATGGCTTGTATTTCTCTAAGAGTTCGACAGCTCTATACATTCTCAGATGACCAGAATGAGCAAAGACGTACTCACTATCAAATAGTTCACGAACAAAAGGGTGCGTGTTTTCGAGTTTTTTAACACCTAAAGAAGCATACCTAATATGAGAAACAAAAGTCTGTGCTTGAAAATGATGAGGATTTAATATATCTTGTTCGATGGTGTTTCCCTCATTTTCTACCAATTTTTTCCATACTGTCCAATTATTGGAATCATGATAAGCATAACCTAAACCATCAGGTAGCTTATCTTTCGCTAGAGAAGATTTATACATAAAATCAAGATCAAGTACTATATTACTGTTGAAACCAAGCAATTGTGTCATTCAGAACAATTCATACTACAACCTTATTTCATAAAAACTTTGACCAAAAAACAGAAAGGTTCATTTTGACTCTTTTTCTTTCGAGGGAAATAAGAGCTCTTTCTCAGGCCAAATATCAATCAGTTGACAAACACCAAGAATATGTGAACATATGCCACGATGGCTAAAGAAAGGACAATTACACTCATACAATCCCTTGTTGTATCGGACCCAATATTTACCATATTTAGAGGAAAGAACCATATACTTAAAGGAAATTACGTTCCCAGATTTGTCTTTTGTCTCATTTATCTTTTGAATTCTTTTTTTATGTCTTAAATATTTGTGGCTAATTTTGTACTTGTTCCTAACAAGTCGATCCTTTTGAATCCATTCTTTTATCCATTCAGGCATGCTTGTATTCATGATTACCAACAACTAAGAAGTTTTTTCCTCAAAGATAAGTGAAATCACTCGTATTCTGAATAAAAATAAACTATATGTTTTTATTTATTTGCACAACACCCCTCATAATCCATTATTAAAGTGTGTAAAATATGCAAACAATACAAGAAATTACATTAGAGTTGTGGGACAACCTAAATTGTGCCCGTTCAGCAGCTTGTGGAATATTACTCTATTACGGTTTTGAACAAGAATGTAACACTTTGAGTAAAGCACTTATACCATTCGGTGGCGGTATTGGAGAGCGTTCAATCTGCGGATCAGTTACTGGAGCCTTATCCGCTTTAAGTGTAGTTTATACAAAAAAAGGTTATAAAGAAGATAAGATTGCTGAAATAGCCAAATCTTTCAAGGAAAAATTTTCCCAAGAATTTAAAACACTCTATTGTCGAGAGATACTTGAAGAATTCACCTTACTTGATGGATCAATAGATGCAAATAACCCAGAAAGGAAGGAGAAATGTACAAAAACCGTTTTACATGCTGTTACTGTAGCAAAAACACTCATTGATTCAATAAAATAAGAACTGTAAAATATACTTATTACTTCTTTAACAACTCTGATTTTTGAAGATAAATTTAGCACAAATATTATAAAATCCTCAATTTTCGTAAAAGTATGAGGTACAATCCAAATATAAAATTCAAATCAATTTCGGATATAACTGACGAAAAAGTTAGAGAAAAAATGGAAGAACTATCACAACAACCACATGTTTTAGGAATTCAACTTAACGGGAGTAGAGCGACAGGTTTCTATAAACCTGATTCCGATTGGGATGGTTTTATTTACGTTACAGATGAATATTACAGCTCTCTTGAAATAAAGGATATCTGGAAATTAGATGTAGACGAAACTGTTGAGCCAAAAAAACTACTTCTTGATTATTTACTTATATGTGACGAGTGGTTAAAACAGAAAGTTGATTCTCCTTTAGATATTGAACATTTTGCATTTGTTGAAGCTATTACGATTTACGACCCAACAGGAAAGCTGGAAGAATGGACACAGAAACTTGCTAGATATCCTGAGGAAGAGCATGAAACAAGGCTTAAAGTGAAGTATTTACAGTTTTTAGAAGCTAGAGGGTATGGAAAGCATGCAAAGTTGAGAGGAGCTAAAATTGATTCAAAACTAAACTATTATCGTGCTGTTGTTAGTGCAGTTAATCTATGGTTCACCATTAGGAAAAGCTGGGTTCCACCATTTAAATGGTGGTCAGAGCACGCAAGACGTCTTGGAATGGATGACGAAACATATCAAATGTTTGAAAGAGTATTAGATAATCCAACTTTAGAAAAATTGGATGAAATTGGAAAAAAAATGTCCAAAGAAATTGTAGAACAAGGTTACGAATTTCCAAAAGACATTATGAACACATTTCTGGAATTTTATCATACATCAGCACCAGAAAAGAACTATCTTCACTCACTTCTATGATATTTCTTTTCTCTATTTTCATAGAATTATGCAGAAGAAAAAAAAGAGATTTTAGGATTGATCTAAAGCAATAATATCTCCTGTACTAGTATCTAGAATGAAGCTGAATTTATTATCCTTTAAGAAGTAATCTGGTGATGTATATGATTCACCCGAACCAGGAAGCTCTATATCTTCAGTACTTGTATCTGCTATGAATTTATAACCGATATCCTCATTAAAGATAAAATCCACTACGACGTCACCAGTACTTGTTCTTAAATCGAAATTTGCAGTGAACACTAGTGGGAGTATATTGTTTTGGTTAATTGTTATCTTAACTGAACCGGTGCTAGTTACAACATTCCAGTTTGTATCACCAGTAAAAATGATGTCATTGAAACTTATAGAAACTGAACCAGTGCTAGTTGATATGTTTATTTCTGCATCAGTTAGTGTAGTATTTGTACCTAGTTGTACTGTAACTCTACCTGTATCTGAATCGATATAGAGATCATCTATTTTTGTATTTAGAGATTCATCAAAATCGAAATCTACAATGCCTGTATCAGTTTCAATAAAAACGTCTGAAAGTGTTATATTTTCAGCACCATCGCTATCCACTAATATTGAACCAGTATTACTTTGTAGAGAAAATTGTGACAGGAAAACATCATTTATTCCATCAAAAGAAGCAGAAATTGATCCTGTGCTCGCTTTAATGTCAAAGTTCACTTGAGCTATCGGGTTGATTTTAATATCTATATCATATTTAAACTGATCATCTCTCCAGAAAAATCCCCATCCATAGAAAGGACCTGAAACAAATTCTATTATCAGCTTATCTGTTTCATTTACCATTGAAAAAATACTTGCTGCTGAAATTAATGCGTCCTTGTTCCCATAGACACTTAATGTTGATTCAAAAAGACCTGTCATTGTATCGTCATAAATTATATCTATAGACCCAACGCTATTATCAATGATTAGATCCACAATAATAACATCTGTTGATTCGACTTCAAAGGGTATAGAACCTAATAACTCAACATTACTTATTCCTACTAGAGTCATTATGATAAATGGAATT
>BPTO01000006.1 GCA_023705985.1 Candidatus Heimdallarchaeota archaeon | reverse complement strand
CACCCTATAACAATAGGAAAACCTGGTAAAGATAAAATACCCTTCTTACCTGAAATAATTTCTTTATCAGAATTATCCATTTCATTCATTATGAATCCTTTTCTTTTGTGTTAATAAGTATATTCTCAAAAAAAATTTGATTTATTTCTTTTCTAAAAAGACAATGTTAATATGAAAGTATGATAGTATTAGTTCGTGAAAAAGGATTTTAGATATTGTATGAGCCTTGTAAATGGTTCTGTATACCGTAATGGAAATTTTTATCTCGAAGACATCTATATATCTGATCAAAAAATTACAAAAATTGTTCCTTCTGGAAAAATCCTACCATGCAAAAAAATTGTAGATTGTACAAATAAACTAGTTCTCCCCGGTTTCATTGATCCACATGTACACATCAACCTTGACTTGGGTGAATTCAAATCAAGCGATGATTACCAAAGTGCTTCAAAAACTGCAGCTTTTGGTGGCATTACAACATTCATAGATTTTCTTGATCCAATCAGTTATGTCCATGAATTTGATGCGATGCTAAAGAAGAAACAAAACGAAGCAAAAGCATCCTATATTGATTATGCTTTCCACACAACAGTTGGTAACTATAATGATGATGTGGACAAACTCATAAAGATTTCACGCGAAAGTGGTATCCCTTCTGTTAAGTTATTTACCACATATTCTGAAGTCAATCGCAAAATTTCTTATACCAAATTTCATGAGTTCCTTAAGAATTCCCGTAAGACAGATACACTGATTTTGGTTCATGCTGAGAATGATGAAATAATACTCAATGAAAATGTTGAAGATACAGTAGAGAGTTACGAAAGTTCTAGACCAGCAGTCTCAGAAATAGAAGAGATAGAGAAAATAGCAAGGATTGTAGCAGAATTAAAAGGAAGGCTCTATTTTGTACATGTTACTTGTGGTTCATCAATTGAGCTTCTGAATGATAAATACAGAGAACTTCTAGGTAAGAACATTTTCATTGAAAGCTGTCCACAATATTTCCATCTAACAAAGGATATGTATGATAATGATAATGGTAGCCTCTTCCTTCTAGCTCCACCGTTGCGTTCATTAGAAGAGCAGGAAAAACTCAAAGAGAATATTTCAGTCATAGATACTATTGGAACTGATCATTGTCCATTTACTAAAGAAGAAAAACTACGCTATAAAGAAGCCAGTAAAATTCCAAAAGGGCTAGGAAGTTTAGAGTTTAGCTTTTCTCTTATGTATCATCTTTTTGGTGATGAGATTATAGATAAGTTTACTTTAAATCCAGCAAAGATTCACAATCTCTTTCCAAAGAAAGGTATAATACAAATTGGATCTGATGCAGATTTTGTCATATTTGATCCTAAAAAGGCGCTATTTATCAATTCAGGTCATTCTCAATCTGATTATAATCCATATGAAAGTATGATAACTACTGGAATGGTTGAATCGACCATTCTCAGGGGAGAAATCCTAGTTAAAAACAGAAAATTTGTTGGTTCAATGAGGGGTCAATTCATAAGGCGAGACATAAGGAAATAATACACAAGGGAAAAAGAAATAGCTAGAAAACATGAAAATTAATTCTATTGTGAAAAAGGTAAAAGAACTATTTAATGTGAAAACATAGGATATTCTTCATATTCTACGTTTTAATGGAAAAACAAATATTAATAAATGTGATTAGTTAAATTTAGCTATGAATTCTAACCGAAAATTTTTACGCTTCTTTGATTCTGAGGATTATGAAACAGAAGTCCCACAATCTGATGAGCAAAAGAAGATTGATCCCCCACTCTTCCAGCAACCTTATCCAGAAGATGTAAAACTTATAGATTTAATTCCACCAGAGGAATTTACTATAGTTAAAACTCCTTTTCTAGACCTTGTTAATCGCAGAAAGAGTAGAAGAAAGTATACAGAAGAGTCTATACTCTTGGAAGAATTATCTTTCTTACTCTGGAGTACACAAGGAGTAAAAAAAGTATTAAAATCAGGATTGGGGGTTTATAGAACTGTTCCTTCTTCAGGTGCTAAAAGTCCTTTTGAAACCTTTCTAGTAGTAAATAGGGTAGAAGGATTAGAACCGGGATTATATCGTTATATCTCATTTACACACCAATTAATGTTTATCAAGCAAATTGATGATGCTGAAAAGAAGATGGGTGAATTAGCTTATAATCAAAACTTTGTAGGAAGAGCTCCAGTAATTTTCTATTGGACAGTTGTTCCATATAGAACAGAATGGCGTTATACTGTTCTTTCACATAAATTCATCGCAGTTGACCTAGGTATTGTTTGTCAAAGTCTCTATATGGCTTGTGAAGCAATCAATCTGGGGACAGTTGCTATAGGTTATTATGAACAGAATAAATTGGATAAATTGTTTGAATTAGATACAGAAGAAGAATTTGTCGTCCTACTCGCTCCAGTTGGGAAATTTGCGAAAGAAAAGAAACTTTCAGAGTTCTTCAAATATCCTAAAAAAGAAATTAACTTGGATAATTTGGTCAAATTAACAGGAAAATACAAGCGAAAAAATGAGGTTGAATTCATTGTTAAGGAAGACAATCTGGTGATTAAAGTAGGAGAGTTTGAAGAGATACTTGAACCCTATAATGAGATGGAATTCATCGGTGAATTTAGCTCAAGAGCATTAAGATTTGAGTTTACAGAGGAAGGAAAACCTGAGAAAGTAGTTGTTTTGACCGCAGAGGATGAAGTAATAGAGTTAGAATATTTAGAACAAACCATATAATCTAAATAAGTTCAGTTTGATACTAACTTGTTGCTAAAAGGAACTACCTCTATCTAAAGAAGAGAGACTTCAGCTTAAGTGAGTTAAAGAAAATCAGTATGAAAAATAGATGAACATTTTCTTTGAAATAACACAATTTCATTATCTCTAAATGCTTTTTTAGTTTATCTCCTAATTGAAAAGTAGAACCTCGTTTTTATTGTTAATTTTTTATACGGTTATATTTATAAATACTCATGTTTCGCAATACTCAGAAATATGACTATTGTGAACAATTAACATGGAGCCAGTGATATGAAGATAGGGAAAGTAACAATGTTTGCGTTTAAAAACGCATTTAGAAGAAAGATAGTCGCAGTTTTAGCCATTGCAGGTATAAGTGTGGCAATTACTATGCAGGTAACGATTAACGCTTTTACAACTGGAATGGATGAAACATTTAACGATATTTTTGGAGAATTAGTTGGAACATTTCAGCTTCAAGAGAAGGATTCACCGTTCTCATATGCATCTCAACTACCAGCAAATATTACTGAAACAATTATGAATTTTGAAAATGTATCAGCCATAGACGTAATAGCAACGGAACAGAATTTACCAGCTACAGTAAATAACTATACAACGGAATTGGGTACAAATGTGTTTGGTCTTCCTATGGGCATAAATATCAGAGGAATAGAAAATTTGGAGGCATTCAGTGAGGTTTATTCCGAATTAGAAGAACTAACAGAAGAATCTAGAAAATTCGAGTTTAACGAAGATGAATGTATCATACCATACTCTCTCTATGAAAATAATTCAATACTTTTTGACATAGGAAAAACATTCTCAATTATGATTAATACTAGCTATACTTACGATTTAGAAATTGTAGGAATAACTTCAGCTGCGGTTGGAGGAATGCAACAATCTATAATGGTTACAGGATATGATGTCTATGTCCCCATAAATGTAACAAATAATGTGCTTTATGAGCTTCTAAGAACAGATGCAACAAACTATCAAATACATTATGAATTTATAGGTTTAAATTACTCCCAATTTGGCATTGATAATCCAAATCTTGTTGCAGTACGAACATCCATCGACAATTCAGTAGATGTCAATAACTACATAGATGATCTGATTGCTTATTTGGAAACTCAATATCCTGAAAAGAAATTTTCATCCTTATCTTTAGCATCAGCACTGGAAACCATGGATGACTTAATGCAAACACAAAGTCTTGTGATTGGTATTGTCACAGTTGTCGTTATTATTGCTGGTAGCATGGGAGTAATTATTGCCCAACTAGTTGGTGTTGAGGGGAGATCGAAGGAATTTGCTATTTTGAAGGCTACAGGCTGGAAGGAAGGACACATTATATATTCTGTAATCGTTGAAAGTGTTACACTAGGAATAACTGGGTCTATAGTAGGTATCATATTATCCGTTCTAGCAATAAAAGGATTAGAAGCTTTGATGACTATGGGCATGCCATTTGCACCAGTAATAACCCCAGCAATAATTTTTACTGCAGTTGGAATAGCAATGGGAATAGGAATTTTAGGAGGGCTTTATCCCGGAATAAAAGCAAGTTCTGTAAAACCAATGGAGGTCTTGCAAGGAAGTTAGGTGATTATGATGGCAAGTATAAAAGACACACAAACACAACTTGAAGTTGCAAGCGAAGTTATTTCAGAATCAGAAGAACAAATTATTGAAATTAAAGATCTTTGGAGAAAATTCTTTGAAAATACTCCTGCAGAAGTCCAAGCACTGCGTGGAGTAAATTTCAGAGTTAAAAAAGGTGAATTTATAACAATAATGGGACCAAGTGGTAGTGGTAAAAGCACTCTATTAACAATAATTGGATGTATGGCTTCAGCAACAAGCGGTCAAGTCTTTATTGATGGTACTGAAATAACAAAAATGAACCAACGTAAATTGAGTAAAATCAGAAAGGAGAAGATAGGTTTTGTTTTTCAAGACATATTTTTGATTGATACTATTTCAGCACTAGATAATGTTCTCTTACCTATTTTACCATACGGGATAAAGAAAGAAGACAAACAACGAGCAAAAGAACTTATGAGAATTGCAGGTCTTGAGGATCGTATGAACCACAAACCCACGGAATTGTCAGGAGGTCAAAAACAACGTGTAGCAATATGTCGATCTTTGATTAATGATCCTCCAATAGTTTTGGCAGATGAACCGACAGGCAATTTAGATTCTCAAACAGGTGGAGAAATTCTAGAACTTCTTAGAAAGGTTAATTATGAGAAAAACGTCACAATTATAGCTGTTTCTCACGATCCTAAACTTGCTGAATTTTCTTCCAGAGATGTTATGATTACTGATGGAGAGATAACAAGGGATAGGATTAATCCTTTCAGAAATCACAATGTGAGTTAAAAGTAAAATGGAGACAGATACACAAACATCTATCAGAAAATATGAAGAACGATTTATCAGAAAATTAGGAGAGTTAGCTATTTTAATTCATCTAGCTAAATCTCCTGAAGGATCCCATGCTTATGAGTTGAGATTTAAAGCTTCTGAAATAATCTTTGAAAGAAGAAAAGTAGGTGCTGAATTCCTTCAACAGATCCTTGATATTCTTTTAGAACTCAAGAAAATTCATTCAAAAAGGAAAACTGCGATTCCTGTTGACATAAACAAGAATAAAGAAACTATTGGGATTTTAGACCAATTTCCTTTACTCAAATATAATATCAGGATTCAGAAATTTATCTCGGGAAAAAACCAGATAACACCTGCTGATATTGATTACCTTGATGAGATGATTGAAGTTTTGAGAGATATGATGAAACAAGTACAAGACTCAACAGAGATTTGGAGTAACAGTACTAGTATCTATCCAGCAATAGAATCCTTAGAGAAAAATGGGTTAATTGAACTGGATAGAGAAGATCCCGAAGGTGGTCGTTTAAAGAAAATCTACAAAATAACAAAACTGGGCAAAGAATCCCTGGAGAAAGTAATGCACTTATTGATAGATATTTTGTCTTTTGTGATTGAGACAGAAGGAAGAAATTTTCTTTTTGGAGGAAAAAGTATTTTCTCGTCTAAAATCGTTCCATTTAGGAAGTTGTTTGAAAAACTAATGACAGATTTATGTCCAGATATCAGGAAGGAACTGCTTTCTCTCAAAAGTAAAAGACAAAGTAGCTCTTTTATTAATATGATATTTGCACAAGCAGTTGCTGCACCTATGTTGAATACGTTTATACGCGATCCTGAAATGGTAAAGAAACAACTCGAAACCATTGAAATAGAGGATGAGAAAAATATGGTGCGATCATTTATGAAAACCAAGCTTATCGAACAGAGAGATTTGATTGATAATATGTTGAAAAAACTATAGTCTATAGCTTTTCTTTTAACATCTCCCCGAATGCTTTAGCTTGCACCAATTCCTCCTCTGTGGGATGTCCTATAGGCTCTTTTGGAGCTCCATGTTTCATCGTTCTTACAGCTCCTTTACAATAGAAGCGTTCTGGGAGGATAGTTACTTGATTATTCTTGTTAACTCTTCTTTCCATCTTCTCAAACATTACTTCATGAATTTTTTTCGGAACTTTATTTTCTGTCATGGGATGGATATCATCAGGAGCACCACTCGTGAAGAACAAGGCAACTTTCTTACCATCTATATTCTTTTTTCGTAGCTTTCTTAAATATCTAGCACCTGCAAAACTAACCATTCCCATAATCATCCACGAACCAAGAACTAACAAATCATAGTCTTTTAAGTCTGGAATATTTTTCTGGTTTTTGCATTCTACTTCTAAACCTTCAGCAAGTTTCATTGCAACTTTCTTAGTATTACCACCACGGGAATTATAGATAACTATCGCCTTAACCATTATTATTCTTGTTTAAAAAATATTCTTTTTATAAAAATATTTTCATAGTCATCTTGCTAGCTATGACAGAATCAAATCATGACAATTCTTAAGTCCACTACAAAATCCTTTATCCCTATTCTACTAAATAGAGTTAATGATTTCACTCCATATTCCATGGTTAGTGAATGACCAATAAATGCCATAAAAAATTTTTACTACATCTATTGTGTTTTATTTTAAGGAAATCAGAGCTTTCATTTCAAGTAGAATAGAAAAAAAACCTTTAACCTTTCTTCAACAAAAAGAGGTTAATCATCCTATGCTTTAAAGAGAGAGAATGAAAATATCAGTAGGGCACTTAAATGACCTTACCTAATGAATATTTGAAAATCAATAAACCAATGTTAAAGGGTTTTTATCCGATCATTCCTCAGATGATAAAGTTGTTTCCATTATAGCAGAACCAGAAATTATTTACTTTGAGAAAGCTAGAGATTCTCTAAATCTTCATTTCGATTTTGTCATCAAGGGTTTAACTGAAAGAAATTTAATCATTAAATTCATTAAAGTAGCAGTTTTTGACGAAAATCATAATTTAATCACTTTCCGCCATTTAAATCACAATGGTGTAGGTACTCCAAGTATTCATACGATAGGAAAATTCGAGATTAATGGTCAAGAAGCAATAGATGTTTTTAATCCGTTTCATAATTTTTCTAAAGAGATGAAAATAGATCATCTTCGATACATGTTTACTTTTACGGATAAAGTAACTAAAGAGGAATTCTATTACGGAAATATACCAGTCAAACCTACTTTCTTTCATCAGAAAGCAAAATTACATCTTCCTCTCCAAGGATTACTAATTATTATTGATGGTCATGATTTCTATTCTCATCATCGAAGGTTTGGAATGACTATCGTTAGAAACGTTACTGCAGGAAAATTTGCTTCAAATTTCAGTCGTTTTGCAGTTGATTTTACTTTAGTAGGTCCAGATGGCAATCTACAAGAATTGAAAACAGATGAACTCAAGAACAACTACGATTTTCATTTCTCTGATGTCAAGAAGTTTTATACTCATGGAATTGATGTCTTTGCTCCAGCTGATGGTGATGTTGTAGATGTAGTTCACCACCTTGAAGATCTTTACTCAGAACCTTTTAGTATGGATAAAGCTATTCAAGAGAATTCAATTAAGGATATAGCTGGAAATTACATAATTATCCAGCACAATAATCAAGAATTTAGTCATCTCTTTCATCTTTTGAAGAATAGTATCGCTGTTAAAGTAGGGCAAAAAGTTAAACAAGGAGAAAAGATTGCACAAATAGGTTTTTCAGGAGCTGCTACTACTTATTCTCATCTGCATTATCAATTGATGGATGGTAGAAATTTTCTAGAAGATAACCCACTACCTTGTGAATTTTCTGATGTAGTAATTATTCAAGGTTCAACTGAAAGAAGATATAAAGAAACAATATTAGATACAGGTGATTTTGTCAGAACAAACTAACTAGTCTGTCCTCAAGTAGTTACATAGTTGAATAAACATTCGACAAAACTAACCTCCATTTATACTAAAGAATTCACCCTCCTTTATTTTTCTCGAACTAATACAAAGAAGAAAATTGTATTTTAACAAAGTAACATGTGGTAAAGTAGCGCTTTAGATATATATCTCAATGCGTTGTATTGTATTATTTTTCGTCATGACGAATACTTTAAAATTAAGCTGGACAACCAATAATTCTACTTAATCAGAACTTACTTCAAATAAAGAAAATTACCGATAATCAATCTGGGAGAGAAACCCTTGCGTGAAAAAAATATTTCTAAGCAGTATAGTAAACGTAAGAAAAGAGTTGGTTTTCCTCGAGCTTTGCTTTACTATTATTTTAAAGCTATGTGGGAAAGTTTCTTCAAGGCATTAGGAGCAGAAGTTGTCCTATCATCACCTACAAATAAAATAACAAAAGATAGGGGTGTTTTGGAAACCTTAGATGATGAATGTTATTCAACAAAGTTGTTCCATGGACATGTTTTAGATCTTTTGGATAAAGAAATTGATTATATTTTTGTTCCTCGCTTTGCTAGTAGAAAAAAACGTGAAGTCGGTTGTCCTAAGTTTGTTGCTCTTGCAGATATACTCAAGTATACAAAAGACAATTTACCACCAATCATTGGACCTCATTATAGCACTTCAAGGGAAAAACATGGTTTTTGGCGTTTAGTAAAAATAATTTTTGAAATCGGATTCAAATTTACAAAAAATCCTTTAAGAATAATCTATGCTGCTCTCAAAGCTAGAAAAGATCACAAAACTGCAATGAAAAATATAAGTATAGATGAAGAGGCACTTAAAAAATGGGAAAACTCTGAAATTTTGTTAAATGATGCGCCTTTGATTGAAGATGGAGAAAAACCATTGAAAGTTGCTTTAATAGGGCATACTTATATGCTAAATGATAGTTTTGCATCACTGGGTGTGCGTCAAAAACTACAAAAATTAGGCGTAGATGTTATAACATCAGAACAAATGCCTAGAAAACTGCTTGAAAGGCAAATTTTACGTTTATCCATGGTTAACTATGGCTTAGAATTTTCAGAGCCTGAAAAATTACCTAAAAAACAATTAGAAAAACATCTTATTGGAAGAAACGATTATCTTTATTTTGAATTTGAACATGAGATCGTTGGCACAGCGATGCACTTTCTTGAGAATAAATCTATTGATGGTATACTGATGCTTGTCAATTTCATTTGTGGACCTGTGTCGGTTTCTATGGAATATGCTAAACAATATGCAAAAAAAATCAAAAGTGAAACACCTATTATTATATTATCTCTTGATGCTCATACAGGTGAAGCTGGATTTCAAACTAGATTGGAAGCTTTTAGTGATATCCTTCGAATGAAGAAGAGTACAGAGACTATTCCTAAATCAGTTAAAATGGTATCTGGTTCAATAATTGAGAGTTGGAGCTGAGATAATGGAGTCACATATTACTTATCCTCATTTTGGGCCACTGACTTTACTGTTCAAGGCAATATTACAAGAATTGGAAGTTCCGGAAGAGCGGATAGTTAATCCGTCTACTCCCAATAAACGAACATTAGCCTTAGGATCAGAACACTCACCAGAATGGATGTGTACTCCATTCAAACTGAGTTTAGGTTCTCAAATTGAATGCATTGAAAGAGGAGCTAATCATGTTTTTCAGATTGGAGGAATTGGGACATGTAGAGCTAGTTGTTATGGACCCCTTCAAAGAGTAATTACTGAAGATTTGGGATATGAAGTTAAGTTCACAAATATTGATTACCACTTACCTTTTGATATGATGAGAGATTTACAATCAGTTAGCAACAATTTCAATATATGGCAGACACTTAAAGCTCTTCGAAAAATTTGGGTGAAGAATTATTCTCTTGATTTAACGGAGCACTTAATAAATTTTTATCGAGGGATGGAAATTGAAAAAGGGGAAACGGATAGAGTAGCTAAAGAAATTTATGATAAGTTATTTAGTATTCATAAGGTTAAGGAAGTAAAAAAATACCATAAACAAATTCCTGAGATATTCAAAGAAGAAGTGCAAATAGATGAAGAAGCTGATCCCTTGAAAATAGGTATTATAGGTGAAATTTATGTTGTTCTTGAACCATTGCTTCATCTGGATTTATATCGTCGGTTAAATAATTTAGGAGTAATATGCCGTAACACTGTTTCTTTGAAGAAGTTTACGGATTTACCCGCGAAACTCAATCCATTTGTTAAGGAATATTATAAAATCTATCGAGAAAAAGCACGTCCATATATTGAGCAGTATTGTGGTGGTGATGGGCAAGAAAGTGTTGGAGCAACAATATTGCTTCGAGAACTGGGATGGGATGGAATGGTTCACATTTGGCCATTTAGTTGTATGCCTGAACTTAGTGCTCAATCGGTAATTCCTAGTGTTACTAATGATATTGGTATGCCAGTCCTTCCACTTATTGTTGACGAGCAAACTGGAGAAACAGGCTTTCAAACGAGACTTGAAGCTTTTATTGATATGTTGAAGATTAAACGTGAAAACGAACGTAATGGGAAACCACAAGAGAAAATATCATGGGAGACATTTAATTATGACTGAGAATTGTGATTGTCCAAAAAAAGAGGGAATGACTTCAATTGAAACTCTTTCAAAAGAAGAAATATTAGAATCTACACAAGAAGAAATTGCATTAGAAGTTTCGTCCGATAAGTACTACCTTGGAGTAGATGTAGGATCTATAAGCACGAATTTAGCAATTATAGATAGTCAAAAAAATCTTGTCGAATCAGTGTACATACGAACTGAAGGAAGACCGATTCAATCAATTCAACAAGGAATTACTCTTCTCAAAGAAATTGTAGGGGAGAATTTCCAAATTAGTGGTGTCGGAGCAACAGGTAGCGCTAGACAACTTACCGGATTAGTTGTTGGAGCAGATGTTGTAAGAAATGAGATTACTGCTCATTCACTTGCCTCTCTAAATGAGAATTCTGAAATTCAAACTATCATAGAGATAGGTGGTCAAGATAGTAAAATCATAATTATTAGAAATGGATTACCTGTTGACTTTGCAATGAATACTGTTTGCGCAGCAGGAACAGGTTCATTCCTAGATCAACAAGCAAATCGTCTAGAAATTCCAATAGAAGAATTTGGAGATTTAGCATTGAAGTCAAATAATGCTGTAGCTATTGCTGGAAGATGCACGGTTTTTGCTGAATCAGACATGATTCATAAACAACAACTTGGTCATTCAGAAGAGGATATTATCCGCGGATTGAGTGAAGCACTAGTGCGAAATTACTTGAACAATGTAGGTAAAGGAAAAGAGATTACTGGGCCAATTATGTTTCAAGGAGGTGTAGCAGCCAATGTCGGTATCAGGGATGCACTCAGACGTTCTCTTATCAAGCAAAACAAGATTAAACATGAAGACGATATAATCGTTCCAGAGCATTATGATGTTATGGGCGCAATTGGAGTAGCTATACTAGTTATGAATAAGATTGTGAAAAATCCAGAAATAAAAACAAAATTTGTTGGGTGGCAAATCCCAGATATTAACTACCAGACAAAAGGATTTGAGTGTAAAGGTTGCCCCAATATCTGTGAGATAATAGAAGTTCTCATGGGAGAAAAAGTGATTGCTAGATGGGGAAGCAAATGTGGAAAATGGGATGTATAGAACCATTTTTGTTTTATGAATCCTCTTGATACAGGATGAAAAAATAGAACAGGGAAAGAGGAGAATAATAAATAGAAGATACAATTAAGAGATTTTAAAAATAAAGAAGTTAGCAGAATATTTTTAAGATTAATATAATTTTTTTATACGTGGTGTATTTCTGTTTTAGTACCCAATAGATGGTTTAAAACAAAAAAATACAAAAAGGGAGGATAATGTGAAAAATTCTTAATAACTATATTAAACAATTTTACTCAAAATTTCTCTAGCAAAATCTTTAGCACTATTGATTCTCGTCTCATCTGGTTGTCCTCTAATTTTAGAACTCTCTTGAGCAAAATAACGCAGAGTAGGGTTATCTGATTTACTCAAATGATCTATTACAAACTGTGCAACATCTCCTTGACAGTTGAATAAACCTAGTAACTCTGTTGAGCTATCTAGACATCTTTTTGATTCTTCTAACCAAGGCGCAAGAAAATCACTGAACTCTGGTGAACCATGAGTGATGAATAAAGCGATTTTTTTGTTAGCAGAATTTTTTTTCAAAAAATCTCTTACCTCTTGATTTGGACCATAGGTTTCAATAGGGAAGCCAAAGAAGACTAGTTCATATCCATTTAGATTGTCCAACTCCTCCATTTTTTTAATTTCTTTATTGAGTTCAATCTCTTCATAAATAGCTTCAGCAATTTTTTTTGTGTTGTTAGTTTTTGTGAAATATGTAACCAAGATTTTCAAGTTAAACACCTAATCATAGTTTTAAGTAAAACAATTTCTATAGTATATAAAGAATACTAAATCTAATTTTCAAGAAAAACATAAATCAGGTCTGGAAGACAACTTTGTATATCCGTTACAAGTTTTACTTATATCTATATTAATGAAAAATCTTACAGTATAATTGAAAATAAGAACAATTTCCACTTTAGAAGAAGAAAATATTGGAGTGCTGTGTTAAGTTAATTAGTTAGAAGAGAATAATTTAGGGTGTAGTGTTTATTCCTTGATTTTCAGAAATAACTTTTTATAAGAATTCTCGAAGAATGAATCTATGTCAAAAATTCTTACAAATCCTTCGCTAGAAAGAATTAAGCAAGTCATCGAAGAAAATTCCCATGAGTATTGGGGAACAAAAGAAAGAGAAGTAAAAGGTTCTCGAATTAAGTTTATAGAAACAGAGGAATATACCATCACTGATAGTGGTATCCCCTTCTCTATGTGTAACTATGTTCTAAAAACAAATCTACCTACGGAACAACTAGAAAAAAAAGTAGAAGAAGTTATCAAGTATTTTGAAGAGAAGAAACTTCCCTTCATCTGGCATACAGGTAGTCAAACAAAACCAGCTTCCTTAACTGATCTACTAATTTCAAAGTATAACTTTAGTCAGCTAATTATCCCTGGAATGTATCTGAATATAACACAACTAAAGAAAGGAAAGGAAATTAAGGATTTAGAAATTGTGAAAGTTGAAGAAAAAAATCAATATGAGATTTGGGATGATTTAGCAATTACTACGTTTAATTTTCCAAAAGAGATAGCCAAAGGTTTCTACCGTCATTTTTTGGAACACAAAAATGAAGGAGATCAAACTGCATTTATAGGGTATTATAAGGGAAAACCTGTTGCGGTTTCGTTAGTTTGTTTTAAACAAGGAGTTGCTGGAATTTACTGTGTAGGGACAATTAAAGAAGCTAGAGGAAAAGGGATTGGAACTGCAATAACCTATGCTGCTGTCAAAGAAGCACAAGAGAGAGGATATGAAATTGTAATTCTACATGCTAGCGAAATGGGATTAAATGTTTATAAAAAAATGGGATTTATTGAAGTTTGCCAAGTCAATCTTCTAACATGGAGACCAGAACAAACAAGTTGAAAGAAATAAAGAATATTAAGGTTTTATAACTGTTCTAAAATCCGCTTTGAAGTTTTTAAGACGACGATGTACTTCATTTATTGCGTCAGCTTCTAAAGGAACTGTTTTTGTCACTACTTTGCTTAAATCTAATTTTCCTTGTTCTGCAAGATCTAACAGAAATGGTAGTTCAGATAATAAATGGTCAGAAACTCCTATGATTTCCTTTTCTTTACATATTGCTTCGTATGAGTTAATATCAAAAGTATCCTTTGTGATTCCAACTAATCCTAATCGACCAAATCGAGCTAATGATTTAACTCCTTGATCCATAGTTAATGAAAGACCAATTAATTCCAAAGCTACATCAACACCGACTCCATTCGTCAGTTCCATTATCATTTCAACTGGATCGTATTTCTTTGCATTAATAGGTATAGCACCCATTTCTTCAGCAGTTTGTAATTTACTTGTGTCTATATCCACAGCAAAAACTTTGCGAGCACCAAAAGCTTGTGCTAATTGTAAAGCTGAAATACCTAACCCTCCCAACCCAAAGATAGCAAGTGTTTCTCCTGGTTTAAATCTGGTTTTTCGAAGAGCATGAAGAGAAGTTGCAGAAGAACACATCATAACTGAAGCATGTTCATATGAAATTGAATCAGGGAGTCTATTAATCCCCCTTGTAGGTACAGCAATATATTCCGCATATCCTCCATCAATGTCTTTTCCGATCATTTTTCCATGGACACAAAATTGTTCTGTTCCCTGAACACAATAATTACATTTTCCACAAGTAATCATGTAATTGAGACATACTCTATCTCCAACTTTGTAATCAGAAACATTGTTCCCAATCTTTTCAATATCTCCTGCGACCTCATGACCTAAAGTAATTGGAAGATTACCAACAGAAGAAACACCCTCTCGATAATGAACATCAGAATGGCATATACCTGCAGCTTTTATTTGAATTAAAACTTCATCAGGTTTAGGATCTGGAGTTGGAATTTCTCGATTTTCTAAATCCTTACCAATTTCAATTAATTGAACGGCTTTCATTGTTCGACTTTGCATCTATCATATTTAAATTATTTTCCAAGTTTGAAAAATGTCCATGATCCCCTTTAGAAGGTAAAGTTCATATGATAAAATAGTTTTGTTAACTCATGAAGGCTATAATCAATGTTAAAATGTATGATTATGAGACCTATATCGAAGATGGTTTTTGTATTTTTGAAGAAGAAATCATCGAAGTAGGATACATGAAGGATTTTTCTGGTTTCGAAGGAGAAATTATAGATGGAAAAAACAAAATTCTTCTACCTGGATTAATAAATTTCCACACTCACATTTATTCTACTCTTGTTCGAGGTGCATCTATCCCTTTTGATCCTAAAAGCTTCAGAGACATTTTAGAACAATTGTGGTGGAAGTTTGATAGTAAACTTGATAATGATGCGACTTTTAATAGTGCTATAATTTATGGATTAGAATCTTTGAAAAATGGAGTAACTTCTCTTATCGATCATCATGCAAGTGGTATTGATATCCTCGGTAGTCTAGAACAGCTCAAAAAAGCGATTGTTGACACATTAGGAATGCGAGGTGTTTTCTGCTTTGAAACCAGCGACCGTTTTGATGTTGATGCTTGTATAACAGAAAATCTAACCGGTATCAAGTATAATTCTACTGACGCTCGAGGTATTTTTGGTCTACATGCGTCCATGAGTCTTTCAGAGGAAACTCTTGCTAAAGTAAGCGAAGTGATTGAAACTACTCCAATACATGTTCATGTAGCCGAAAGTAAGGAAGATGAAGATGATTCATTGAAGAACTACAATATGACAGTAGTTGAGAGATATACAAAACACAATCTTCTCAACACAGATTCCATTCTTGCTCATTGTGTTCATATTAATGAAGATGAAGCAAAAATCATAAGTGAAAAGAAGGCAGTTATCGCCCTTAATCCTACATCTAACATGAATAATGCTGTTGGTGCATTTAATATTGATATCTTCCGAAATAATGGTATTCAGATACTTATAGGAAACGATGGACTTGGAACAAATATAGCTAAAGAATGGACCTATCTACTATTTGCTGGAAAAGCTGGTATTAAGGACGCAAATGGTATTGGGTTCGATGAGATGATTAACTACATAAAAAATTCATATGATTATTTTGGTCGAATGATGGGAATAAAAATAGGAAAGGTACAAAAGGGATATGTTGCTGATTTTGTGCTTATCAATTATCTAAATCCAACTGAAATGGATGAAAACAATGCTTTTGGGCATGTATTTTTTGGTTTATTTGACAATTTCAAACCATCTCATGTGTTTATTAAAGGAAAAGAACTCATAAAAGATTACAAAAGTATTTTTGATGAGGAAAAAGCATATAAGAACGCTCATATAGCTTCTAAAGCTTTATGGAGTAGGTTAGGTGATGCATAAATGGATCTTTCAGTAAACATTCTAGGAATTAAATTCAAAAATCCTCTAGGACCAGCAGCTGGCCCTCTTTCAGAAGGACTAGAGAATATGCAGTTCTTTAATAATAACTCATGTGGAGTTAATGTTGCAAAGACTATATCAGTAGAGGGAGCAATTGTTCCAAAACCTTGTATAGCAGGAACTACAAATGCCATTTACAATTGTGAACTATGGTCAGAGTTACATTCGGATGTTTGGATAAATGAAATTCTTCCAAAAATACACAAAGAGAAGAAAAAGCCTTTAATTATTAGTGCAGGTTACCAAGAAGAAGATTTTAGATATCTCATTCCAAAACTCGACCCCTTCACAGATATGTTTGAGATTTCAACTCACTATGTAAAGGAAAATCTTGCAGGTATAGTAAGAAGTATTCGTGAAAACACTGACAAACCAATCTTTATGAAACTTAGCCCTCATGTAGTGGATTTTCTTGAGTTTGTGAATACTGTACTTGATGCAGGAGCTACAGGTATTGTTGCAGTAAATTCACTGGGGCCAGGAACAGTAATAGACCTTAAAAATCGTTCAGTTCTTCTCGCTGAACAGATATGGATGAGTGGTCCTTCAATTAAACCAGTAGCGATTCATAGAGTCTACAATATTCGTAAAGCTTTTCCAGACATACCTATCATTGGTGTTGGAGGAATTGGGAAAGCTGAAGATGTTCTGGAATTTATTCTTGCAGGTGCAGATTTGGTGCAAATGCTCTCTTCAGCACTTATTAAAGGGAGACATTTATATGATAAAATTGTAAAAGATCTTCCAGTAGCACTTGAAAAATATGGTTTTTCATCAATTGAAGAGATTCGAAAAGTAAGAAAAGAAACCATTTTCAAGACACCAGAAACATTTGAAAATAATCCCCCATCATTCAATGAGAGATGTAATATGTGTGGGCTTTGTGTTCGTATTTGCCCAGCAGGTGCTTTGTCAGAATCTGATACTATCATTGTTGATAAGGAAAAATGTATTCGCTGTGGATTATGTGAATCACGCTGTCCTCAAGATGCAATTTATGGTGTGCTCTCATCGACTTGATTTCTGTACAATTTTCGTATACAAGAATCTTGCACTCAGGTTAATCAACAGGGACTGAACCATTCATAGTGCTGTGGGAGGTGGTCGAGGGCACCTCAGCCACAGAAACTGGATAACACGAGGTTAACCGCTCACGCGGAACAGGGAGATAGGATAGCCAGGAACTAAACAACTTCAAACCTTGTTGATATTTACCCAAGAGAGAGATGTTACGCGAAGCGTTACGGTCAGCGTGGACTTCAAATCCACAGAAATGACACCTGTAGAGGTCGCGAGTGTTGCGGGAAAGTTTACTTCTCTTCCCACAACGAGAACAGATTTGACTGGTGAAATGGGGACTAACAGGAATAATAGGAATACATTGGAGTTGAGCAAGATGGATAAGTTTGTACAACAACACTCTGTACGGCCACTTGTTCAACTGTCTACGAGTCTTTTTAGCACCATGTTTACCTTTTGTTGCTTGTCTGGTCCATTTTTTACGAAGATGGGTGACATCTTCAACTACGATAGCAGAACGAGTGAGAACTGCTAGATCAACTATTTCATGCGCGATCTGCGCACAACGGGTTTGAACATAATTCTTTTCTTTATACTTTAAACGTCTAAGTGCACGCCGTGCACTGACACTTCCGTGACTAGCATGTTTTTGTAACATTACTCGTCTTTTAAGGAACTGGTGTTGTTTCCAAGCCAGATCCTTTCCAAGATATTGTTCCACTAGAGGAAAACAAGGATGGTTGAGCGTATAAGCTGCTGCTACTTTAATTCCTATGTCCACTCCAATGGTTCCTTCCACCTCTTGGACGGGGGGAAGAGGTCGACGAATGACCAGATGCGCTACCCACTGACGATTCTTCTTGAACACAATACAACTATGAGCTTCCCACCCTCCTCTCACACAATCTTGGAGTCGAAACCACCCTCCATTCATCTTAACAGGGAAAGCTACACGCTTTTTTAGAGGAGAAAGAGAGAGTATGGGGTGCCCTTGAGCGGTAAATTTGAGGTTGCCACTTCGAGGAAAATTGAACTCCAAGGGGAAGTTGCGGAAGAGTCTAGCTTTTTTAGCTGCGTAAACTCTCCGTTGTACCGCTTCTTGTACTTGACTCTGAATACCAAGATACTTATGTTTGCTATAAACTAGGTGGTGGAATTTGGTTAAAGAGCTAGCTTGATTGGTAAATGGTAGGAGTTGATTAGCAAAAGCTACAATCTTTACCTGTGCTATATTCAAATATTTCTTTTTTTCTATTCCAGGGTTTAAAACTAAAGGGATAGTCTTCTCAATCATTTTTCTTGAAGTACTTTTTCTCCCCTTAGTTTGCATCATCATCTTATCCTTATTTTCCTATAAAAACCCGTAGTATTACATTATCACAACAATTATAAAATTGTACAAAAAAGTCTCTCATGAACAATCACATTTTGAGATGCATAACATGCAAAAAAGAATTCACCCCTAAACCTGGTCTCTATTATTGTGTAGATTGTGGTTATATTATGGGTACCCTGGAAGTAATTTATGATTATGAAACTATCAAGGATAATTCAAAAGTAAAGCAAAAAAACTTCGAAAAAAAAGCTTCCATGTATCAATTTGATTTTCTATTACCAACCGAATCAAAATGCAAATTTGATGAATATGTTGGTGGTACACCGCTGTACAAATTTGACCTTTTAGGAATTAAAGATGTATTAGTCAAATATGATGGTTCCAATCCCTCCAGTTCATATAAGGACAGGGCGAGCTCTGTTGCTATCAACAGAGCTATAGATGAAGGTAATAATACTCTTTTCTGTGCATCAACCGGTAATGCTGCATCATCACTCGCTATGCTCAATGCACATACAGATATGAAGACTTACATCTTTGTTCCAGCAACCATTCCAATAGGTAAAAGAACACAACTTGAGATTTCAGGTGCTCAAGTCATGGCAGTTGAAGGTACCTATGATGAGGTTTATGATCTATCACTAGAGTTAGGACTCAAAAAAGGTTGGTACTGCAGACATGCAGCAATAAACCCCTATCTTCTAGAAGGTAAAAAGACTGGGGCTTTTGAGATAGTAATCCAAAACGATTTTACTGTACCTGATTATGTTCTAGTTGGTGTTGGTGACGGTACTGTCATAAGCTCTTTGTACAAGGGTTTTTGGGAATTCAAGAAAATTGGATTGACAGATAAAATTCCTCGGATCATTGGTGTTCAAGCTGAAGGAATTCCTGCGATAAAGGCTGTTTTTGAAAAAGGCAAACCCTATACACCTCATGTAATCATCGGTGAAACCGTTGCTGACAGCATCGCTGTGGGTAATCCACGTGATGTCATCAAGGCATGTACCTATATCGAAGCATGTAATGGCTTTTTTATCTCTATCACCGATGAAGAAATCCTTGATGCTATTTCAGAATTAGGGAAAGAAACAGGTCTCTTTGCAGAACCAGCTGGAGCTGTAGCCTTTGGTGGGTTGAAAAAACTTATTTACGAAGAAAAGATTACAGATTCGGATAAAGTCTGTCTTGTCATTACTGGTAATGGCCTAAAAGATGTCAATGCAGTTAAGGATATGATACATACAGAATCCCTAACAGTTGATGAAGTAGTAAAAAGGTTAGAAGGATGAAATTTATACTGAATCAGAAAATCATTGAAACTAATGAACCTCTAGGCATACCTACGCTTGATTTCTTACGAAAAATAGGTATTAAAGGAGTCAAGGAAAGTTGCCACGAAGGTGACTGTGGTGCATGCATGGTACTTCTTGGTGATTTGAAGGATAACACACTTGTGTATAAAGCTACTACCTCCTGTCTTCTTCCACTCGGTGAAATTGCAGGAAAACACCTCGTAACTATTGAAGGGCTAAATCAAAATGGGCTCAATCCCATCCAGCAAGCATTTGTAGACACGGGTGGCACACAATGCGGATTCTGCACTCCAGGAATAATTATCAGTCTTACAGGATTTTTCATAAACAGTAATCTAGAGAAAAATGATATCCTAACAGCTATCGAAGGTAATATTTGCAGGTGCACAGGATATGCATCAATCATCCGAGCGACACAATTGCTGTCTGACCATATATCTGTTGTAAAGAAATCTAACAAGGAAAGGATACCAACGCTCATCGATGCAGATATTCTGCCGGCTTATTTTTCTGATATATCCGAACAATTGAAAGAATTGAAAAAAGTACCCAAACATAACAAAGGAACTTATGTTGCTGGTGGAACAGACCTTTTTGTCCAGAATAAGACTTTAGTTGACCCAGTATTTCTATCAGAGATGGATCTTTCCGGTGTATGGTCAGATAAGACGCATATCTATGTTGGTGCAATGACGGATACAGAATCTATTCGCACTTCTGTTGAATTGAATTCAGTTCTTAATATAGAGAAACATCTTTCTAAGGTTTCATCACTTCCTATCAGACAAAAAGCCACAATTGGTGGAAATATAGTAAATGCTTCACCCATCGGAGATCTAACCATTTATTTTCTTGCTCTTGATGCTGAAATAAGTCTCAAATTTGAAGATAAAAATAGAATAATCAAACTCAAAGATTTTTTTAAGGGTTATAAGATGTTGGATCTCAAGAAGGGAGAGATTCTTGAATGGGTTAGAATTAGAAAAGAGAAGAAATTGTTTTCCTTTGAAAAAGTAGCAAAAAGGATGCACGGTGACATAGCTAGTGTCAACAGCGCTTTATCGCTCAAACTAGATAACAAAATAATAAGAGAACCCCATTTATCTGCAGGTGGTATCGGACCGATTCCTATGTATCTAGAAAAAACGTCTATTTTTCTTGAGAATAAGGAAATATCCTCTGATTTAATAAAAGGAGCTGCACAGATAACTGACAAAGAGATTAGTCCAATAGACGATGTACGAGGTAGTGCACTCTACAAACGTTTACTCCTTAGACAACTGATATATGCGCATTTCATTAAGTTATTTCCCGAGTTTCCTGAATTGGAGGGGTTACTATGAATGACCTTACACCTCCTCACACCAGGGGTGAATCTGTTTTTGTGGACGATATGCCTGAGCCTAGATTAATGTTGCATGCGGCTGTTTTTGCTTCAAGCATTGCTCATGGTAAAATCAAAAACCTAGACATACAAAAAGCTGAGAAATGTGCAGGAGTAGTCAAAGTGCTCACAGCAAAAGACATTCCAGGCATAAACCAAATAGGAGGTATTATTCAAGATGAAGAACTCCTTGCAGATGAAAAAGTAGATTTTATAGGACAACCTATTGCTGTTATTATAGCAGAAACAAAAGAACAAGCTAAGCAAGCTCTTAGTTCAATAAAAATCGACTATGAAAAACTACCCGCAATATTTGATCCACGTGTTGCTGCAAAGAAGGGTCTATTGATTGCTCATTCACGCACATTCAATCTTGGTGATGTAGATTCAGTGTGGGATAAATGTGCGTCTATCATCAAAGGACGAGCAGATTCAGGAGGTCAGGAGCATTTGTATCTTGAAACGCAAAGTTCTCTTGCACTTCCTGGTGAAAACGGTAGAATCATCATATACTCAAGTACCCAATCTCCTAGCAGAGTTCAAAATACAATTGCACAAGTCCTTGGATGTGATATGAACGCTATTGAAGTCGATGTGAAAAGACTCGGAGGAGCTTTCGGTGGAAAAGAAGATCAAGCAACACCGTGGGCAGCATTCTGTGCATTAGGGGTACTTTATACTGGACGCCCAGTCAAAGTAGTTCTTGACAGACAAGAAGATATGCAAATGACTGGAAAACGTCATCCCTATTCTACTGATTATGTATTAGGTCTTGACAAGGATGGTAAAATCCTTGCACTATCAGCTGAATATTATCAAAATTCTGGTGCATGTGCTGACCTTTCAACCTCTATTCTAGAACGAACTTTGTTTCACGTAACTAATTCATATTACATACCTAATGTTCGTGTCTCAGCATATCCTTGCAAAACCAATCTTGTACCATTCACAGCATTTAGGGGTTTTGGTGCTCCTCAGGGAATGTTTGTTATGGAATGTGCATTATCACAAGCTGCAGATGAGACAGGAATTCCAGTCTCAGTCTTGCAGGAAAAGAACTTACTCAAGGAAGGAGACCAATTTCCCTATGGAATGAAGACAGAAAATTGTCATGCAAAAAGAAGTTTCTCAGAAGTAGTCCAAGATTCAAAATATGAGGAATTGAAAAGAACAATCGAAGATTTTAATGTGAAGAATCGTTTTATAAAAAAAGGAATCTCCATCATGCCCATTTGTTTTGGGATATCATTCACAACTACTTTTCTCAACCAAGCGGGAGCTCTTGTCCATGTTTACAATGATGGAAGTGTCAGTATTAGTACTGGTGCAGTTGAAATGGGTCAGGGCGTCAATACAAAAATCAAATCAATCGCTGCCCGTACTCTGTCTATCAAGCTAGAACGCATCCGTATCGAAAGCACAAACACGACCCGAGTGGCTAACACATCACCTACAGCTGCAAGCAGTGGTGCTGACCTCAATGGTAAGGCCGTGGAAATCGCTTGTGAAATAATTATTAAACGATTGAAAAATGTTGCATCAGAGAAGTTAGGCAATGGAATAATAACAATAGAAGATGAATCTGTTTACCAAGCAGGAATAAAAACAGAAGTTACTTGGGAAGAACTCATAATGTTAGCATATAAAAAACGAGTTAATCTTTCCGCACAAGCACTCTATGCTACACCTGGTATCTATTTCGATCGTGAAAAAGAGAAAGGTGAACCATTTGCTTATCATGTTTTCGGTTCAGCTGTTACAGAAGTGACAGTCGACTGTTTACGGGGTACATATACTATAGATAAAGTTCATGTGGTTCACGATGCTGGTAAAAGTTTGAATGAATTAATTGATATCGGACAAGTCGAGGGTGGACTAATACAAGGAATAGGTTGGATGACTATTGAAGAACTAATCTATGACAATGGAAAACTTATAACAGATAATCTAGCAACATACAAGGTACCTGATCTTCGCTTTACACCCAAAATTAATGTTAAGTTCCTTGAAGATGCTGACAATCCTGCAGCAGTTCTACAGTCAAAAGGTATCGGTGAACCACCTTTTATGTATGGCATCGGAGCTTACTTTGCTCTGAAGAATGCTGCACAGGCATTTCGAAAGGATAAAGACTGGAGATACTCAGCACCACTTACCCATGAAAAACTCTTGCTCTATCTCCATGATATGAAATAACTGAAGCAAAAAAATCAAATAAGGCTGCTTACGATGAATGAAGAACATTTCTGGAAAACAATCCTCACAGAACTTGAAAAAGGTAAACATGCTGTGCTTGTTGTTATAATCAACCAATCAGGTTCTGCACCGAATGTACCAGGTGCAAAAATGTACGTTACGCTTGATAATATAATAGGAACAGTAGGCGGAGGAATTTCTGAACACAACTTGTTTGATCGTGCGCGCACCTTACTCACAGAAGGGAAATTTTCTGTCGAAACAGTGCATATGGAACATAATGATACTGCACAAGAAAACCGTTCAGGAATGATTTGTGATGGTTCACAGACATTTGCACTGATTTCTTTCGGAAAACAAGATATACCAACCATTAAGAAAATAATAAAGTCTTATGCTAAAGCACGACCTGGTGTTCTGACTATCAATGAAAAAGGAATCGGTTTTGATTCAGGCAACACATTAACAGATGACAGAATCTATTCTGAAAACGGTACCTCATGGACCTATCAAGAAAATATCGGCATACAGGACAGACTTTTCATAATAGGAGGAGGTCATGTAGCGCTTGCATTATCGCGTATCATCGAAACCCTCGGTTTTCATATAACAGTCATCGATAACAGAAATGAACTACCAACTATGGTTACCAATACCTATGCTCATGAAAAAAAGGTTATATCATACGATAATATCGCTACAATCATCCCTGAAGGAGACAAAGTCTATGTCGTAATTATGACCTATGCCCATATATCAGATGAACTCGTACTTGAAGAAATTATTTCTAAAAAATGCAGATATATTGGTATGATGGCAAGTTCAACCAAAAAACTGACAGTTTTTACCAATCTTGAAAAAAAAGGGATTTCAAAAGACCTTCTTGATTCTATACATTCACCCATAGGCATGAGTATTAGAAGCCATTCTCCTGAAGAAATAGCCATAAGCATAGCAGCTGAAATAATACTTGTCAAAAATTCTAATATCATATAAAGCTAAAGATAACGTCGTGTTATCCAATACTAATTTGTTTAGTTTAATAATGACATCGTTAATTTGAAGCATTATTAAAACAGTGTTAGTCTGCTTCTGCATATTTGAAGCTTAATTTGATCCTTGCTCTGTAAGTTGAGATCATACCATCTTCGATTCTAACATCTAGCTTTACGACTTCAGCTATCCTTAAATCTCTTAAAGATCGAGAAGCTTGTGCAACTGCAGCTTTAGTAGCATCTTCCCAGCTGTTAGGTGATGAACCAACTAATTCAATTACCTTGTAAACCTTTTCTTCACTCATTATTTTACCTCCATTAAGATTATTTTAGCGGATTTTTCCCTATTATTTCATTTTCTTGTTTTTTTATTTAAACATTCTTAGAAAAATTTCTCATCGATTTGTTTTAGGAATCTTGGTTATTAAGAAAAAAATAGTCCTATTCTATCACTATTGAAAAAACTTACTTTTATAAAACTATAAATTCAATTCAACATCATATCTTTTCGCTATTTTTAACACATATATTTCATCTATAAACTAGAAGAAATCAAGAAAACTGGGATAATAACACTAAATTACGAAAAAATGAAAGAATTGGTTTCAGAAGTGTTTTGACATATCTTGGACTGCTGCAAAATAATGAAAAAAATATTTTGCTCCTATAATCTGCAAAAAGTTCAGCAAATTTTTTTTCTTTCTTTTCATTCTTTTGATATTGGTAATTTCTTTATTCTAATTCTATGTCTTTCAATGATAATTATAGAACCTTCATCTAGTTCATCTTTAATTTTTGGTAGTGCTAGTTTTAATTTTTCATTAACATTTTTTACTTGAAAATCCTCGATTCGTAAAACTATTGTGGAAGGTCTCGAAGATTTGCTATAAGCTAAAATCTCTCCGAAATCTAGATCTGCAGTTATAATAGTATAATTATTTTTTATTGCAAATTCATATATTTCAATATCTTCAATTGGTTTATCTTTTATTTTTTCAATAACTTCATTAACTCTAACAACATCGTAACCATTATTCTTTAGAAATTCAACTGATTTTGGAGATAATGCCATGTCCAAAAGAAATTTCATCCTATCACCGGAATTGAAGTCTCAGAAACGCTCCAAGCTGCAAATTCAAGGCACGAAGTTATATCTTCTTCAGTTAGTTCAGGATATTCATTAAGGATTTGTTCATAAGGAATTTTTTTTGAAAGAAGTTTGAGAATTATAGATACAGGTATTCTAGTATCTCTTACACATGGTTTTCCGCCCATAACTTTTGGATTGATTGTTATTCTATTATTAAACATCATGAAAATAATTGATTTCAAGTATAAAAACTTAATATTATTAAACAATAATAAAAGAGAATTACTCTGTTAGTCTTCCTATCTCTTTAGCCCATGAAACGTTTAACCTTTAACGTAATGAACTACTCCTACCTGAATGTAGGCGTTTCTTGATTCATCGAAAAGACTTGACCACTAACAATAGCAGATATTCAATAATGCTAAATCAGAGGATAAGAAATTGGTTCAAATAGAAAAAGGAGGACATGTTATTTCAGTAGATACAGGGAGAAAGCAAGCATACACTGCGTTTGAAAAATGGATTCTTAAAAGAAAATAATTGTAAAAAGATAACCTACAAAAGCTAACTCCTAATTTACTAAATGTCCATCCTTTTCGCTTTCGTTAATACATATAAAGCATCGATAGTTACCCATTCATTCATCCTAATCTTGCTTGTTCCACCCCAGTTAGCGGGAGAGTAATGACTTTTCTTAGTATTCGCTGATTGATAGTATTTTGCTTCCGCTGGAAAACCTCCAGTCGATAGTTGTTTGGATTCTAGGATATCAAGAGCTTCATTGCACCTTGAATCACAGATTTTATCCGCTTCAGCCATTATTTTTAATGCCATCAAGGTATCATAATGCCAAAAAGGAGGATAATGGAGTTTAATCCACTTATTGTGAATAATTTCATTGTTTTTTAAGCTTCTGAAAAGTTTTCTTTTAAGAAATAATTCAGCAGCTCTATTAACTGCAATTCTAGAAGCTTTATCATTTGTTATTCTTGCATAAATATTTAATGCTCTCATAGGAATCAGACTTTCGTGATAGGAAGAATTGATAGCTTCTGGGTGTTTGTCGCAATTCCAGCCACCATCGTCCCACTGATATTTAACTAATCTATCTGCTAGTTTAGAACATCTTCCATCATCTAAACCTAAAGATAAGATGGAATATAATCCATTACCTTCTATTGAAGCACAGAAACGCTTTCTACCAGCTATTGTTTTCTTTTTAGACCAATGTTCATCGCTTAGTAACCAATTCAATTCGAGATTCCTACTAGGTATTAGATCATCATCGCTGAGAGGATATCCAATATCCGCCAAAGAAGCTAAAATCCAATGAATTCCATGCCACTTATTGTAAGCTTGAAATTCGTAACTCTTCTCGTCTTTAGGGAGAAAAGAAAATAAGGAGGATAATAATGGTGAAACTTTTTTTATGTTTTTTGTGATTTTTTTAACAGCAGAAGAATTGTAATCATAATCTAATAGCCGCAAATATGTTTTTAGTTTAACAGCTGGTTCGCGAGATTCTAAAAATCTCTCAATAATGTTTTTTACCTTCATGTTTCTCCCTTCTTTCTCAAAGTGACTTTCTTGATTAATTACCAAGTATTACAGACTTTTTCTAACTATACTTCTGGTGTTTCTGAAACCATTTTATATATGTAATCTGTCCAATCTTTTCCAGTTATCTTGTTTAGACTTTCAACATAGTCTAATGTTTCGATTTTATCTTTTATCTTACTTTTTTTTGCTAAATCCTTAATTACATCTTTCATTTTTTCTAATCCAATTTCTTTGCTAATGTTATTATGTATAAGAGTTCCCCAATAATAGTATAAAGTATAAGCTTGTTTATGATCTCTTTTGGTTTCTTTTAGAGAAGGAAGGCCCTTTTCTTCTTTTATCAATTCAGTTCTTTTCTTGATTAGTTGATTAAAAAACTCTTCACCAAACTCTTCTTTTGCTACTATAAAAGCACAATAATCAGCAAGAGACTCATCTATCCAATTATGCCACTCATCAGGATTTGTTTTGTTGAACCATATATGAGATAATTCGTGAGTCCAAGCTGTAACAACATTTCTCCACAACTCTGTGAAGTAGTTATCTGGTAAATCCTCTGGATAAATCATCATGTTTCCTCGCACATATGCACCTCCTTTACTTCTAGGGACTAGTATTATTTTAAAATCATCTTGGTTCGTTGGATCCAACCATTCTTTTAATCGTCTTTCCATTTTCTTGAAGTTTTTTTCTAAAGATATAAATTTGTGATAATTTGTTACTGAACCCCATATTCTCATTTCTTTTTCTTCAGGAATTGCGTTTTCTTTAGGAAAACCAAATAAAACTATTGAATTCTGTTTTGTAGAGCTTCTCCACTTAAAACACTCTCTACAATGTAATGAATTTCCGTTTGACATCCAAACCCAGTTTTCAGGACTATGTAATGTTAAATCAAAAGAAAAATTTTCACCCCAAATAAGAGGATACCATGCTGCATAATCTGCTAATTCTACAACATTTTCTCTGATATAATTAATATCAAAAGTAGTTTGTAAAATCTTTCCAGAGTATTCAAAATATAAATTTATATTCCTTTCATTTTTTACAGCATTAGGTAGGATTATTTTCCAATTTTTAGCAACTTTAAGAAAACTATCTTCAGCAAGTTTTTCCTCTAATGCATCAACTAAAAATTCTTTTTCATTAATTATAATAGCTAATTTATGCCAAGTGAGATCAGGATTTAAGAGGATGCCAGAAATTTCAGTTTGTATATTGCTTAAAGTAATTTTCCCACATGCAATTACACTTGAGACAGAAGGATTGATTTTTATGTCTAGGGAAATATGGTCAATATTCATATTTTATGAGAATAGCAGCTGTTAAAAAATTTTTAGTATTTGTTTTCCATTAGTTGTTCATCTCTTGATGAATATCCTGAATAAAATCTAAACTATGATAACACTTACACAATAACAGAAATTTCCCTAATCAGTTAACTTATATACATTTTTAGCTATAACTATCACTTACATGAGGGTTCATAACTTATTTTTTAGAAATAGAGTACTCTGTGTACTCATAATATTATCCTTCATCGCATCTGGAGCAACTTTCGCGTTACAAAGCGATTCAACTGAAATTGAATCATCTTCACTAATATTAGAATCTCAAAATACAAATGCAATCGATTATTTTTACAGAGAAAATGCTTACATTGACTTTGGTGCTGAAGGATGGATTCATTCCGAAGTAGGAATTGAAGGGGTTGGAATACATCTGGGGAATCTAGATTTTTGGTCATTACCTACAGTTTTCATTGAAAATCTGGATCATTTTCACATGGATACATGGGATAATCGTGATCCCTTTTCCGATAATACTCACCTAAATGTACGTTTCCACTCTTTGTCATTGTCTGAAGCTGAATTCTATGCTGAAATGCTTGTATCTATTATTGAACAATTCTTAATTGTAGACTTCTCTTATGGAGGATACAATAGTTTTGACGACTGGTACGGTGACGAATGGCTCGAAGTTGTAGAAATATACTACAATGGCCATGCAGATTGGACTTCTTGTATCAATACTTATGAAAATGCACTTCCTGTAGAGAAAGGTGGGATTGCAGCAGCAGTAGATATGTCAGAAGCTAGTTCTTTGCGTTTTGACGCGTGGTACGACGGTGGTCACAATGATTTCGTTGGATCTATTTCCTTGAACTTCAATTCTTATTGGGATACCTTATTTGGATCACATGCTTTTTCACTGAAAGAGATGCTTCATCTTACTCAATTTCAAGTTTCTTCTGAAGCTACTGATTGGTTCCACTTGATTATCGAACTTCCTGATGTTACTAATTTAGTAGTAACTCCATGGTTGAATGAGGATTACATAAATATGGGTCAAGATTATCACCCTAATATTGAAGAACCATGGTATTTAGACCATACTTACAATGTTTGGGTAGATATAGCACAAGGATACAATTTAGCTGATTTCAACTTGAACTTCGATTTTGACGTCCTTTATTGGGAAACATTTCCCACTAAAAGAGCTGATTATCAAGTCGATGCACGTGGATATAGTTACAAACGAATTGAATTCCGAGGACCTAATGCTCATCTCGATGTCACGCCTTTTAACGAACTTTTACTCTCTGATGTATGGGAAATGTGCTTAAATTATAATCCCAATGCCTTTGATATTGCAGAATATCCACCACTATACTTAGATATTAATTATGTAGATACCAATGATCATCAGACAAGTGCTGATGGTATAGCAGACTATTTTGAGACACTTCTAGGTAGTAGCTTTACGTATAACGATTCCTTGATTGAATGGAGGTGGGATGATAAACTTCAAACTCAATTTGAGACTATTCGATACTATTATGGAATAGATATATACAATTTAGTAGACTTTAACGCTCTTCTTCAATCTAGTTTAGCATATCAATATTCCTCTATGATAAACAGTAGTACTATGCTAAGTTCTTACACAGACTTTCGTTGGAATATTCGTTATGATTCATACTATAATATATTTGGTTACCGTGTCGAACTAGTTGAATATTCACTTAACGAATATATTCAGGATCCAATCAAAACTTATGCTGAAACTGCATTACCAATTGATCATTCCTTTGATATACTTACATTATTTGGTTGGACAACTCTACCCTATAGTGCCTTATCATACAGACATGAAATTAGCCTGTATCTGCCAGTTTCGGATGATAGCGATATTACTCTCGTACCTGGAGATCCTAATGGTTGGGGTTATCATTATAACTATTGGATAGACAACTGGAATCTACAAAGAAATGTAAGGCTAGATATTAATTATTATGTTCAAGAACCATGGACTACAGACGAGTTTGGTGTTAAAATAGATCCTATAACAAATTGGAGTGGAACTTTCAACAATGATTTTAAATCCGATACAATCGACATAGATCAACCAGGAATAGGTGGATTAAGTTACTACAACGTTGATTACTGGGAATATGATTTAGAATCTGGATTTTCAGGACTGACAATATTAAGTGTTGACGTTTGGGATACTCATATGCATTATTGGGATGTTAGTGAAAGCAACTGGATTCCTCGTTTCCCAAGTTCTGGTATTTTAGAAGTAACTGGTGATTTGTTCTATGGCGATCTCGCTTTCGATATAGAAGGATTCTATATTCCTGTAATTTTTGTATACAATTCCACTTATGAAAGATACATTACAACTATAGATTTCAGCGCTCCTGAATTTGCTGATGGTGATTGGTTATTAACTGTTGAAGCAGAAGATAATTCAAACAACATTGGATGGAACTACTACGAAATATATGTAGATAATTTCGACGATATTCTTTATGATGAATCAGCTCTAGTTGAATGGGTACCTCCGACTCCTGATGAATTTGCTGCAGTTGCTGGTGAAATAACCATATCTGTAAATGTTACTGATGATGTAGGAGTTTACTGTGTTATACTCTGGACAAACTTCGGTGGATATCCTCTTGAAGACCTTGATTTGGATGGAATATACTCTATGGTTTATGATACTACATACGATTTCGATGGTCCACTTGTGCTCATTGCAGAAGTATGGGATTTTGAAGGACATTATTCTGCTATAACTAGAGATTTAGAGATAGATAACAAACCTTCAGGCGATCCACCAACATTATCAATAATTTCACCTACAGAAAGTGAGACTATTAATGATACATATCTAGTTCAAGCACTTGTAACTGATGATATAGGAATAAAAGCTGTATCTCTAACAGTGGATGATAGAGCTCCTGTTATTATGACTTACAATGACATTTCTGGTTACTTTGAAACATTATACAATACACTACAATTATCTGATGGCTACCACCTATTTACCATTACTGTAAGTGACGAAGATGAAAACACACATTTTGTTTCACAAACTGTTAATGTAAACGTTAACAATGGTGGAAGTCCTCTTGAAGGTGATCCACCTGAATACAACTTAGTGAATGTTCCAATCAATCAAACACAGGAAGAGCTACAAACGCAAATATATGAAGTAATAGATGAATCAAAAGCTATCAGTGGTACTTTTAACTGGCAAATCGAAGTAAGAGATGACATAGGAATTTCACAAGTAGGTATTGCAATCGATGATCAAATCTATGTTATGTCCGGTAGTGATTCAGGACCCGACATGTGGTCAACGTGGAATTTCGAATGGGATAGCACCGAAGTTGGTGATGGATCACATATTGCTATAATTTCCATAACTGATATAGATAGCAATCAACATGAGATTCAGATAATTATAGGTTTTACTACTAGCAATGGAAATACTAAAGATGATGCTACTATAGGTATTGATGGTTTTGAAGCGTTATGGGTTATATTAGCTATTTTACCAATAACAGTAAGTCTTAGATTTGTTCGAAAAAAGAGAAACAAACTCTAAACTTTTTTTTTCTTTTTTATAAAGAATGAAAGAAACTTTAATCACAGTTATATCTTATTTAGATAACGACTAGTATCTGCGAATATTCTTTTTGATGTATAACTCGGAAAAACACAAGAGGTTCTGAATCAGTTTCGAACTATCCCTAACTTTACTAAAATGGCTGTTGTTACTGGAGAGTGGTATATTATATCAAAGCGGTTTTTGTGCTCGTATTAAACCATCATCATTGGGTAGGAAACTTCTTTCAATATTTTCAAAACCAGCTTTGAGTAGCCACTCGCGATGTTCTTCCTCAGTATAGGGCGATGGAACTTCATAATAATTGATGCTACCAAGCTTATGCCAGACTTCTTCAAGTGGTGAGATGCGGGAGTCATCTAGAATGTGTCCTAGAATGTATAGAGTCCCCCCTGGCTTTATAATGGTGTAGACATTTTTGAGTGAATTGAGTGCATCGATAGGAGAAAGTACTTGAATGAGTGCTCTTAGGACTGCAACATCATATTGACCAGTTAAAGGTTCAGTAACAGCATCAGCTGTAACAACTTGAATTCTATCACTCGCTCCTACTTGCTCCACAAACCATCGTGTGACTGGAGTAACTGACGCGATATCTATTACTGTTGCCTTGATATTGGAACACAATTCAGTAATAGCAATAGATAGTCCACCAGGTCCACCACCAACATCTACTAATGTCTGATATGATGAAAAATCGAAACTATTTACTAGCTCACGCCCTGCTCGAATAGCAATAGGTTGAGTATGTTGAAAGTCTTGCCTTAATTCCTCTTCCGATTTAGACGCAAAATCATATTTTAGAGCGGGTGTTCCTGTTCGAATTGTGTCTGCGGTCTTTAGAGATCCATAATAATCCCACCACATTACCAGTGGATTGAGAAATGGATGATTACCTATATATGATGAAGTATTAGGTACCAAGAACTGATTAGCTTCCCTTGTATTAGAAAAGAGATTATCCTCTAATTTCAGTAATTCTGCAGTTACAAGAGCATAGAGCAAGGGTTCTAGTTTGTCTTGTTTTACATGAAGGGTAGTAGCAATATTCTGAACATCCATAGGATTATTCTTTAATGCAGCAAAAACACCAAGATCAACACCTGCTAACATCGCCAAAGCTGGATATGCTTCGGACGCAATTTTTTTGATGTAGTTTGGTGAGGATGCCTCTCTAGTCATAATTTTATCCCTTATAGACATATTTACGAGAATAATATTTAACTGTTATTGGCCAAAAGGATTTACAACAACTATCACAGTATTGTTTCTATTTTCATCATTTACATGAAGAAATAATTCAAAATGTAGGAAAGCAATTTGAAGACTTATCTTTCCCATTTCATTCAATTTATATTTTATAAGGTTTTTTTGTACTTATGTTATGCCCACGTTGTCGCAATAAGCAAAAGAGAAAAGTTTCTATGAAAGCTGTTAAACGAAAGGGGGGTTTTCATAAAAAAACCAAATTTCAATGTCCAGAATGCGGGTTAATTAGAATGAAAGACAACAAGTGAGTTTCATTGAAGAATTTTTAGGGGTTACCAGTTTTTAAGGTCACTTTATCATTAGAAATATAGGAGTGCGCATTGTAAATCCTTCGAAAGGGTAAGAGTAAGACAGTATTTTGTGTGCTTTCATAGGTGGAATTTTAAGTAGACATCCTTCTGGAACAGTTATTTGATCTTTTTCAACAAGGAGTTTTTGTTCTCCAGTTATGTTTAAATACCATTCCGTGCTCTTTGAATGATAATGAAGAGAATTATCGTGTTCATTTTTTTTCGTCTCATTTTCATTTGTATAACTCATAAATGCAAGACATAGTTCTTTAGTTTTATATGTCGCTGTTCCTAGTCCCAACAACCAACAATTCTGGTTTTTTTTGTCGTTCAAATCTGCTAGAAAACCCTTAGAAGAGTTAATTGAATTCTGATTATATTTCTTAAGGCATCCTTCGTTGATTGCACTTTCATTCTTTCTCACATTTATTTTCTTATCTTCTTTATGTGGAACCTTTATCCCTATGTGTTGAATCTTTCCTTTTCCGCCAATCACTGAATGAGGAACATTTGGTTGAACCAGCAGAAGTCCTTTTTCCTTAACCCTAAGAATCGTATCCTTTCCTACTGGAATCCACATTTCTCCATTTAGAACTATGTAAATTTCTTGTGCATGTGAGTGATAGTGCACATCTGGATCACTCCAAGGTTCTACAAAACTTGTTTTCCCTAGTTGTAGATAAGAATCATAGTAATTTTTTTCTTTAAAACAACCAATAATCCAGCCTTTTTTATTCCTTAAATCATAGATGAAGGAATTATCAGACATTCTTTTCAAAACCATAATTAGAGGTTTTTAATGACATCATAAAATTGCTCAAGCATCATTTTCAGACGTCCACTCTCTACTTCATATGGAAATTGAGGAAGGTCAGTTCGATTGATAAGTTCTTCTTTGGGGACATTTTGTTCTACAAGCTCCTCAATTTTCTTAGTAAGTTCAGCTAGATATTTTTTGTGAAGTTCTAGTTCTTTATTTGATGTTACAGGCCCATGCCCTGGAATAATAATGTTTGCTCGCAGCTCTAGCATTTTGTCAATAGCTTCTATCCATAAATAGGGATTAGCAGTGGGATCTCCACCATATGGGAATGTTTCAGAAAATATCAAATCGCCTGAAAATATTAAAGTATCGCTAGGAACATAGACAAATGCACTTCCTCTTGTATGACCATGTGTTTCAATAATCTCTATTTGCCTCCCTTCATCATCTAGTGTTAATCTACCAGTGAATGTCTCGTTGGGAAGAACTATCTTCAGATTTTGCCATTTTTCTTTTAAGTCAGGATTATTTTCAGCCCATGTTGTTAGATTCTCTTCTGTTGATTGTTTTCGCTCCTTCATTATTTCGTTTGTAAAAATTGTAGAAATAATACGACAGTCCTCGAAAACCTGATTTCCAAATACATGATCACTATGACAATGCGTATTTACTAGTATTCTTACTGGAAGCTTTGTTTCCTTTTCAGCTATATCCCTTATATCCTTCAAAGTTACTGGATCCATTCCTGAATCTAACATTACTACAAAGTTTTTCAATCTCACAAAAGCTACATTACCTCTTGTTTCTCCTTTTGTATGTGCCCAAACATTTTCTGTCAATTTCAACATTTCAACCATTTTAGTCACCAAATATTCTAATGCTTTATTGACAGCTTATCAATTTCTTTTAATATCGTTTTAGATATTTTTTCGACTTTTATATCGATAGTTTCGATAGATTTCCTTTTAGTTTCCATTTTTTCGAACAAATCATTCATTTTTGTTACATATTTAGCTCGTGTCTTTCCTTCTTCACCCTCACTTCGTAAAACTTGTATGGATTTGGTTATATTTTGGTATTCACTTTCCATTCTCTTAATGCTTTTTTCTTCTGAATCTCTCTGTACAACAAGTTTCTGTTTTTCTGTTCTCAAATCTCTTAGTTTCTTTATTATCGTTCCTTGTTTCTCATCTATTGTTTCTAAGTCAAGTAATTCTTCTAGAACCTGATCTGATACAGACGCAATTGATACACTTTGTGAAGTTTTTCGGAAAGTGTGAATTTTCGCTTTAAGGCTGGATTTTTCTTCAATTTTTATTTTGGCTCGAAAATAGTTTGGAGTTTCTTTAACTTCAATTTTAGATTTTTTCTTGTCTACTTCGTATCCATATAGCTTTGGTGTTTCAAGAATTATATATTTCTCTTCATCTGCTTTATTATCGATCTCAAAAAGATATTCTGTCTTGTTTATGAAACTTTCAACATAATAATATCCTGAAAGAGAGATGTTTACTAGCTTAGTTGAGGATTTTTCGCTTTGCTTGATGTAAATATCTTGTTCTAAATGATGAGGGATAATTTGTTTCTCATCTTTTGGAACCCTTTGCAGCATAGCCTCCCCTGAATAATCTCCTTTTTCATATATTGTTACAGGTCCTTCTTCCCAAGCATATCCAGATTTATTTTCAATCTCTATTGCACCAAAGGGATGTGATGCATGATTAGCTCTATTGTAGATGTAAATCTTTTCTTTTGGCACATCAGTAGAATGTAAAAGTAGAAGAGCTGATTCTCCTTTTTTAATAGTAACCAGCTGTTTTAAACTGAAAGTAACACTTTCTGTTGTTGTTACAATTTCAGCTACTTGTTCTGCTGTTTTTTCATATTCATAAGGTTCTTCAAGCGCAGCAGCACCAACAAAGTCCATTTTAGCTACTGCCCTTTTTGCTCTTGCAGGAGCAGCCATAGGAGCTAATTTAGGAGAAGGTCTAGGTTCGAATTCTGCTTCAGGTTTCATAACACTAATACCTGTCTGTGTAGGTCTAGAAACGTAAGGTCTGTCTATTAACCATGGAGAGCTCATATCATATCTAAAGGAAATAGGTAGTCCAGTTAGAAGCTGTACTTGAGCATCAATCCAATCAACTTGAGTATTATTGGTTACTAAGGCCCATAACTCAAAAACTGCCTCTTCGTCTCCTATACTATATATTCGGTAGGATGATTGCCATGCGGGTAGTTCAGTTAGATATGAAACCGTAATATCTTTTTCACTTTCATCAGTAAATGTAATTTTTATGTTTTTGACATCCTCCTTTTTGCTTTTAGAGAGCATATCAAGCTGTTCCTTCAGAGTTTTTCGGAAATACTCTTCTGCAGGAAAAATACTTTGTATTTCTTTAGAAGAAACTTGTTTAATTAAATTGTCTGGAGATGAGAGGATAATTGTAATTTCAACACCATTATCCTTGTTCTCTGATTCACCTTCTTGATACCCAACTAATCTTCCCTCGCAATTTTCTCCGTTTAAGAGATTAACCAGAATTCTAGACCCTGAAAGTAAGTTTAAAATTGATGTTAAAGCACATCCACTTTGATCAATCTCTATCTCTCCTTTCATTTCAGAATCAAAAGAAATTGAAGATAATAGTGATTCTCCTTTGACATCAACATAAAACGTTTTTAAAAAATCATCAGTCTGTTTTTTCAATACTGGGAACAAAATATCCTTTCCCTTGCATCGAGCTTGAGCTGATAACCACCCTACGCCCATCTTAAAGAGCTTAACTTCTTTAACTTCAAAGACACCCATGTATCAAAATAATATAATACTCAATAAAAATGTTCTTAGTATCCTTAATCGAGTGTATCAATAAAATCGTTTACATGATCACCTATTATTTCATGATTCCCAACGATAATTCTATGAGCATCCCCAAAACTTACGAGCTTTGACTTTGGATGAAGAGTTGCAAATAATTTTGAATTTTCTGGATCTGTAAACCAATCTTGTTCAGCTATTAGCACTAAAATAGGTAGGTCCAATTCTTTTTCTCTGCCTCTGATATCATATTTATGAATGAATTCTATTAATATTCGAAGCTGTATATACAAACCTGCTTCCTTAAATCTTTTTAAAGCATAATCTAGATTCTCTGTTTCTTTTGGAGTCTTAAATTTGAGATAAATTCTGAGTATAAAGACTACAAATTTTTGTGCTAACCATAATAAAGGGTAAGGTAGTAATTTTAAAACATTAAACCACCATTTGGTCTTAAACTTCGATTCTGGACTAGCTGATAACATGCCTTTGGGTTTCACACCATTCTTTGTTAGGTAATATAAATATGACAAAGCTGATCCTATACAACTTCCCCAGATGAAGAATTCATCATCTTTTAAATTATAGAATTTGATAACCTTAGATAAATCATCTGTAAATTCTTCAACTCCCCAAATACCACGTTTATGCGGTTTACTTGATTTGCCAAATCCTCTAGGTTCATAGATTATAATATTTGCATATCTCTGAAATGACTCAATCAGAAGTGTTCTTGCTTCGATTGAATCTAACCAACCAGGAATCATAATAATGGATCGATTTTGATAGCTCTCGTCTAAGCATTGAAAATATTTGTGCCTAAGCTGTATTAATGGCTTTTTTGAAACCTCAAGATATCTATCTTCCACAAAGCTGCGTAATCTGTAAAGTTAAAAAGTTTATTCAAACACTACTTCCATAGAGATTCACGAAAGGTTTATTTAAAACATGTTTTTCTCCACTGTTATGAAAGTAAAAATAGTAGTAGATAGTTGTGGTGATACTCATCAAAGTGTTTTAGAAAAATATGATATTGGAATGATTCCTCTAAATATTCATATAGGAAAAATGATGAGAGATGGAATTGACATAACACCTGAAGATTACTACAAAATTATTGAAGATGTTGAACTCCCAGATACCTCCGCTCCTAATCTTTCCCAATGGAAAGAATGTTTTGATACTTATCTTGAAAAAGATAATTATGATAAATTGGTTTTAGTAACAATAGCTCAGAAATTGTCTAATACTTATGAACAAGCGTGTGTTGCAGCTAGAAAATATTATCCAAGTAAAATAGAGGTACTTGATTCAATGAGTGCATCTGCTGGTGAAGGTTTAGTAGCTATCAAGTTTAGTGAGCTATTGGAAAAAGGATATGACTATACTACTGTATATAATTTTATGCAAGATCTTCGCTTAAAAGTTGTTCAAATAGGTTATATGAATACTTTGAAAATGTTGGTCAAATCGGGTAGAATAAGTAAAGCAAGTGAATTTATTGCATCCATAGGAAGGTTAAAACCTATGATTATCACAAAAAACGGTGAAAATTTACCCTTAGGTAAAACTATTAGCCTAAAAAACGCTAAGAAAAAAGCAGTCGAAGAAATGGCAGAAAGAATAGATTCCTCTTTAAGTTATTCACTCTTTGTTACACACGCAGAAGCAAAAGAATCAGCCAAAGAACTGGAGGAAATTATGAAAGAACGGTTTTCGATTAGTAAATCATTCATAAACTATATGGGACCTGTTGTTGGAAGCAGAATGGGAAAAGGTGCAGTTTTTATTACAACAATTCCTGATTTGGAACCTAGATAAATCAATTCATCTTATCTCAAAGCTCGATTAAACTACGAATCTTTAGAATGTCATTCAAAATCATAAATACAGAATTGTCAAGTGTTCTATAGACATCGCCTATAGATATCATTAAAGTAAGATTTCTAGATTGAGCTTCTTTGTACAAATATTTTTTAACATCTAAAGGTAGTTTCTCAGCTGTTTCAATAGTCATCATAAATATTTTGGTCGATGGACTGTTTTTGGAAAGTTCTTCAAGATTTTTAATATGCCTTTCTGCTACTTTTAAATCTTCAAATGATCCAATATATAAGTAATAATTTATATCTTTAAAAAACTCGATTCCTGCAATTTTATCAAGATCAAAAAGCAATGACATTACGATACGCATAAATAATGTGTCAATTCGTACAACATATTCATTTCTTGTTAATTCGTAAATGAAATCTATGTTTTGAAAATGAAACAGTGATTGAATTAGGATGTTATAAGCTACTGTATCTGCAGAAATTACTCCAATTTTTATTCTCCTATTAAGGAGCTGAGTCAGCATCTGAATATTATGAAATCTGTTTGCAATATCACGGACAATGTCCTCTATTCGTTTAGACTCTATTTGTTCATCTAAAAGAATGTTTTCTATTAAATCTTCACTTAGCTTTTCTAAGTCTTTTAATTTTATTTGTTGAATATCTTTAAATTTCTCTAGAAAAAATTCTACAGTTTCGTAGATGCGGTTATAACCGAATTTAGCCTGTTGATCACTTCCTTTGTGATAAAAAATTAATAATTGACACACAGCTAAACCAGTTTTAGTGATAGCTCGTTGATCTTTGACATTTGAATCTATTTTCTTAAAAGAGGCTACTAGTAGATGATACTGATCGTGATGTGGGATTGGTAAAGGTCCATATACTTGTAGATTTGGTGTCGTTGCAGAAGATACTACTGTACTATAAAAATTTCCCAATGCGGTTATCTCTTCATTTGGGATATCTGGAATTGAAACGGTGTTTCTTAATTCCATTCCTGTCTCATCTAAAACCAGAAGGGAAATATAAGGGAGGAAGAGTGTTACAGGCATTTTAATCAACTTTCATGTTTTGAAAGATTTTTCCTAGTAGGAGTAAGTTACTATTTTCTACTCATTCTTTTCTTTAAATACCTTTTCTGAGATTTTTTTATCTGAATGTTCAAATTGTTTATGAGATGGTTTTTCTATCAATGAAAATAACAGAGTAAATATCAACAAGATTCTACATAGACGAATCACATGATAACCTAGACTTACCTTATTTTGGATATGTTCAGTCGGTATTAAGAATCTTAGACTCTCTGCCCAAAAAGTATTTCCTTCTGATAACCATACATTTACTGACAATTCTAAACTATAAGCCATGGATATAGCTATGGCTAGAAGAAGAACCCTTACCACTCTTGTATTAGATTTTTTTATCAAGTTTATACCATTAAGAAATCCTATATCATGTGCAGCTACCCACATAGTTGCTACCAAGTAAATCCACAGTGGTGGGGATTCTTGTATATCCAACCAAGTCAGTGCATATCTGTCCTGAAAATAAACAGGCATAAATATTGTAAGAAAACCTACAATAAATGCAAGGATGGAGAGTTTAGAAGAAATCCTCATTACACATCATTTTGAAGCAGAACTTATATGTTTATCTCTAAAAAGAAAAAACACTAGATATTTTGATTAAATGGGTACATTAATTAAACAGAATTCCACAACATTAAATATCACACGAAAAAACAATGATTTATATGATTTCGGACTCCACTAGAAAGCATATAACCAATGCTGCTTTATCTTTTGTATTAGCAACAATGCTTTTGTCATTTCTCGGATTCTTTATGTCGATTATTCCTTTAATTGTAGTCTATATTTTTAAAATGTTAACAATATTAGCAATAGGTTGGCTAGGTTATGGTTTATATGTTTTTCAATCAGAAGAAAATAACAAGAATCTTCTTTATGTAAGTCTTTTAATTTTAGGTGGAGCAGCTCTTGAACTTATTATTGTGGTGCTACAATTTCTAGTAGAATATAAAATCCTACTTTTAGCAGATTCAGGAGTTTTAGTTATAGGTATTGCGGCTCTCTCACCAAATATTGTTTATCTTATTGGTTTTTTCTTACTCCGTGAAATTGTTGATTCTTTCTTTAAAGCTAAAAGAAATGTGTTTAAAGGACAAATGTCTTTACCTCTAGGTTATGGGATATTTATTGTTTTTAAAATAGTTTTACTTGTTAAACCTCTTGAGACTATTTTAGAAGAAGAATCGACTTTCCTTTTTGCAATGAGTTTCATGGAAATTGCTGTACTAGTAATGCTTGTTCTAGGTTATTGGAACCTCAGGAGAACTTTTCTTGTACTCGATAGAGTTCCTAAACAATTATTAGAGAGGATTAAACCTCTAACTTACACACAAGCACAAAGTCCTTATGATTCAAGATATCAACAAATTAATCAACCTACACAACCTGGAGCTGGAGCTATACCACCAGAGCAAACAGTAAAAGAGATTCAACAACCAGTTGAAAGAAAAAAAATGTTCTGTATTCAATGTGGACTAGAACTTGACCCTGATGCTAGATTCTGTCCTCATTGTGGATCTGACAACCCTTACTTAACTTGAAAAAAATAGTGATATTACTATGGAGCTTCCTGCTGATATTAAAAAACATCTATTTTATAGTTCTTGGGCTTTGATGATTTTACAAATGCTATTAGTAGCAACTAGTACTATACCTATAGATAGTACTTTACTTATAGTTATTTCACAAGTAGTTACCATTGCTTACAATTGCGCAATAATTCTATTTGCTATAGGATTATTGAGAATGAATTCCCATATAGATTTCAAATTTTGGAAATATACTTCGTTTTTACTTATTGTTGCATCACTTATAGATCTCGTTCATACTATTCTATTTTTTATTTTCGAAGAACAATGGACAACGTATTCATTTCTTATCGTACGGATTGTCTTTATAATTACAACCCTAGTTCTTATAGC